>JBDUEA010000007.1:0-41616 GCA_040002695.1 Gemmatimonadota bacterium | reverse complement strand
CGACTTCCGCGATGTTACGCACCTGACCGGTCAGGTTGCCGGCCATGAAGTTCACGTTGTCCGTCAGGTCCTTCCACGTTCCCGAAATGCCCTTCACCACGGCCTGACCACCCAGCTTTCCTTCCGTGCCCACTTCGCGCGCTACGCGCGTCACTTCGGAGGCGAAGGAGTTGAGCTGGTCCACCATCGTATTGATCGTGTCCTTGAGCTCCAGAATTTCGCCACGGACGTCCACCGTGATCTTCTTGTTGAGCTCTCCCTTGGCGACCGCGGTCGTCACTTCGGCAATATTCCGGACCTGCGCCGTCAGGTTGCTCGCCATCGAATTCACATTGTCCGTCAGGTCCTTCCATGTGCCGGCCACGCCCTTCACCTTGGCCTGGCCGCCCAGCTTGCCCTCAGTGCCGACCTCCCGCGCGACGCGCGTCACTTCCGAGGCGAACGAGCCGAGCTGGTCCACCATGACGTTCACCGTGCGACCGATGCGGAGGAACTCGCCCATCAGCGGCCGGCCTTCGATTTCCAGCGCCATCGTCTGGGAGAGGTCGCCCTTCGCGACCGCGCCGAGCACGCGCGCCACCTCCGTCGTCGGCTGCACCAGATCGCCGATCAGCGTATTCACCGCCGCCACCGTCTGGGCCCATGACCCGCCAGCACCGCGGAGGCTCGCGCGTTGGGTGATCTTCCCTTCCTTGCCCACCGCCTTGCTGACTCTTTCGAACTCGCGCGCGGTCTCCTGGTTGAGCTCGATTATGTCGTTGAGCGCGTCGTTGATCTTCCCGGCCATGCCGATCTGGTCCACCGGCATGCGCACGGTGAAGTCGCCGCGGCGGACCGCGGTCAGCACCTTGAGCAGCTGGTGGGGGTCGATGCCTTCGAAAGGTCGATCGGAAGATTGCTTCGATTTCGAACGCGCGCGCGGGGTACTCTTGGAATTGGATCGAGAACGCTTGATCTCGTATTCCGCCGTCGCCATGGGAGCTCCGGTGAAGTGCAGGAACCTGATGTGGAATAGGGAAGCGCCACCGCTAGAAGGGATTAGCGGGTTATCATAGGACTAAGGAAAACCCGTGATTCCACCGTGAAAGATAGTGAGGAAGTCGTGAAAATCGTCTGAAGGAGGGCCATGCTGGGGCGGAAAATCGGGGCGCCGAGTGAATTCCGGCTTCTAGATCATAAGGATGGCTTCCGAACGTACTCCTCGCCATACATGCGGATGAGCTCGAAGAAATATTGCAGCGCGAGGGGGCCGATCAGAATGCCCAGCAGCCCAAAATACCCGACCCCGGCCACGGCGCCGATCAGCGTCACCAGCGGATGAATCTGGGCATAGCGACGGAAGATCAACGGACGGATTACCAGGTCGACATTACCCACGACCAGCACTCCGCCGGCTGCAAGCAGCAACGCCGCAACATAGTGACCGTCACTCGCCAGGCTCGCCGTGCCAGGTCCCCAGACCAGTGCGCTCCCTACTACCGGGAGGATGCTCAGGACCACGGTGACCGCGCCCCAGAAGAGTGCATTCGAGAGTCCCGTGGCCCAGAACCCCAGTGCCACCAGCGTGCCCTGAATCAGCGCGACCAGTCCCGTGCCGATGATCGTCGACACCGTCACGTCCCGAAACCGGGTGCGGAGCGCCTCGGCGTTCTCATCGGAGAACGGGAAGAACGGTTTGACCGTGGACCAGGTGTTCGCGGGACTCGTCAGCAGGTAGAACAGCACGAAGAGCGCGATAGTCAGATTGAGTCCCACCCGCGTCGCGGTTCCGATCAAGCCGAGCGCGCTGCTGCCGATCCACGTCACCACCTCCTGCCCCGCCTGCGCGATCTGCGGACCGACATCGAACCGCCCCACCTTGAGCGTGGCAAGCCGACCGAGGAGCGGGCTTCGAAGGATGCCGCCGGCGATCTCCTGCGCCTGTGCGACCAGCAGTCCGGCGAAGCTGACAATCGGAACGACGAGCAGTAACAGAGCGACGGCCACGACCACGCTTCCGGCGACGCGCGAGCCGAGTCGCTTCCGCAGCAGCGCATGGAATGGAAGCAGCACTACGTACAGTGCGAGTCCACCGATGAGCCCGGTGGCGAACGGCATCAACGCGATCAGCAGGGCGATCCCGAGTATCAGGATGATCGCCGCAGCGCGTTGACGTGGACTCGCGAGAATTGCCATGGGGCGAGAAGGTACGCCACCCACTCGGAGCCGACAAGCCGGGGACGGTCGGGCCGCGTCGCGCGCCGAAAGCCGGCTGAATCGTGCGCGCCTTTCGACCGACACCCGGCAGGCTGCCTGCCGAGCTACTCGGAGCGAAAGGCGATCACCGGGTCGACCCGGGCTGCGCGTCGGGCCGGGAGATAGCACGCACAGACCGAGACCACGAGAAGCAGGAGCCCGCCCGCCAGATAGGTGAGCGGATCGGAAGGCGTGATGTTGAAGAGCAATCCGGAAAGGAGACGCGAGAGCGCGAGTGCACCGAGGCCACCGAGGACTAAACCGGTGCAGGCGAGCTTCAATCCCTCACGAAGGACCGATCGCAGCAGTTGACCGTTAGAGGCACCCAGCGCGGAGCGGATACCGATCTCCCGGGTGCGCGCCGTGACGCTGCCCGACAACACCCCATAGATGCCGGCCGCAGCCAGCACCATCGCCACGACGCCGAAGATGCCGAAGAGGGCGAGCGAAAATCGGCGGCGTGCCGTCGTCGCGCGGACCAGCTGATCCATGGTCGCGACCTGAACAATCGCCTGGTCGCGATCTACGCTCCACACCGCCCGTCGCACGGCAGGCGCAATCGCCGCAGGGTCGCTCCGGGTTCTCACCGCGAGATCCATCGCGTCGTCAGCGCGCGGCCACTGGACTTCGGGGAGATAAATCGCGTCGGTCTGTTCCCCATCGAGCGATTCGTGTCGCACATCGCCCACGATTCCGACGATCGTTCTCCACGGCCCGTCATCGGCCGCGCCCACGCGGACTCGCTCGCCAATCGGACTCTTTCCCGGCCACAGCCGCGATGCCAGCGTTCGGCTGATCACGATCACCGGCGCCGCCTCGGCGCGGTCGGTTTCCTCGAGAAGTCGGCCGCCAAGCAGCGGAATGCGCATCGCTTGCAGGTAGCCAGGGCTCGTGGCATACCGGACAGCCCATGGGTCCAGTTCCGGATTGGCGTTCGGATGGGATTCGCTGTGAACGGTGTACTCATCCTCGTTGCCGGCGAGAGGAAGCTGGCTCACGAATGCGGCCGAGGAGACGCCAGGAACCGCGGTGACGGCGCGGAGAGCCTCGGTGAAGAAGGCGCGGGTGACGGTATCGTTGTCGAAGCGAGTGCCACTCACCTGGACGCCCATAGTGAGGAGATGATCCGTCTCGAAACCCGGAGCCACTGCGAGTACTCGCGCTACGCTTCGGAAAAGGAGCCCTGCCCCGATCATCAGCATAAAAGCGATAGCTACTTCACCGATCACGAGAACGCCTCGCGAAAGGTGCGCGCTGCCCGGCCCGGTCCTGCCTCGGCCGCTTCGCTGCATGCCGGCATGCAGATCGTTCCGCGCTGCGTGGAAGGCGGGCATGAGACCCGAGAGTATGCCGGCCAGCGCCGTTGTTGCCAGCGCAAAGGCGAGCACCCGCGCGTCCAGTCGGACGGCATCGAGGCGCGGAAGATCAGCCGGACGCAGGCCGCGAAGGAGCCGCAATCCTGCGAAGGCGAGGACAATCCCGCCGACTCCGCCAAGGGCCGCGAGCAGCAGACTTTCGGTGAGCAGCTGCGCGACGACGCGGCGCCGCGCGGCCCCGAGCGCCAGCCGGATGGCGAACTCCCGTTCCCGTTGCTGCGCTCGCGTCAGGATGAGACTCGCGGCGTTCGCGCAGGCGATGAGCAGCAGCAGCGCGACGCCCCCGAGAACGGCGAGCAGCGCCGGCCGAACGGATTGCGCGAGACTGTCCGAAAGCCGGTCGACGAGGAAGCCTTCCGCCGGATACTCCTTGGGGTACGCGCGGAACATCTGCCCCGAAAGCACGGCGAGTTCGCGCTCCGCCTCGGATTTCGTGCGCTCCACACGCAGGCGCCCGAGCATGCGGAGATGCCGGCAGGTGCGGCAGGCCCAGGGGAGCGACGCATCGTACCGGAGGGGCGTCCACAGCTGCACGTCCGCGCCGATCGGGTTTTCGAACTGCGGGCCCATGACGCCGATCACCGAGAAAGGAACGCCATCGAGAACGATCCGTTTTCCGACAATCGCCGTGTCCGCACCGAATCGCCGGCGCCAGAGGCCATCACTCAGCACGGTGACGCGATCCGCATTGAGAACGTCCTCCTCAGCCCGAAATCCTCGGCCGAGCGCGGGGCGGACACCGAGCACACTGAAATAGGTCCACGAGACGTGTTGCCCGGCGAGACTCTCGGGCTCGCTCTCGCCGGAAATCGTCGGACGCCAGCTGCCGATCGCCGCGATCGATTCGAGCGTGCGGCTCTGCCGGGCGAGATCCGTATAGGTGACGAAGCCGCTGTTGGAAGGAGTGCCGTCCTGCGAGCGTTCCATAATCACCAGGAGACGGTCAGGGTGCGGATACGGCAGCGCCTGAAAGAGAACCGGGTCGACCACGCTGAAGATGGCCGTTGTTGCCCCGATTCCGACCGCCAGAGTGAGCGCGGCCAGAGCGGTGAAACCAGGTCGGCGGCCGAGCATGCGAACGGCATAGTGCACGTCTCCGGTCAGGCCGATCAGAAAATGGTTTCTCAAAGTGGGTGCGCGAGGCTGCGACGTTCGGCAGGTCAGCAGCGCACCCGCGGTCGCGCGCCAGAACCAGAGTTGCCCTCCGAGGCCGCCCGCATCGGATCGACCTTGGTAGAGCTCGAGCAGATCGCCGATCAGCGCCTCGCGGCAGTCCGCGGGAAGCAGATGCTCGAGTAGCCAGACCGCCAGCCGCGGCGCGCCGAGCGCAGAAGCTGCCCGCGTCACCGTTCCCCCCACGCGGCATTGAGTCCCTTGCTCATCTGCCGGATCGCTCCGAGCGCCAGCGAGAGCGCACGATGTCCCGCGGGCTCGATCGCAAAGAACTTCTTCCGGCGCCCTCCCCGCTCCGCCGACGGCTCGCCAAGACGGGACCGGATGAACCCTTTCGCCTCGAGCCGACTGAGGGTGGTATAGACGGTGCCGAGACTCGGGTCGCGGCCGGTCCGACGCTGGATGTCGTCGTGTACGGCGACGCCGTAGCCCTCGTCGGCGAGGCGGACGAGGGCGAGAAGCACCAGCTGTTCGAATTCTCCGAGGTAGGTCGGCATAGGCTCTGGTGTGCAGGTTATTTATTCCACAAAGTCGAAGATATAGACGGACGCACCGCCGAAAGAGTTGCACCGGGCCGGACCGCAGCACCGGCAGCGACCGTCTCGCCCCGGCCACTGGCTAGCCTAAGCCGTTGAATCTCCGTATATATACAGCCTTGACGCATGTATCCCCCGCTCTTCGCCCCTCCGGAGCTGTGGCAGACATCCTCGAACGCCTGAAACAGTCCATCGGTGACCGCTACCAGATCGATGGAGAGATCGGTCGCGGGGGCATGGCCACGGTCTTCCTCGCCAACGACGTGAAGCATGGGCGCGGTGTGGCCATCAAGGTGCTGCATCCCGAGCTCGCCGCCTCGCTCGGCGCCGAGCGGTTCAACCGCGAGATCATGGTCGCGGCCCGCCTGCAGCATCCGCACATCCTCTCGCTCTACGATTCCGGCGAGGCCGACGGGCTCCTTTACTACGTCATGCCTTTTGTGGTGGGCGAGTCGCTGCGCGACCGGATCAAACGGGATCACCTGCTGCCGATCGAGGATGCACTCGAAATCGCCATCGAGGTGGCGGACGCGCTCGGCTACGCGCATAGCATGGGTGTCATTCATCGCGACATCAAGCCGGAGAATATTCTCCTCTCCGGAGGCCATGCGCTCGTCGCCGACTTCGGCATCGCGCGCGCCGTGTCCGCCGCCGGCAGTGAGAAACTCACCGAGACCGGCATGGCGGTCGGCACGCCGCTCTACATGAGCCCCGAACAATCCACCGCGGATGAAGTCGGTCCCACGAGCGACATCTACAGTCTGGGCTGCGTGCTCTACGAGATGCTCGCGGGACAACCGCCATTCACCGGCATCACGCCGCGCTCCATCATGGCGCGACACGCGATGGAGCAGGTGCCCAGCCTGCAGGTCGTGCGCGATACGGTGCCCGATGAAGTCGAAGACGCGATCTTCTGCGCCCTCAACAAGACCCCGGCGGACCGTCCGCAGACCGCCTCGCAGTTCGCCGAGATGCTGGGCGTCCCCGCCGGTACGACCTCGACGCGCCGGACCGCGACCCGCATGACCGCTCAGCGGCGGGCCGCCTCGCGCATGCTGCCCGTCATCGCAGATAAACCGTGGTATGCCCGGCGGTGGACATGGGGGGCGGCGGCCGTGCTCGTGCTCGCCGGGGGACTCGCCGCGTGGCGGCTCAGCAGCCATCGTGTCCCCGCGCTGGCCGGCAACTCGGGACTCGATCCCCATCACATTGCGGTCGCCTACTTCGAGGACCTGAGTCCCAAGAAAGATCTCGGGTACCTGGCCGACGGTCTCACCGAGGGGCTGATCGGAACGCTGGGCGAGGTGCAGGGCCTCACCGTCATCTCCAAAGGCGGGGTTCAGCCCTATCGTGTTGGCAACATTCCGGCAGACAGCATGGCGCGAGCGCTTGGCGCCGGGATTCTCGTCAAAGGCACCGTCGAACCAGAGGGCGATCGGGTACGCGTGAATGTCCGGCTCGTCGACGGACCGAGCGGGGTCGACCTCGACCGGGCCAGTTTCGAACAACCGAGCGGCAAGCTGCTGGTCCTCCGGGATTCATTGACCGGCCAGGTTGCCGACCTGATCAGGAAGCGCCTGGGCGAGGAACTGAGAATTCGGGAGCAGCGGCAGAGCACGACGAACGTGGCCGCATGGTCGCTGCTGCAGCAGGCGGAACAGCGACGGAAGAGTGCGGAGGACAGGCTCGCTGCCGGCGACACCGTCGGGATGACTCGGGCCTACGACGTGGCGGATTCGCTGCTCGCACTCGCCGAGCCGCTGGACCCCCAGTGGCCTGACCCGAGCGTGCTGCGCGCGGCGATCGCCTATCTGCGCTCCCGGAATTCGGCGGACCCGGCGCTCACCGGCAAGCTGATCGACTCCGGGCTCGTCCACGTCGAGCACGCGCTCGCAATTGATGCCAAGGACGCGGATGCGCTCGAGCAGCGCGGAGATCTGCGTTACTGGCGCTGGCTGCTCAATCTCGAGCCCGACCGCGCCGAGGCGGCGAAGCTGCTCTCAGACGCGCAGGCCGATCTCGAAGCCGCCACACGAATCAATCCGGCGCAAGCGGGTGCGTGGGCAACGCTTTCCCATATGTACAATCAGACCGGCACCGGTGTGGACGTGAACATGGCCGCAAGCCGGGCGCTCGAAGCGGACGCATATCTGAGTAACGCGGACGTCGTCCTCAATCGTCTGTTCCTGTCGTCGTACGATCTGGGTGACTACACGAAGTCGAAGAACTGGTGTCAGCAGGGCCAGCACCGGTTTCCCGCCGAACATGAGTTCGTCGAGTGCCAGCTCTGGCTGCTGACCATGAAGACCGGAGATGCGCCCGATCCCGCGCTGGCCTGGCGGCTCGCGGATTCGATCCTCCACCTCACCCCCGAGCCGCAGCGCGCCTTCCAGAAGCTGAACGATCAGCTCGCGGTGGCCGCGGTGCTCGCACGCGTCGGAAAGCTCGACAGCGCCAGCCACCTGGCCGCCCGATCCCTGGGCGATGCGGAAGTGGACCCGACGCGGGATCTCGCCAACATCGCCGCCTTCGTCTATGCGCTCTGCGGAGACAAGACCCGGGCGATCGAGCAGCTCAAGATCTACCTCGCAGCGAATCCGCAGCGCCGGGAGAATTTCGCCAAGGACCCGGGTTGGTGGTTCCGAAGCCTTGAAGAGGACGCCCGTTACCAGCGACTGGTGAACGTGCGGAGCTGATTGCGACCCTGCCACAATTCACTGATGGACCCCCGCCCACCTTCGGCTGGATCGGCACGGCGTCGATCTGCCTTGCCATCTCCTAACTTCCGACGCTTCAATCGCCTTCGTCACGGCGGCACACCAGATGAATCTGCGGTGCGGCTCTTGCGCTTCCTCCCTTTGACTTAGACATTGTGCGCTTCGTCGCGGCCATTCCTCCCCTCTTTGCCGCTTCATCCCACATTGCTGGCCCGCCTCGTGGAGGCAACCTGATGCGTCGTCCGATTTCTCTCGCCGTGCTTGCGCTCGGCATGGCCGCAGCCGCCTGTTCCTCCGACCGTGGCGACCAGCCTCACCCGACCGCTCCGAGCTTCAACGGCGGGGTCGTTCCCTATGCCTGCCCAACCGCCCACTCGGTCCGCGAGCTGATCCCCACTCTCTTCGCCTCACCGGACTCGATCAACGCGCAGTTCGACCAGATGGTCCTCCGGGTCCAGGGTGGTGATGCCGCAGCTGCGCAGGCCTTCGCCTTTGCGATCGTGGATCAGACCCTGACGGCTTACCACGCCGGCACCCTCATCGGTGGCAACTCCTCGCAGACGCAGACGCAGGTCGTGAGCTTCGTCAACGGCGTCTTCTGTGTCGCCGGCATTTCCTCCACGCTGTCGCTCGGCGCGCTCGATCCTGACGGCGCCGCCCAGGTGCTGACGCCGTCTTCTCCCACGACGACCGTGCTCACCGGAACCAAGTTCGCCGGCGTGCAGGTCGGTGCCGGCTCCGTCCCCGAACCGACGCTGCTGACGATTACCCGGCTTCCGGACACGCCTGGGCCGCTGCTGACACCGCTTGACCAGTATCCGCTCTTCTATGAATTCACCACGGGTCCGACCGTCACGTTCAACCAGACGGTCATCCTCGGGGTGTGCCAGCCGAGCAACTTCACCGCGCCGGATCCGACCCGACTGAGAGTGGCGCACAACATCGCGCCGTTCACGTTTGGCAGCGTTGAGGTTCTTCCGCTGGTGGCCGCGCCGTTTCTCGACTGCACTGCGGCGCAACTCAGCATGAATCCGGTCCGCCGGGTCTTCCAGGAACTCGCGCGCGCGATCTCCCCCACTCCGCTCTTCGCGATGGTCGGAACGACAGGGCTGGGCGGCACCACGCGCAAGTTCAGCCCGTTCGGCGCGGTCGATACGCTCGGTAAGGTGGACGCAAACCAGAAGACCAAGATCACCGGCATCATCGGGCGCCCGGTCAACGATCCGCCGTCGCTGACGCTGGTCACCCCAGCCGGTCGCGCAATGCCCGGGATTACGGTGACGTTCACCGTCACCAGTGGGGGCGGACAGGTCACCGGTGCGACTCAGGTCACGGGGGCCAACGGCGTCGCAAAGGTGGGCAGTTGGACCCTCGGGACGACGGCCGGGACGAACACTCTCAGGGCCACGGCTTCAGCGCCGCAAGGCGCCGGACTCATCAACAATCCGCTGACCTTCACAGCGACGGCCAAGAAACCTTAGGACAACCGGGCCGGGTCGAATATCTGGACGAGGAAACTGGGGGGCCGCGCAAAAGGCGGTCCCCTAGTTTTTGTTCTGGCTGCCTGCCCTGCCGCCTTCCCATCCGGTGGCGACACATCCCATTCTTCCGCTGGCCTCAAGCGCGCGAGCCGCAACCTGAGCGGTTGAATGCTTACCGGGGATCCGGTTCCCATATCGGTTCGTTACTTGGGACACGCGATCGGAGCTCACATGCCAAAAAATCTGCTCTTTCTTCTGGGCGGCCTCGGGATTACCGGCGCCGGGCTCCTGGCGATGACCGCCGCATCCCCTGGGCGCATCAGCGCGAGGATCGCCGGTTCCAGCGGCGGGCAAACCGTCGCACGACCGGCGCCGGCGTGGAAGAACCAGAGCTGGCTCAACGCCGACGGGCCGGTCACTCTCGAGTCTCTTCGGGGGCGCGTAGTCCTGCTCAACTTCTGGGTCTACACCTGTTACAACTGCACGAATACGGTGCCCTCGCTAGTCAACTTCGATCACAAGTATCGGGAGCAGGGGCTCACCATCATCGGCATTCACACGCCGGAGTTTCCTCCATATGCCGGCGAGCACGACAAGGGGAATGTCGCGCGGGCGCTCAAGGAGCACGGCATCGAGTACCCGAACGCGCAGGACAACGACGACGCGACCTGGAATCTGTACCGGATACAGTACTGGCCGAGCTTTGTGCTGATCGACAAGAAGGGAATGATCCGCTACGAAGGCTATGGCGAATTCCATTTGAACGACGGCAGCTACCAGGAATGGGACCGTCGCATCCAGGGATTGCTCGCGGAATGAGCGGCCGCGCCAGGGGCCTGCTCGCCCTCGGTGCCGTCTGCGGGACCGTTCTTGCCGGCTGCGCGAGAAGCCATGACGTCATCCGAATCGTCGAAACTCGCAACGGTGGAAGCTCACGCCTCACGCTTGTAGCCGACCCCGGCGTCCGGATCAATGCGCGGCTCAAGCCTGCGCTGGAATTGAGTGATGGTCGGGTGATCCGGTTCGACTCGCCGAGTCTGACCCCCGATTCGAACTATTTCATCGGCGCTCCCGCAGCCGAGGTTAGGGGAAAAATAAATGATGCCGGCGGCCACCTGCGTGCCAGCGTGTGTGCGCGAGGTGACTCGGTGTGCCGGACGGTGCGGATCGAGCGCTGAGCACCTCAGTACGCGATGGCTACTCGCCGGCGTACGAATTGGCGTTGCCAGGCTTCGCGCAGCAAGAACGAAGCGACGTCCTGCACCGAGATCGACGCGCCTCCGAGCGGCAACTGGTCGGCCAGCTGTCTGAAGTGATCGGTGCGGGCGCCATCTACCAGGTCGGGACAGCAGGCCAGCGTCCAGTCCAGATCGCTGGCCCTGAGCGCGTCAAACGTGCCGCGGTGTTCCTCGCTGATCGCGCGATAGATCTCGGGGAAGCCAGGTGCATCCATCCTGAGTCCGCCCTCCGCCGCATCCAGCACACCGGAGCCAGCAACCGCCAGCACGCGACCACCGCCTTGCTCACGAACCGCCGCCACGATGTTTCGCATGCCACCCGAGATCGCCTGGCCCGGTGCCGCGAGTCCCGCGCCACCGAGCGCGCTGATCACCGCGTCGGCTCCACGCACGACCTCGGCGACCGCGGTGGACTCGAGCACATCGCCGCCGCGAAGTGTCAGCCCCATCACCGGCGCGCCACAATTAGACGGATCCCGCACCAGAGCGATTACCTCATGTCGTTCCGCAAGGGCATAGTCGATGACCCGCCGGCCCACGCGTCCCGTTCCCCCGAATACCGCGATCCGCATGCTCACTCCTGACATTGTGTGAGACTCGCTTCTGATACCAGTCGGCACAGGCGTGCAGACCTTCACGCGGCACTTCCAGCGTGCCGCTCCGCCCCACAGCTTTAGAACATTCCTCCAACCACTGGCAGCTCGCGTCTCCGGATCAGGACGACCAGGACCGCCGAGACGAGCGTCGCCACGGCAAGACCGAAGAGCAGCCCACCGTCATTCTGCACCACGACGCCGAGCCTGGTGAGGTGCCCGACAATCGCTCCGCACATCAAACCGATGGCGAGCACGGCGCCGATCGCTGGAGTTCGCGGGTAGAGCAGCAGGACGACCGCGATCAGTTCGAGGAACCCGGTCCCGATGCGTCCCCACGGCTCGATGCCCAGCTGCGAGAAGATGTAGCGCGATTCCTCGGCGCCGGTGAACTTGAAAAAGAGCGTCTGCGCGAGAATCACGGCGGCGGCGAGTTGGAAGATCCAACTCGTGATCACGGCCGTCCGGCTCATTGCTGCACCATTCATGACCGCATTCCTCCAGGTTGAGTGCTGCCGTCAGGCCGCGACGTGCGCACGAATGGCCGTGCGATGCCGGCGCAGCATTCCAATAACGTGGGCGAGCGACGCTGGTCGATGGCCGAGCCCGCGGTTTCTCTCGGCAATCTCATACAGCAGCCGCCACTGCTTCCAGAGTGTCCGGTAAGCCGACAGGAGTCCGTTCGACGGATCGTAGATACTGGTGGCTTCCGCCGTCGCCCCATTGAGCTCGATCACCTTGAAGTCGCGCCCTTCGGCGAGTGCCGCACCCGAGGACACTCGGAGGTCGTAGCGACCGAACCAGAATCCGTCGAAGCCCTGGCTCACGCGGTCGATCTCCCGCTCGAGCTCGCCGGTATGGAGCCGCCCGCCGTCGAAGAACGCCGCGCCTCGGCAATGGGTTCCCAGTTCGACGAGAGCGACCCTGGTTCCCGCGGCCGGGACAGATTCGAGGCTTGCCGCGTGCCGCCGAAGCAGCAACTCCGCCACGCAGACGGCGCGCTCGTCACGAAGGATCAGGTCCTCGAGTGTGCGGCGACCGTCTCCGACCACGGATGGAAAACGTTTTTCGGTGATTGAAAAGATCCGGCCTGCTGATTCACCGGGAAGCCGGTAGTAGAAGACGCCGAACTCCTCGCCGGCGATAAATTCCTGGACGATGACATCTCCGGTGGAGCGCTCGAGATATTCGGCCATCGCGTCCGCAGAACGAATCACGGCGACGCCGGAGCCGCGCTCGCCAATATCAGGTTTCAGCACGATCGGGAATCGCAGTGCGTGTTCGGCCATGAACCGCCGCGCTGCGTCGAGTCGCAGCCCAGGAGTGAGCGTGCCGGGGATGAGCCCGCTGGTGGCGATTCGATCGGACGGACCGAGCGCGGCCAGGATATCGAACTTCGATTCGCCGGCGAACCCGCCGCCTGGAATCCCTGGATTCACGCTGGTGAACAGCGTCGCGCTCCGGTGCTTGAGCGCGAGCACCAGGATGTACGCGACGACCGGCGGATAGAACAGCCAGGGCGGCCAGAATTCCCAGCGGGTAAGGCGCCGCCACCTGGACAGGAGCAGGCGGCGGCCACGATAGGAGGCGAGGGAGACTGCGAGGCGAACCAGCCCAAAGAGGCCGAAGGCGAGGAGAATCAACCCCGGGAGCGTAAGGTCGCTGAGCCGCATGAAAGATTCCCGGAAACCATCTCCCAGCAGTGCGGCCGTGCCGACCAGCAGCGGCGTCCAGAGAGCGCCGGCGAGCAGAAAGTATCCGGCGAAGGTCACCGCATCGGTGCGGAGTATGCCGGCGGCGACGTATGTGGGCAGGCGCGTGCCAGGAATGAATCGGCTCGTGAGCACGAGCACCGGCCCCCGACGACGAATCCAGTCGGAGGCGCGTTCGATGGTCGACGGCTCGACAAACCATTTGAGCGGGGCGCGTGAGAGCGCCGCCCGCCCGAGCCAGCGGCCCGCAAGAAAGAGCAGAAGGTCCCCGCAGACGATGCCGAGGAAACACGCGAGCGTCCCAGGGATGAAACCGAGCGTGCCTCGCGCGATGAGCAATCCCGTCGCAATGCAGGTGAGGTCTTCGCTGACCAGGGTCGCGGCCGCCAGCAGGGCCAACAGGATCAGGAGGGCCAATCCACCCGTGGGCGGAAGCGAGGCCGGATCGAACGGACGCGCAGCGGCGAGGAGGCGTGAGGCATCGGCGGTCGAGCGCACCCGGGCTGTTCCCCGCTCCACCCGGCGCAAGAATTCCGCTATCGGTGTCGCGAGTTCCTCCGGGTGGGTGAACGCCATGAAGTGATTCCCGGGCAGCAGGCGCAACTCGCTCTGGGGCACGAGGCGGTGATGCTCGATCGCGGCGGCCGGAGCGACCAGCGGATCATGCTCACCGTGGATGAGCAGCAAAGGTCCCGCGTATCCGGCGAGAATGCGCCTTAGCGGGCGCTGGTCGGAATCGAAGAAATTTCGGGCGTACTCGACGCCCATGGCGGAGTCGTCGAGGTAGCCCATATGGGGGACGCCTTCTCGCAGCAGCCAGAGCCCGGCGAGCTGGAGTCCATGGAGCGCGTGGTTCAGCGTATAGTCGCCAAGTAATTCGTACTCCTGCGCGCCGATCGCGGAGAGCATGACGAGCCCGTCCACTCGGCTGGGCGCAAGATCTACCATGCTGAGCGCGACACCGCCTCCCATGCTGAAACCCAGCACATGGGCCCGCGGGATGCCCAGGCTATCGAGAAGCTGAAGGACGTAACGGCCATGGGAGCGGAAGGAGTAATCGGGGAGATTACGGCTCGAGCCACCGAAGCCGGGAAGATCGGGGGCGATAACGTGATAGTCGGACGATAGCAGCCGGGCCAGCTCGCCTACTTCGCGATGATCGCCCGGACTTCCGTGAAGCAGGAGAATGGTGCTCGAGGCGCTACGATTGAGTTCCAGAAAGGCGATACGCACCGGATCGGTGAAAACGGAATCGTGGCGGACCGCGCCGACGGTCACGGTGCGAACCCCCTCAGTCGACTTCCACTCGGCGGGATGGAGCGTGCGAGCGACTTTCGAGACGGCCAGCAGCACGAGATACGTCCCGAGAAGCCATCGGCTTCCCCGCCTCATGACACTCCTCGCATGGGCAGTACCCGCGTCATGACCTCGCCCTCCTCACAGGGCGAACCCGCGCTGTAGCCGAACGCGGCACTGCAGCCCGTCACCGTCACGCGGGAGAAACTCACGGTGACAGCTTCCGCCCGATGCATGCAGACCGACACCGCACCGCGGTCGGGCACGTGGGCTCGATGCAGCCGCTCGAGAAGGTCGGCCGTCAGTCGGCCCTCTTGAGCGGCGCGCGCGCCAAAGAGCGAAGCTCGTTGCGCGGCGACATCGGCCCCAGCCGACGAGCTGGCGGCGGCCAAACCGGCGCCCTCGACCCAGGAGGATGAAAGCGCCTGACCGTCCCACTCTCGCACCTGGGGGATGGCGCCGGCGGCAAAGACGACGAGCGTGAACGGGCGATAGATGCCGAGCTCGGCTCCACGCAGCCGGGCATCGACTACGGATTCCGACTCCACATCGAGCAGGCCGGCCAGGAGCAGGCCTCTGCTCACTGAGCCAGCCACAGGATTGGGTTCCCGGGAATCGAGCGGAGACACATCGTAGCGATTGAGCATGGCGAGCGTCACGCCACGTTCATTCACCCCGATCCAGGTGCCACCGGCATCCGGATCGCGCGGAGCGAGAAATCGGATTCCCCTGGACATTCCCTCTGATGGCGCGATCGCGGGCATCCGGTCGCGGCGCTCGTCTCGGCTGAAGAGAATGGTGTAACCACTGGGTTCCGGTACCCAGCTGAGCGTACACATCAACGACCAGCAAAGGTGGCCGTGGAATCCTCGGCTCCGGCGGCAACCCGCTGCGCCGCATGCGCCAGAGTGGACGGAGCGGCGCCCAGGTCCTCGTTCGCCTCGAACCCGTAGCCCGCCAGCAGCAAGCGAATCACCGCGTAATGATGCACCGTGTGGCTCGACAGGAAGAGCAACTCGCGGTTTACAGTGGACGGTCCCCAATCGTGGGCGGGATCTCCGCCACCACTGTTCATGTGAACTTCGAGGGCGCGCTGGAGCGCCCATTGATCCAGCGTCGACAGCCCGGTGATCACCTGCTCAGCCATTGCAATCGCAATGGTTCGGCTTCGCTCAGTCAGGTTGTCGCGCCCGCGACGATCGTAATCCACCTGGCCGGCTTCCAGGCCTACCAGCAGGCACAGGTAGTGATCGAGCACGTGACGGAACTGAGCGCCGACCGCGGACCAGCCTGGGCGCGAGCGATGGTACAGCTCGTCCGGGATGGACTCGATGAGCGCGATTCCCTGCCGAAGGAAATGCACGTTGCCGTCGATGGCGGAAGTTCCTGGCGACATGGTCATTGCGATCCGTGAGTCGTGACGGGGGTGAAATCGCGAAGCATGGCTTCGCGCAATCGCAGGGCGAGGCGCCCGCGCTGATCGTCCCGTAGCGGCGCCGTGCCGAACGCCACGGTTGCCTCGAAACCCGGCAAGGCCGCGAGATCGATGAGATGCGAGAGCAGCGTCATTTCACCCCACCAGCAGACCAATTCCGACGCATGGCCGGAACCCGCGGCGGTGCGATAGGAGACCGTCGCGAAATGAACGGGGTGGACTCGCCGCGCGGCCCAGTCGAGCAGGGCCGGCTTGAGGGGCAGGATCCCGTGCCCCGGAGTGCTGGTCCCTTCGGGAAATAGGATGACACTCCTGCCTTCGAGGATCACCTGCTCGATCTCCGCATTCACGTGGGGGAGGGCCATTCGATCGCGACGGTCGACCAGGATGGTCCGCATCGCTCGGGCCAGCGGGCCGAGCACCGGCCATGAGGCCACTTCGCGTTTCGCCACGAAGGTCGTGTCCATGCAGCTGGCGAACACGACGATGTCGAAGTAGCTCAGATGATTGGAGACCAGGAACGCGCTTCCTTCGGGAGGATTCCCGCGTATTGTGATGCGGGCGCCGAGAATCCGGACGACGCCTCGGGCCCACCGACGAAATACGAGTCGACGCCACGCATCCCTTCTCCCCAGGCTTCCGGGGGCCAATCTCCAGCCGGCGAGCAAGGCTCCGTACCAGGCGCCGGTCCACGCGACGATCGCGAGCAGTCGGATCGTCGCGCGCGCGTACGAGAGGCCGGCGCGACCTGCGACTCCGGTGTACGGACGCCGGCCTCGTCCCCAGAGTTCCTCCGTCGCGGGCCATCCTCCGGCCGTGGCGAACTCCGGCGCCCCCGCCCCTGCGGTCACCGGAAGAAACTCCGGTAGGCACTCGGCTCCAGCGCCTCGGTGTCGAGCGCAACCAGAAAATCGATTGTCTTGAAGAGCCGGTCGATCGCCGGCGGTCCGCACACGCGGGCGCCAAGGTGCAGATAGCTCTCGAAGAGCGGGGGCAATTCGAATGGCGGCGGAGCGGCCGACGGATCTTTCAGGATGCATTCCGTCCTGGCGAGCGGTGAGACGCGAATGGCCTCGTCGAGATGCCCGCCGCGCTCAAGGTGCTCGAAGACGGCCAGACCAAGCGCAGGATCCTGGCTCGTGAGTGAGCAGCAACCGAATAGATATCGTTTCTGATTCCAGGCCAGATAGGCGGCGAGTCCGCGCCACAGCAAGTGCAGAACGCGGCCGTTCCGGTGATCGCGGGCGACGCATGCCCGGCCGATCTCTATCGAATGCCGCATCACGTTGAGCGGCACGGTCGAGAGATCAAACTCCCCAGCCGAATAGAAGCCGCCGAGCCGCGTGGCCATCTCCGACGTCTGCATCCGGTACGTACCCACGACGTTTCCCGTCGTGCGGCAAACGATCATCAGGTGATGGAACGAAGCGTCGAGCTCATCTACATCACGTCCGGTTCGGTACGCTTCGTCGAGGCCTTCACCGAGTTCGAGATTGAATACGCGGAACCGGAGCTGCAGGACTCTGTCCAGATCATCCCGATTGCCGGCGAAACGGAGCGTGTATCGACCGGCGGCAATGTCGAGTGGTGGCACACACTCGGGGGAAGCCGGATAGATCATGCCTGCGCCGACAAGGGGCAGCACGGACTGACGGTCGGACCATGCTTCACAAATCGGCAACGACGTCACGGGAGCCTCCGATACATGTCGGGGTCGGCCTCGAGCAACAGCAGATCGCCTTCTCGTTTCACGCGTCCCGTTACCTGGAGCGGCTCGCCCACCAGGCCCAGGATCTCACGCCCGAGAGGCGCGCCGGCCGTCGATACGGGAATGAGAGCGACGCGGGTTCCGCGGGTATCTCGAATCACGAAGAGGGGCGTAGTCCCTCCACTCAAGCAACGCACTGCGCAGCCTCGGTGAGGTGTAGTCGCGCCCGGATTCATGACGCCGAGATAGCACTTCGAATCCACCAGCTCGCCGTCGAGGGTAAAATCTCCGAGCGATTGAGGCGGACCGGGGCGAGCCTGCACCGGATTCGTTGACTCGATGGATCTCTTCGCAGCAACGACCTGGATCATCGTTTGGTTCCCGCGAAAGATCAGGGATCCGCTGACCTCGACTGGTTTGCCGGCGAGCCCTGCGACTATCGCCTGCGCGCCATGCTTCCCTTCTGCGACGAGGAGGTACTGTGACACGGCCGCATCGAGGCCGGCGTGGCCCGGACGCTCGACGACCAGCATCGGGTAAGGCCGTTCCACGATGCGGCCCGAGAATCGGCGGAGTAGGCCAAACTCGAAGAATGCCGGAGCGAAGGGGAGCTGGATCAGGGCCACGCCCCCGACGGCCACTATGGCCACCAGCACGATCGCGAGCGCGAGCCAGCGAAGAAAGCGGCGCAGCCGAGGCGGCATCGCAGCGTGATATCCCACGAAGAACTCATCGTCGTATAGCGTTGGGTCGCTCATTTCCGGCCCTCGGAAGCTCGATTCCCAGATGCAATGACAACCGGCTTGACGAATGTCCCCGGCGGATTCGGTATCGGATCCACGAAGACGCGACCTTGCACGACTCTCGCGTTAAAGGTCGGGATTTTCTCGGTAAATGGCGGCGGGGATTGCCCATTGTCGGGGCGGTACTGGTATCCATGCCACGGACAGGTGATGCAACCGTCCACGATGCGACCTTCACCGAGCGGCCCGTTCTGGTGCCGGCAGACATTCGAGACGCAGGAAATCTTTCCTTCATGACGGAAGACGGCGATACGCTCGCCAGCCACCGTCGCGATTCGGGCGCGTCCTTCCTTGATCTCATCCACCGCACACACATCCGACCATCCGCTCGGAGCCTTCGGCGATTCCGCCTCGGCATGCCGCTCGCGGAATGCCGCGGCGAGGTGCAGTCCCAAGACGATCATCACACCCAGGCCGAGCGCCGCTTCGAAGGCAGGAGACCGCTCCGCCTGAAGAATGCCGAGTGCCACGTGGGCGATAAGCAGCCCATACGCGACGTAGACCAGCATGTGGAGTGCTTTCCAGACCGGCGGCGTCAGGTACGCGAGCCAGAAATCGTGGCTCGTCGCGGCCATAAAGAAGAGGATCACCACGGCGGCCAGTCCCAGCCATTCAAATGGAAAGGCGCTCAGGCGCCCGATCTGCCCGTCACTGACGAGCAGACTCACGAGCGGGTTCAGGTCTCCGCCTGCATGAAATTGGATGACCGCGAAGGTGCCATGTCCCAGCGCGAGGAGGAACATTGCGACGCCGAGGTGGCGACGATTGTAAAGCAGTGGCAGGAACCGACGATCGAGCCGGCACAACGGGCCGATGCACAGGACGATGTGAAGCAGCAGGAGCGCCGTCAGGCCCAGCCCGCGAATGAGGACGGTTTCGGCAGTCGCATCGGGGTAGAGCGCGAACGTGGCCAGGCCGAACGATCCCAGGCACAGGAGAACCGCACTGATGAGAATCAGGTCGTAGGTCTGCTTGAACCGGTTCCAGTTCACGGCCTGGTAGTGCGAACTCATGGCCGGACCGGGACGCCTGGGCGACCGACGGATACGACGCTCAGGGTGTCGACGACCAGGTGATGGGCGAGCGAATAGACCAGCAGGACTCCTCGATCGAGCCGCGTGCTCGCCGAGAGGAGTGCGATGCTGGAGTGCTCGGGCGAGATCGATCCGACGAGAACGGCATCGGAAGGGAGATCCGACCCGGCCGGGACGACGGGATCCCAGTAGAGAAGCAGGTCGGGTTGATCGATCCGACCGGCGGGTTCGAGTCGTAGCGCGAGCCCACCTGGAGTCCCAAGCGATGCTTCCATGCTCACCCGCAGCGGAAGCCGACCGAAGCGCGCGATGGCCGCTCCATCAGGCGGAGTAAGCGATAAGGCCCCAGTTCCCAGCAACGGCCGCGGAATCTCCGACATTTCGGCAATTGGCGCCCGAGCGCGGAGCGCGGCCAGCAGGATGACTGGCAGCATCGCAGAGAGGCCCAGGAAGACAATCGCGTGAACTCGACGATGAGACCGGATCATCGAGTGGGCTCGCGCGACGAGCGCATTGACGACCGGGCCGCGTCGAGATGGCGATTGCGCTCTTCCCACCGTCTCCCGGGCGCCACCAGCATGCGGTACAGCAACAAGGGCCAGAGCGCTGCGGCACCAGGGATCAGGAGAAGCCGGAAACCCCAAGTGCCGTCCCGCGCGACCGGGTCGGCGCGACCTGCTCCCCACATCGCGAAGAGCAGCCCAAAGGCGATGCCTGCGGCCGAATAGATCGACGCCAGCCGTACCAGCCACTCTGCCACTCCGACCGACATGGGGCCTCGATTCCCGGGGAACGACGGCGAAAGCCTTCGATTCGATTGTTCGATAATGCTGGCCGGCTATAAGAAGTTCCCCGCGACGCGCCCGTCTCCTCCCAGCCTCCACGGCACTCCGGCAATCAGGGCGTCGGGAACCGAACCGAGCCTCTCGGACTTATGAGTGCACGGCAGCAGTGAACCCGACGAGACTACCAGCAGCCCACGATACCGGGAGGTCATATGAATCAGTCGGCGATTTCCCTCTCAATCACTTCGCGGCAAACTGAAGGTGGGCGCCGGACTCCCGACACTGCCATCCCCGGCCGGTACGTCAGCCAGCGCGCGCGGGTGCTCGACATTCTTTCCCGCTGGTCGGCGACCTCCTTGCAGCTGGATCTTCAAGTGCCGAACGAGGCCTCGCATGCATTTGCAGGCTGAAACGATCGCCTCCGGGCACGGCAGAAAGCACGCGCTACAATGAGAGTTCTCATGTTCGGCTGGGAATTTCCGCCCTTTCAAGCCGGCGGACTCGCCACCGCGACAGTGGGCCTCGTGAAAGGCCTGCTCAGGATCGGGGTCGAGGTCACCCTGGTCGTCCCCTTCCCAGCGGGACACTCTCCGATTGACGGGCTCCGGCTGGTGAGCGCGGATGGACCGGCGAACGCGCTTCGGCTTCATCGCGTTCCCTCGCCTATGGCGCCGTACGGTACCGAGGAGGACTATCCCGCACTTCGCGCAGCGGCGGAGCGCGGGAGTCGCCTCGGCATCGTGTATGGGAAGGATCTATTCGCGGAGGTCGAACGATTCGCCTCGCTCGCAGCAGATATCGCCGCGCGGGAGCCCCACGACGTGATCGACTGTCACGACTGGATCACCTTCTCGGCAGGAATCGAGGCGCAACGGATTTCGGGCAAGCCCCTCATCGCCCACATCCACGCCACCGAATTTGACCGGGCCGGTGAAGGCGCCAACGTGGCCATTGTGCAGCGCGAACTGGAGGGGTTGACCGCCGCTAACCGCGTCGTCTCCAACAGCCACGCACTCAAACGCTGCTGCACCGACCAGTTCGGGGTGGCCCAAACAAAAGTGGACGTAGTGCACTGGGGAATCGACGGGAACGACGTCCCCATACCTCTGGCGCAGGAGCGCCATCCCTTCGCCAGCAGGTCGCTTCGAGGCCGGCGTCGCCCTCCGGTCGTGCTCTTTCTCGGCCGGGTGACGCAGCAGAAGGGGCCTGAGTATTTCATCGACATGGCCGCGAAGGTCACCCGATTCGAACCGACAGCGAAGTTCATCATGGCGGGAAGTGGCGACTTGCTCACCAGGATGATCGATCGGGCGGCCACACTCGGCATCGCCGACCGGATTCATTTTACTGGCGGTGTGCAGGGGGCCGACGTGCAGCGTCTCTACCGTCTCGCCGATGTCTGTGTGATGCCGTCCGTGAGTGAGCCGTTCGGACTCGTGGCGCTCGAAAGCCTGCGCGCGGGGACGCCGTGCATCATGCCAAGGGAGTCGGGGGCCTCCGAGGTCGTGATTAACGCCTTCAAGGTGGACTTCTGGGATGTGGACGAGATGACCAACAAGATCGTCGCACTGATCCGCCATCCTGTGCTGCGCGCTGAGCTGGGTCGGAATGGCCGTGAAGAGCTGGAGACCGCGCGTTTCGGCCTCGAGGAACCCGCCCGCCTCACCCGCGCCGCCTACCGGCGCGCCATGTCCCGAATGCAGGAGCCTGTCCATGCCTGATATCTGCATCTACGCTCAGGTACACCAGCCCTTCCGCCTCCGTCACTTCAGTGTGTTCGACATAGGAGGTGGCCTCGACTATTTCGACGACGAAACCAACCGGCGCATTCTCCGGCGGGTCGGCGACAAGTGTTATCTGCCCGCCAATCAATTGCTCGAAGACTTGATTCGCAGGTCGGAGGGCCGGTTCAAAGTCGCGCTGAGTCTGAGCGGCGTGCTCATCGAGCAGCTCGCCCTCTGGGCTCCGGATGTTCTCGCGAGCTTTCAATCACTGGTTGCCACCGGCGGCGTCGAACTGCTCGGTGAAACGTATGACCACAGCCTCGCCTCATTGGCGAACTCCGAGGAATTTGTCGCCCAGGTCGAGCGACACCGGGAAGTTCTGCAGCGGTACTTCGGTCGGCAGCCAACGGTCTTCCGCAATACCGAACTGATCTACTGGGATGGGCTCGCTCCCGACATTGCCCGACTGGGGTTCGCCGGCGTGATGGTCGAAGGAGCGGACCACGTCATGGAATGGCGATCGCCGAATCATGTGTACGAGGCCGCCGGCACACCTGGACTCCGCCTGATTCCCCGCAATTATCGGCTGAGCGACGACGTGGGCTTTCGCTTCAGCAACCGGGATTGGGACGGATGGCCGCTCACGGCGGAGAAGTACGCTGAGTGGATCGCCGGCAGCGACGGCGAGAGCATGCACCTGTTCATCGATTATGAGACCCTCGGCGAGCATCAGTGGGCCGAGACGGGCATCTTCTCGTTTGTCGAGCGGTTGCCATGGGAATGCCTCGCGCGGGGACTGTCCTTCGTGCATCCGTCGACCCTGGCGGCGCGTCCCGCAGTGGCTCCGCTCGCTTTTGCGCGCCCCACATCATGGGCGGACCTGGAGCGCGACACCTCGGCATGGCTCGGCAACCGGCTGCAATACGCGGCCCACGAGCGCCTCTATGGATTGCGCCGAGACGTGCTCGCAACCGGCGATGCGGGTCTGATCGATCGGTGGCGGCGGCTCACCACCAGCGACCATCTCTATTACATGTGCACCAAGTGGTTCGCCGACGGGGACGTGCACAAGTACTTCAGTCCCTACGAGTCGCCTTACGACGCATTCGTCGTATTCATGAACGTCCTCCAGGATCTCGAGCAACTGATTCCGGAGGCAAGCGCCGCGGAAGTCACCAACGACTTCGACGGATGGGCTGAGTCCGGCATGGCCTGTGTTGGGTAGAGCCCCGCGCAGCGTGGAACCATTCTCAGGTCGGTGACGTTTCCAACCGGCGCGGGGGAAGCATCCCGACCGCTGGCCGAACGGCCCAAAGCGGCGACCGCGAGAACCTGCCGAGCCTGAAGGAACTCATGAACGCCACGAACCCGAATCCTTCGCCCGAGGTCGCCGCGAGCAGGGCCACCGATTCCGTCCGCCCAGTCGCACCCGCCGAGCACGAATTCGAACCCCTGCTCACTCCGCTCCTCAACTCGGCATATGGCACGGCGGTGCGACTGACGAGAAATGATGCGGACGCGGAGGACCTCGTTCAGGAATCGGTGCTGCTCGCGTGGCGAGGATTCGGCTCGTTCGAGCGGGGCACCAACTTCAAGGCATGGTTCTTCAGGATTCTCACCAACTGCTTCTTCAGCAAGTATCGGCGGCGGAAGCGGGAAGGAACGGAGGTGGAGCTCGAGGATACGCCGGAGCTGTACATCTACTGTCAGACAGCGGCAATGGGACTTCACGCCGTGACTGAAGATCCCGCAAGCGTCGTCATGAACAAGTTCGACACCGAGAACGTTACCAGCGCCATCGATGCGCTTCCGGAAGAGTATCGGGTGGTGGCAACGCTCTACTTCATGCAGGACTTCGCGTATCAGGAAATCGCCGTCGTGCTGGACCTGCCGGTCGGCACTGTGCGGTCCCGGCTTCACCGCTCCCGACGCCTGCTTCAGAAGGCACTCTGGGAACTCGCGAAAGAGCGCGGCATCGTCAAAGAGCTGGCTGACTCGGCACAGGGGAATCATTGAGATGACTCCCATGCATCGATTGAGTTGCGAGGAAGTCTTCTCCCGACTGGACGACTACCTGGATCGCGAGCTCAAGGCAGAGGAGATGGCACGGGTGCGCGAACACCTGGAGACGTGCGCGGCTTGCGCGGCGGAGTACCGCTTCGAATCGAGTGTCATCCAGGGCGTGCGGAACAAGCTTGAACATCTTGCGATGCCGTCAGATCTTCTTGCGAAGATCCGAGCCAGTATCGCGGAGACCGGAGCCGCACCGGCGTAATGCGCCTTCTCGGCAGGCTCGAGGGGAGGGCTTCGACGGGGGGTGCGATAGCAATTTGGGGTTCGAGGCACCGGCAGAACCTGGGGCAGGATTCGGCGGTGCTCATGTCTGCGGTGACTCGTGGAGCGTCCCGCTTAGACGAGGAGCGCCCCGGCCCGCTCCAGGAGCGAGCCAGAAACTCCGGCTCGGCTCAGGAACGACGTCGCACCGGACTCGATGAGCGACCGGAGCGTCAGAAGGTCGAGCGAGGAAGGTCCGGCATGCGAGACTTCATCGAGCGCCCGCGCCAGTGCAAGGCTGCCACAATCAGCGAGTACGGTACGCCCGAAGATGGCATCGCCCAGTTCGGCATCCTCCAGATCAGCGCCTGCGAGGAGCGCATGGGTAAGGTCGGCTGACCGAAGCGTCGCGCCGCGCAGGATGGTCTGCGCGAGTGACGCGCTGGTGAGCGCGGCTCCGGTGAGGTTCGCACCGGCGAGATTGGCAGAGTTGAGATTCGACTCTCGGAGATCGGCACCGGAAAGATCGGCGCCGGGCAACGCGGCGTGGGCCAGGCTGGCCCGATACAGGATGGCATCCCGAAAATCCGCGGGTGCGGTCAAATAGGAGAGCCGAAAGGTGGTTCGAGTGAGGTCGGCGCGCCGGAGCACTGCACCGGTGAAATTGACCCCGAGCAGCTTCGCATCGGTAAGCCGGGCGCCCACCAGCGAGGCGCCGACGAGCGAAGATCCACTCAGGTCCGCACCGCTCAATTCGGCACCATCGAAATTCGCGCCGGCCAGATCAGCGATGCAGAGGTCGGCCCAGCGAAGATCGGCGCCGCGGAGATCCTGGCCGGCAAGATCCGCATAGGCGAGCATTGCGTGAGGGAGCGAGGCGCCCGCGAGCGTATCGCTTTCGAGTTCCAGCAACGTCTCGCCGGTCGCTTTGTGACGAATCCGCGTCATTCGCTCCTCCTCGATGCGGGGATGCTCGGGTCGAGAGTATACCGCGCGCCTGCGGACGGCGATATGGGGAACCTTTCGCTCCCATTCTGAGTTATTCCGGAAGGCACCTCGCCAATCCCGGGCTCCCTGGCCCGGACATGGTCGAGGGTGAGGAGTAACCAGATGGTAGAGCGGCACATAGATGATTGTCCGAACTGCGACGCGGAGCGGCGGTTCGACGAGCGCCTGGCGAACGAGATTCGGAAGCGGCTCGAGCCGCTTCCCGCACCAGAGCGTCTGCGGGCCCAGATCTCGGCGATGCTGGCCGTCGAGCGCAAGTTCGGCTCCTGACGTTCGCAGATAGTCCGATCAATGCGCCCCGTCCAATAGCGGGGCGCTTCTCGTTCGAAGTCCCCCGCCGGAGGGAACTGCCGACGCCGTTGCGACGTTACGGGTGCAGCAATATCACCAATCGCCGCATCCGACCGAGGACTACCCGTGCCACCACTGACCGCAGAAGCCGCTCGCCTTCGCGATGATTCCGCCCGAGGCAAAGCCTGGAAGCGCTGGGGCCCTTACCTCTCGGAACGGCAATGGGGGACGGTCCGCGAGGATTACAGTCCGCATGGGTCTGCCTGGGACTATTTGCCGCACGATCACGCCAGAAGCCGCACCTATCGCTGGGGCGAAGACGGAATCGCCGGCTTTTCCGACGACCAGCAGCGCCTGTGCCTCTCACTTGCGCTCTGGAACGAGCAGGATCCCATCCTCAAAGAGCGGCTCTTCGGCCTCACCAATGCCGAGGGCAATCATGGCGAGGACGTGAAGGAGAATTATTACTTTCTCGACGCCACACCGACGCATTCCTACCTGAAGATGCTCTACAAATATCCCCAGCGGGCGTTCCCGTACGCGGAGCTGCTCGAGGAGAATCGCCGGCGCGGATTGGGTGGCTCCGAATACGAGCTGGCCGACACCGGCATCTTCGACGAAGACCGGTATTTCGACGTGTTCGCCGAATATGCCAAGGCGGACGTGGACGACATTCTCCTGCGGATCACCGTGCACAACCGCGGGCCGGAAGCCGCGCCGATCCACGTCCTGCCACATCTCTGGTTTCGCAATACGTGGTCGTGGCGGGATGGTTCGGTCCGGCCGTCTCTCCGGGCGACCTCGGCAACGTGCATCGACGCGACGCATCTGGAGCTCGGCGACTTCCGCTGGCACTGCGATGGCGAACCCACGCTCCTGGTGACGAACAACGAGACCAACACCGAGCGACTCTATGGCGTCGCGCTCCAGCGACCGGGCGCCAAGGACGCATTCCACGATCACGTGGTGCACGGTCGATCTGTGGTCCTGCCCGAAGGCGAAGCGGGGACCAAGGCTGCCGCCCACTACCGCTTCGTCGTGCCAGCCGGCGGGTCAATCGTCGTTCGCCTCCGACTCGGCGCCACAGATCTCAAGCATCCGTTCGATGATTTCGATGCGATCGTCGCCGAACGGCAAGCTGAGGCGGATGCCTTCTACCATCACGTCCAGGCCGATCTCATTGATCCCGACGCCCGTCTGGTACAGCGGCAGGCCTTCGCCGGGATGATCTGGAGCAAGCAGTTCTTCTACTTCGACATCCCCGAATGGCTGGCCGGCGATGCGCCCCAACCTACCCCGCCGCCGGAGCGGCGTAAGGGCCGCAACGCGGACTGGAAGCACCTGAACAATGCCGACATCATTTCTATGCCGGACACCTGGGAGTATCCCTGGTATGCGGCGTGGGATCTCGCTTTCCACTGCATCCCCTTCGCGCTCATCGATCCCGAGTTCGCCAAGGAGCAGCTGCTTCTCCTGACGCGCGAGTGGTACATGCACCCGAACGGTCAGTTACCCGCATATGAATGGGCCTTCGGCGACGTGAACCCCCCGGTCCATGCGTGGGCCACGTGGCGGGTCTACCAAATGGACCGAAACCGTCGAGGAGGCACCGGAGACCGGGCGTTCCTCGAGCGGGTCTTTCACAAGTTGATGCTGAATTTCACCTGGTGGGTCAACCGGAAGGATGCGCAGGGGCGGAACGTCTTCCAGGGCGGCTTCCTCGGACTCGACAACATCGGGGTCTTCGACCGGAGCTCGCCGCTGCCGACGGGCGGGCACATCAACCAGGCAGACGGGACCGCCTGGATGGGAATGTACAGCCTCAACATGATGCGGATCGCCCTCGAACTGGCGCGGCACAACAAGGTATACGAGGACATCGCGACCAAGTTCTTCGAGCACTTCCTTCATATCGCCGAAGCGATGACGAACCTCGGCGACGAGGGCGTGGGTCTCTGGGACGCGAACGACGAATTCTTCTACGACGTGCTCAGTACGCCGGACGGACGGCTGACGCCCCTCAAGGTCCGCTCGATGGTGGGACTGATCCCGCTCTTCGCCGTGGAAACGATCGACGAGGCGTTGCTCGCGGAACTCCCGGCATTCGCGGGACGGCTCCGATGGTTCCTGGATTATCGACCCGACCTGGCGCGACTCGTCTCGCGGTGGCAGCAGCCGGGACATGGAGATCGGCGTCTGCTCTCCCTGTTGCGCGGGCACCGGATGAAGCGTCTCCTCAAACGCATGCTGGACGAGACGGAGTTTCTGTCCGACTACGGTGTCCGCGCGCTCTCGAAAGTGCACGAGGAGCATCCCTATGTCTTCGATGTCATGGGAATGCCTCTTTCGGTCCGGTATCAACCGGCGGAGTCGGACTCCGGACTGTTCGGCGGGAACTCGAACTGGCGGGGGCCGATCTGGTTTCCGGTCAATTTCCTGCTGATCGAATCGCTGCAGAAATTTCATCATTACTACAGCGACGATTTCAAGGTCGAATGCCCCACCGGCTCGGGACAATTCCTGACGCTCGAAGAGATCGCCGCCGAGCTCTCCACTCGACTCGGACGGATCTTTCTGAGGAATCCGGCTGGCGAGCGCCCAGTCTTCGGCGACAACCGCAAATTCCAGAGCGATCCGCATTTCCGGGACTACGTCCCGTTTCATGAATATTTCCACGGCGATACCGGGCGAGGCGTGGGCGCCTCGCACCAGACCGGGTGGACGGGCCTCATCGCCAAGCTGTTGCAGCCCCGAAAGCCCTCGCGTCCCGGCGCATCCGTCCCGGTGGCGGAGGCGAAGCCTGCCGGTCGTGGTCGCCCTCGATCCGGGACCGCCAATGCCAAACGCTGAAGCCCATCCGCTGACGACTCGTCGCCTGCTGGAAGGACAGGCGGCTCTCGTCACCGGCGCCAGCTCCGGCATCGGTCGCGCAATCGCGCTCGCGATGGCCGCCGCGGGCGCTGAGGTGCTGGTCAACTACTCCTCGGCCGAGGGACCGGCGATGGAAGTCGTCGCGGAGATCGAGAACGGCGGCGGTCGCGCCATTCCGTTCAAGGCCGACGTCTCCCGGGAAGAAGATGTGCTTGGCATGTTCGCCCGGATGCTCGAGACGTTCGGGACGCTCGATATCCTGGTGAACAACGCGGGGCTTCAGAAGGACGCGCCCTCGCACGAGATGTCGCTCGACCAGTGGAACCGGGTAATCGGCGTCAATCTGACCGGGCAATTTCTCTGCGCGCGCGAGGCGATCCGCGAATTTCGCCGTCGCGGACCGCGTCCCGAACTCAGCCGGGCGCTCGGAAAGATCGTCTGCGTCAGCTCGGTGCACGAGGTTATTCCCTGGGCGGGGCACGCCAATTACGCGGCTTCGAAGGGTGGAGTGATGCTGATGATGAAGACTCTGGCGCAGGAGTACGCGCCCCAGCATATCCGGATCAACAGCGTGGCCCCGGGTGCGGTACGCACGCCAATCAACCGCACGGCCTGGGAGACGCCCGAGGCCTCCGCCGACCTGATGCGGCTGATCCCGTACAAGCGCATTGGCGAGCCCGAGGATATCGCGCGAACGGCCGTATGGCTCGCATCCGACGAGTCGGACTACATCACGGGAACCACGCTTTTCGTCGACGGCGGCATGACGCTCTACCCCGGATTCGATTCCGGTGGGTGAGCGGGAACCTCCGGGTTGAGGGCGGCATTGCACTACACAGAAACCGCTGTCCGTCCCCTAGCAGGAGTGCAGGCCGTGCAACGAGCTCTCTCTCACCTTCAGTTTCTCGCGCTCGCGCTAGGCGAAGAGGCCCCGCTGTTCCTCGTTCGCCTGATCCGCTGGGTGTGAGCGTGCTCAGCGCCGAACGCCTCGCTGCGGAATGGCTGGAGACAGACGGGCTTGGAGGATTCGCCTCGGGCACCGTCGCCGGCTGGCGCACCCGACGCTACCATGGCCTGCTCACGCCGGCCGTGGCGCCACCGACCGGACGCGCGGTGCTGGTCGACGGCTTCGATGCCTGGATCGACATCGAGGGTCAGTCCTATCCGCTCAGCGCGCAACGCTACCATCCCGATGTCACGCATCCGGCCGGGCACGAATCGATTATCGATTTCCGTATCGACCCCTGGCCGACGTGGACCTGGAGCGTTGGAGATGGCATCGTCGTCGAGCAATCGCTCTTCCTCCCTCATGAGACCTCGAGCATCGTGATCAGCTGGTCGCTCAAGACGCCTCGCGATGGCGTCCGACTTCGCGTCCGGCCATTCCTTTCGGGACGGGACTCGCACGCCCTCCATCACCAGAATGACGACCTCGATACCGGCGCTACGATCGAGCAGCGTGACACCGAACAGACCGTTCGCTGGCGCCCATACTCCTCGCAGCCGGGCGTTGTCAGCCGCGCGAATGCATCGTATGCCCACGATCCGGTGTGGTTCCGCAATTTCCTCCTGGAAGAGGAGCGCGCTCGCGGATTCGAGGCGACTGAAGATCTCTGGTCCCCGGGTCAGCACGGCTGGTCGCTCTCGGGAGGCGAGGCAATCTGGCACTTGTCCGCCGAAACGGGAGCGGATGCGGGCCAGAGCGATCGGGGCGTCGAGTCCCTCAGCGAAACCGTGGATCGACTGCGCGCCACCGAGGCCGCTCGAAGAAAGCGGTTCCCGTCCCCGCTCCACCGAGCCGCGGATGCATACATCGTCCGCCGCGGCAGCGGAAAGACGATCATCGCCGGATACCCCTGGTTCACCGATTGGGGTCGCGACACTTTCATCTCGCTGCGGGGACTTTGCCTTTCAGGCGCGCGTCTCGACGATGCAGAGGCGATTCTATGCGAGTGGGCTGGTGCAGTGGATGAGGGCATGCTGCCGAATCGATTCGTCGAGCAGGGCGATGCGCCGGAGTTTAACGCCGTGGACGCGTCGCTCTGGTTCGTCGTCGCGGTGCACGATTTCTTCCGGGTTTCCCTGGCGCAGAAGCGGAGGATTCGCGCGACAGTGCGGAGGGCGCTCGAGTCCGCCATCCTCGCGATTCTGGATGGATACGTCCGAGGCACCCGTTACGGCATCGGGATGGATGACGACGGACTGCTTCGGGCCGGCATGCCGGGTGTGCAACTGACGTGGATGGATGCGAAGGTCGGCGACTGGGTCGTGACGCCGCGGATCGGGAAGCCGGTAGAAATTCAGGCGCTCTGGATCAACGCTCTCCGTATCGGGACGCCGCTCTCGCGGCAGTATGCGGCGCTCGCGGCCCGGGCTGAGCAGTCATTCAACACGCGCTTCTGGCTGGGTAACGGTTGTCTCGCCGACGTCGTCGATCCCGATGGGAAATCGGGAACCGTCGATCCGACCTTCCGGCCAAACCAGCTCTATGCGGTCGGCGGCCTTCCCTTCGCCATCGTCGATATGGAACGCGGACGCTCGATCGTCGATGCCGTGGAGTCCAGCCTCTGGACGCCGCTGGGCCCGCGCAGTCTCGCCCCCGATGAACCCGGATACGTGCCCTATTACGAAGGCGGGCCGGTCCAGCGCGACGGCGCCTACCATATGGGAACGGTATGGCCATTCCTGTCCGGACCCTTTGTCGAGGCGTGGGTTCGCGTGCGGGGCGCGACACCCGCAGCGAAGTCGGAAGCGCGGCGTCGATTTCTCAAACCGCTGCTCGAGCACCTCGACGTCGCGGGGATCGGGCATCTATCCGAGATCGCCGACGCGGAACACCCGCACACTCCGCGCGGGTGCCCCTTTCAGGCGTGGTCCGTGGGCGAGGTCCTGCGTCTCTCGAACGACGTGCTCGCCAGCGCTGAGACCACCGCCCTGGCTCCTCGCGCGCGATCGATCACCGGGGCGCGCCGGCGTTGAGCACGCCCGCACAATCTGCCGACACGACCCGGCACGAATTCCACTACCTCGAATACTTGTGCGAGGCCTTCGGCCTGGGACTCTTCATGGTCTCCGCTTCGGGCTTCGCGGTGCTCCTCTTTCATCCGGCCTCGCCGGTTCCGCGCGCACTCCCGAACCCGATGCAGCGAGGCGCGCTGATGGGGTTGGCGATGGCGATGACGGCGCTGATCAACATTTACTCGCCATGGGGGCGACGGTCCGGCGCCCATCTCAATCCCTCCGTCACCCTGACTTTCCTTCGACTCGGCAAAGTAGGGCCCGCCGACGCTGCCTGGTATATCGCCGCGCAGTTCCTGGGTGGCATCGGCGGGATGATCCTCTCGTGGATACTCTTTCGTGACTGGATCGGCCACCCGTCGGTCAACTACGTGGCCACGCTTCCGGGACCGGGAGGCATACTCGTGGCGTTCGTGGCCGAATTGCTGATCTCCTTTGGGCTCATGCTTACCGTGCTGAACGCGGCGAGTCGCCCGCAGCTGGCGCCACTGACCGGCGTACTAGCGGCGACCCTCGTCGGTGTGTACATCGCCCTCGAGGCGCCCCTCTCGGGCATGAGCATGAATCCCGCGCGCACCTTCGGCTCCGCAGTAGTCGCCTGGCGGTGGACCGCGCTCTGGCTGTACTTCACCGCTCCGCCGGCTGGCATGCTGCTGGCAGCCGAAGTGTTCGGCTGGGGTGCGCGCCGGCGGGCAGAGTATTGCGCCAAGATGTACCACCTGCCCGGCGATCGGTGCATCTTCTGCGAATATCGATCCGTAGCGCGCTCCCTCGAATAATTTCCGCGCGACGAAGCGGAGAACGGCGCGCCATGCCTTGAGCCGGCGCGCGTCAAGCCGCACGGCGTTGCCTTGTCCATCAGACTGCCTGGTCTCAAGTCTTCCGCGCTCCACGTCCCTCCGTTCCCCCGCCATCGGTCGTACGACCGCGACCGTCCCGCAGTCCTCAAGCCTTCCACGTCGCCGCGCCCAGTGGCTCCGAACCAGGATTCGGCGCGGTGCGCGATTCCATGGGAACTAACCAGCCGCGGTCCGCATTGTGGCTCCTACGAACGACGCGATACGGATCGTCGCCATGGTGGGGACGAACGACAGGATGGACGGCATCCGGCCGGCCATCATCACATCACCAGGAGGAACACAGATGCGCGGTTTCGCGAAGGCTCTCACCCTGCTGCTCGCCGTCGGCATGATGACCACGGCCGCGACGTTCGCCCCGAAGACCTGGATCAGCAAGGGTTTCACCGGCGTCAAGGCGAACGTCGGCAGCGTCATGGCGACCAAGGACGGTGACAAGATCGTGCTGACTCTCTCCGACGACTTCAAGGTGCCCGACGCGCCGGCCCCGCACTGGCAGATCGTGGATTCAAAGGGGAATACGTATCTCCTCAACCGTCTCGTCATCAAGGGCGACAAGTACAACAAGACGATCACGCTGCCACCGTACATCAAGGATGTGGCAAAGGTGCAGATCTGGTGCGCATTCGCCGAAGTGCTGCTCGGTGAGGCACCGTTCGATACCGTCGTCAAGTAATACTCACGCGCGGGCCGCGGACCGGAGCACTGGCCGCGGCCCTTTCATTTACGGGAGAACCACCAGATGCGAACGATGCGGACGATCGGCCTGAGCCTCGCAGCCGCGACTCTCGCCGGCTCGATGCAGGCTCAGGTCGCGGAGCATAAAGCGCTCACGCTCGAGGGAGCCAGGAATGCGATTGCCGGCGCAGAGGCATACGCCAAGACAAAGGCCGGTACCGGTGTCATCGCCGTGGTGGACGACGGCGGCAATCTGATGGCCGTGGAGCGGCTCGACAACACGTTCGCCGCCGGCGCCAACATCTCGATCGGCAAGGCCCGGACGGCAGTGCTCTTCAAGAAGCCAACCAAGGTATTCGAGGAGATCATCAGGAACGGGCGGACTTCCATGGTCGCGCTCAATGACTTCACTCCCCTTCAGGGCGGCGTCCCCATCATCGTCGATGGACAGGTCGTTGGCGGGGTCGGAGTGAGTGGCGCCGCGAGCGCGCAGGAGGATGAGGAACTCGCCATGGCGGGCGCAGCCGCAGTCAGCGGCAGCACGGCAGCCACTCTCGGCGCATCGATGCCGGCGCAGGTTTCGTATTTCCCGCGCGAGCAGGTCAGCGCCTCATTCGCGAAGGGGGGCGTTCTGGTTGATGGCACAGGGCGGAACTACATGGTCCACACCAGCCATCGTGATTCCGCCGGCCAGGCCGAGATCCACACCCGTGACACCGACATCATCTACATAATCGACGGCTCGGCCACGTTCGTCACGGGCGGGACCGCTGTTGAACCGAAGACGGTCGCGCCTGACGAAATCCGTGGTACCTCAATCGAAGGCGGAGAGACCCGGCGCCTCGGCAGAGGAGACGTGATCACGGTTCCTGCCGGGACTCCTCACTGGTTCCGCGAGGTTCGGGGCCCGCTCAACTATTACACGATCAAGGTGAGGGGCTAGATCATGACCAGACTGCTTCGCGCCCTCCTGATTTGCGCGGCGCTCCCCGCCCCGCTGGCGGGCCAGGTCACGGCCGATGCTCCATTCAGAGGGAATCCCATCGCGGTCGTGGATCTCCGAACCGACGAGGGCATTCGCCTGATGCATGGCCAATGGCGCTACAGCGATGTGCGCATCGTCGAAGTCACGCACCATGCGCCCGGCCCCGACCTCCGCCCCTCCGGGCCGCCGAACCGGACCTACGACATCGAGCCGAAGGCCGGCGCGCAGGATTTCGACGACTCGGCCTGGGAGACACTCCGCGCGCCGGAGCTCGAGACCCGCCGCGGTCACGGACGCCTGTCGTACAACTGGTACCGGACTTCGATCACGGTTCCCGAGCGGATCGGCAACGTGGATCCTACTGGCAAGGCGCTCGTGCTCGAGGTCGTAGTCGACGACTATGCGGAAGTCTGGGTGAACGGTCGGCTGCCAGCTGTGCTCGGGCAAACGGGAGGTCAGCTCGCCCGAGGCTTCAACGCGCCGAATCGAGTCGTGCTGACGAGATGTGCCCGACCGGGCGAGATTTTTACCGTCGCCATCTTCGGTGTGAACGGTCCGGTCTCGAATCCACCGGGCAATTTCATCTGGGTTCGTTCTGCGACACTGGACCTGTACTCGGCCGATGCCGCGCGAATCGCCGAGGGGACCGAAGGATCGATTCGCCGCCTCGACCGCGGGCTCGATGGCATCGTTCCCGCGGACGCGAAGATCGAGAAGCTGGCGGGCGGATTCCAGTTCCTCGAGGGACCGGTCTGGGTTCGCGAGGGCGGCTATCTGCTCTTCAGTGATCCGAACGCCAACCGGATCTATCGCTGGACGCCGAATGGCGAAGTGTCCGTCTACCGGACGAAGAGCGGGTACGCGGGCGTGGACATCGGCGAGTATCACCAGCCCGGCTCGAATGGCCTTACTCTCGATTCGATGGGCCGGCTCACGGTGGACCAGCACGGGGAGCGCCGCGTCATTCGCATCGAGCGCACCGGTGCCATCACGGTACTCGCCGATCGGTACGAGGGACATCGTCTCAACAGCCCGAACGACCTGGTCTACCGCTCCGACGGAACGCTCTACTTCACCGATCCACCCTTCGGATTGCCGAAGGCGTTCGGTGATTCGAAGAAGGAGCTGCCGTTCAGCGGCGTCTACATGGTGCGTGACGGGCGGACCACCTTGCTCACGCGAGAGCTCGCCGGACCAAACGGCCTCGCCTTTTCGCCGGACGAGCGCACCTTCTACGTCGACAACTGGGATCCCGCGAGGAAAGTCATCATGCGGTACGATGTGCGCGCCGACGGGACCCTCGCGAATGGCCGGGTCTTCCTCGATGTGACCCGCACGGCTCCGGGCGACGACGCGTGGGATGGGATCAAGGTCGACCGCAACGGCAATGTTTATGCAGCGGGACCGGGTGGCATTTATGTCCTCAGCCCGGAAGGCCGTCATCTCGGCACCATCGTGACGCCGGAGCATGCCGCGAATTTCGCCTGGGGAGACGACGATAACCGCACGCTGTTCATCACGGCCAGCACGGGGCTCTACCGGATTCGGCTGAACGTGCCGGGGATCGCACCGTCCTTCGACGGTACTGCACCGGCGATGTCTCTGGCACCGTGAACGAACTGACCCATGCACGCGAGAGTCATGAATCGGTGGGCGGTTCTCCGGAGCATCGCCCTCGTCTCGGCCGCCGCGGATTCGCACCGACCAGGGCGCAGGGGCGGGGCCGCGCCGAGGCTCGCCAGGGATCTCGCATTGTTTTCGCTCTAGCGTGGCTTCCGGCCGGCTGACGAGTTGACGACGAGTAGGTGGCCGGTTCGAAGCTCTGCATGCCGGGAATAGATGAGATCATCGGAGTCCCCGGCGCGCGCGCCTGGGACTTTCGCGTAGAGGGGGCCGATAGGGTTGGCTTTGCGGGAGCGGCCGAGAGGGCGCCCTTGCGTGTTACGGGCGCCGGATGCGGCAGCGTGCGCGCCGGCGGGGCACGATGGAAGCCTTCGCTACGCGATAGAAATTCATACTCCCGTTGCCCTGCCGGCTGCATCTGCTCCTCGTCGGCCCACCCTCCCAGTCCACCCCATCCTGCCGGACCGGGAACCTCCACGGCCCTTTCGTCATTCTCTTCCCCAAAGGAGAACGACCATGCCGGCTCCAATCGCCATCGATTCGATCTTCGCGGCACCCGAGACCGCCGGATCCACTCTCTACCTGATTCCTCGGGGCCCGCTCACCGGCTCCCAGGGCCTGGCATTCGAGATTCAACCTGACGGCAGCCTCCTTCAAAGCGGAGGAGCGATGGCCACCGTGCCCTATGGGTGGCGCGGCTGAGGGGGATCTCAAGCCTGGCGTGCTGGCGTTCCGCTCACCGGGACTGCCGTGGACGTTCGGGTGAGCATCATTCCCAGCCACCGGGATCACCGAGTTGTCGTTGCCGAATGCTGAGGCCGTGCGGACCGTCCGCGCGGTACGTCGCCGATTCCTTTCACTTCCGAATCCCATGACCGCTTCGACCCCGTACGACGTCATCATCATTGGCAGTGGCGCAGGCGGCGGGACGCTGCTGCATCGCCTCGCCCACGCGGGCAAGCGGGTGCTCCTCCTCGAGCGTGGCGAGTTCGTGCCGAGGGAAAAGGACAACTGGAGCACCAAGGCGGTAAACCAGGACGGCAAGTACAACACGAAGGAGATCTGGAAGGACCGCGAGGGAAAGCCGTTGCATCCGCACACGAACTACTGGGTCGGCGGCAATACCAAGTTCTATGGCGCGGCGCTCTTCCGCCTGCGCGAGCAGGACTTTGGCGAGCTGAAGCACCATGGCGGGGTGTCGCCCGCCTGGCCCATCGGCTATCACGATCTCGAGCGGTATTACACGGAAGCGGAGCAGCTGTATTACGTGCACGGTGAACGCGGAGTGGATCCGACCGAACCGTGGGCGAGCGCGCCTTATCAGCATCCTCCGGTCAGCCACGAGCCGCGCATCCAGCAACTGAGTGAGGACCTTCAGCGTCTCGGCTACCGTCCCTTCCATACTCCGATGGGAGTGATGATCGACGAGCGGAACCGTCGGAGCCCCTGCATTCGGTGCTCGACCTGCGACGGCCATCCCTGTCTGGTCAACGCAAAGGCGGATGCGCAGGTCGTCTGCATAGACCCGGCGCTCTCACTGCCGAATGTGACGCTCCTGACGGGCGCCTATGTCTCTCATCTCACCACCAGTGCGAGCGGTCGCGAAATCACCGGGGTGGTCGTGCTGCGTGAGGGACGGTCTGAGACCTACGCGGCGGACATCGTCGTCGTCGCCGCGGGTGCGATCAACTCCGCCGCGCTCCTGTTGCGTTCGGCCTCCGACCGGCATCCGCGCGGCCTCGCCAACGGATCCGACGTGGTTGGTCGCCATTACATGGGCCACGTCAACTCGGTGCTCATGGCGATCTCAAAGTGCCCCAATCCGACCGTGTTTCAGAAAACGCTCTCGATCAATGATTTCTATCTCGGATCGAAGGAATGGGAACACCCCATGGGTCACATCTCATTCGTCGGCAAGCTGGATGGAGACACCCTCGCGGCGGGAGCGCCGGCCTTCGCGCCCGGATGGACGCTCGAGTGGATGGGTGAACACTCGTTGGATTTCTGGCTCACGTCGGAGGACTTGCCGGACCCGGAGAATCGGGTAACCCTCGATCGTGACGGCAATATCGTCCTCGCGTACCGCGTCAACAACGAAGAGGGTCACAAGCGCCTGACGGCAAAGATCGAGCACTTCATGAAGGAGCAGAGCAACTGTCCCATCCACGGCCACGAATGTCATCAGGGCGTCTTCGCGCGGAATCTCTTCCTCGGCCAGCGAATTCCGCTCGCGGGCGTCGCCCATCAGAATGGGACGATCCGCTTCGGCCACGATCCGAAGACGTCCGCACTCGATGTGAACTGCCGGGCGCACGAGGTCGACAATCTGTATGTCGTCGACGGCAGCTTCTTCCCGTCGAGCGGCGCCGTGAATCCCGCCCTGACGATCATGGCCAACGCCCTCCGCGTCGGAGACCATCTGCTGGAGAGGATGACCTGATGCACCGCAAGAAAACCTGGCTCGTTGCGTCGGCGTTCGTGTCCCTGGCGGGGCTTCCGCTCACCGCTTCGGCCCAGGTCCCGGGCCAGCGACTGGCTCGAAACGCGGTCGCGATCGAAGCCGTCGGCCTCACCGTCTCCGACATGGACCGCTCGCTCCAGTTTTACACGTCCGTGCTCACCTTCGTCAAAGAATCCGACCAGGAATTGCTCGGCCCTGCGGAAGAAGCGCTGACCGGCGTATTCGGGTCGCGCGCGCGGGTGGTCCGTCTCCGTCTGGGTCAGGAGCACCTCATCCTGACTGAGTACATCGCCGCCTCGATGCCCGGGCGGCCGGCGCCGGTGGATTCCCGAAGCAACGATTCCTGGTTTCAGCACGTCGCCATCATTGTGAGCGACATGGACAGCGCTTACCGTCGGTTGCGCTCGGCGAAGGTGCGCTCAGCCTCCACTGGGCCGCAACTTCTCCCGATCACGATCCCGAATGCCGCAGGCATACGCGCGTTCTATTTTCGGGACCCCGATGGTCACCCACTTGAGATACTTCAGTTTCCGCTCGACAAGGGAGACCCGAAGTGGCACCGGCCGAATCAGGCGCTCTTTCTGGGGATCGATCACACGGCGATCGTCGTCGGTCAGACCGGGCGGAGCCTCGCCTTCTATCGCGACCTCCTCGGCCTCCGGGTGGCGGGTGAGAGCCACAATTTCGGAACGGAGCAGGAGCACTTGAACAACGTAGAAGGTGCCGATCTCCATATCACCGGCCTGCGTGCGCCCGATGGACCCGGCGTCGAGTTTCTGGAGTACCTCACACCGACCGACGGTCGACCCTATCCCGGCGACGAGCGATCCGACGATCTCGTCCACTGGGAGACCACCATTCGGGTCGGCGATCTTGCGGCACTCATGCCCGCGCTCGATTCGGCCGGCGCTCCGCGACTCTCCCGAATTCTGGTTTCGGACACCGAAGGGAACCTTGGCTTCGCTCATGGCATTGTGATCAGAGACCCCGACGGACACGCCGTCCGCCTCATCGACCGCCCGAACTGATCGAGTCCACCATGACCACCAGCTTTCGCCTCCTCTCCGAACACGACTCCGCCGAGCTGACTGACCATCTGCTCCGCTGGAAGGGCACCTTGGCACCGCTGGATCAAGGCCTTCTTCGCCGCGAAGTCTCCAGAGCCCTGGACAATTCTGGAGCGGCGCATGCCTGGCTCATCGAGCAGGGGTCCAACGCGATCGGTTACCTGGTGCTCTCGTTTCGAAGCGCGGGCCCGGCGGAGGCATACGTCACGGGGTTGTACCTGGCGCCTGACTTTCGGGGACTGGGGATCGGACGTCAGGCCCTGCGCCTGGTGGACGACGTCGGGCGTTGGCTTCGTGTCCGTGTGCATCACTTCCAGACGGAGAGTGAGTCCAAGCATGCGTTCCCTCGGGGTCGCGTATCCGGGCGGTCCTTGTCCACGGTCGGCTCGTCCCCCGCGATTCAGGAGGCAAACGCATGAAGTCTCACACGGTGGCAGCTGACAAGGGCCTCTCTGGTGCAAGATCGACGACGAGTGCGCCCACGATGCGGGCGATCGCCGTCCGTCCCGGCGTCGCTGGCAGCGCCCATCTCGCGACGCTTCCCCGACCTTCACTCGAGGACATCCCCAACGGGCGAGGTGTCCTGGTGAAAGTGCTGCGGGTCGGAGTGGATGGGACCGACAAGGAGATCAATGCGGCCGAATACGGGGCGGCCCCGGACGGGTACGACTTCCTCGTCATCGGACACGAAAGCTTTGGCCGCGTCGAAGCCGTCGGGCCATCGGTGACCGAGCTCAAGGTTGGGGACTACGTCGTCGCGACCGTGCGCCGTCCGGGAGGGAGCCTCTACGATCTCATCGGCACCAACGATATGACGACGGATGACGTGTACTTCGAGCGCGGCATCAATCTACGGCACGGCTTTCTCGCCGAATATTACGCGGACGACGCGGATTTCATCGTCAAGATTCCGAAGGGCCTGAAAGACGTGGGTGTGCTTCTCGAACCCACCACCGTCGTGGAAAAAGGCATCGCGCAGGCGTACGAGATCCAGCGACGGCTGCGGGTCTGGCATCCACGCCGAGCGGCAGTCATGGGAGCCGGAACCATCGGCATTTTGGCCGCGATGGCGCTGCGTCTCCGGGGGCTCGATGTTACCGTGTTCGGACTCACTCCAAAACCGTATCTGAATTCGGACCTCGTCGAGGCGATCGGCGCCCGGTACGAATCGACCGCAACGCTCCCGATCATGGAGGGCGCCGCGCGCTACGGCCCTTTCGATCTGATCTTCGAAGCGACCGGCTTTTCCCCGATCGTGTTCGAGAGCATGCGCGCCCTCGGCAAGAACGGGGTGCTCGTCCTCTCGAGCGTCACCGGAGGCGACCGGATGGTGACCATCGACGCCGATCGCATCAATCTGGAATTCGTGCTCGGCAACAAGGTGATGGTCGGTACGGTGAACGCGAACCGCGAATATTTCGAGACGGGCGTTCGGGATCTCGCGCAGTGCGAGGCCGAGTATCCCGGGTGGCTGGCGCGACTGCTGACTCATCCGGTGCGCGGTCTCGAGAACGTCGCGGCGCTCTTCGAGACGCTGACAATGGCCCACGGGGCGATCAAGGTGTATTGCGAGGTAGCTGAAGACTGAAGGAGAGTTCGGCGTTGGGCTTACCATAGTGCCAGCGGAAAACGATCGGCCGCAGATTGACTGATTGGCCGGTCGTGCTGCGCCTGGGCGATCGTTACCAGCACCCCCAAGAATGACTTCGAATGCCCCGACCCAACCCCGTCCGGCCGCTGCGAGTTTTCCCTCGTCCGCTATCCGGCCCCGTACCGGCATGGCGGCCTCGGCCTGCCCTGCTACCCGCTCTCGTCATCGGCACCGAGCTCCTCCTGCTCGCCGCAGCCCCGCGCCTGGTCCTTCGAGTAATCGCCGGACTTCCACAACGGGCGATCGACGCGCTCTACTTCCTTCCGCAGTATGTCTTCCCGTTCGGGCATCTCTACCGAATCCTGTCCGCTCCTTCGCCGGCGGCGCACCCGCTCGACCACCGCTATGGCTGGATCTTCTGGGCGGTCGCGGTCCTCGGCTTCGCCCACGCAACCCGACGGATCCGAGGCTGGAGATTGCCGTTCGCGGCGGCCGGTGCGATCATGCTCCTCACCGGAGCGATCCACCTGAGTCTCCGTCCGCTCGGCTACCGATTCTATCTCGACGGCCCGGGAGGCCACGATCACTTGACCTTCGCGCCCACAGGGGCACCCGCAGGGGCGCCCGCAGAAATCATTCGTCGTCTTCCTGGGACATCGACCCTCGCGCCTCGCCGTCAGACGAGCGCATGAGATCCTGGCTGGCCCCTCGCCTCTAGGTCCAATGGCTCGTCGCCCACACCAGGCGAGTGACCTATCGCCCCGCGGGCGCGGCGGAAAGCGCGGGCGAACTCTTTATCGACTGGTTCAACGATCTGGACCTGAGCGAAAACGCGATTCTCATCGGGTTTGCCGTCGTGATCGGAATTGGTGGCGCACTGGGTGTGGTGGCGTTCTACAAGTCGATCGATCTCGCGTACGCACTCTTCTATCGCTGGCCGTCGCGCTATATCTCGCGCGTCGGAATCATGGCCTATCGTCCCCTGATCACCGCCGCCGGGCTTACGACAGCATGGTGGATCATGCGCCGCATCGGCCGCGGCCATG
>JBDUEA010000006.1:0-42580 GCA_040002695.1 Gemmatimonadota bacterium | reverse complement strand
GTTGAGGGCGATGCCCCGTACGAGCATCAAACCGGTACCTAGTCCTACCCGGCTGCCCACGCGACGGTTCTCCGGCCCGCCCGGGAAGCCGGGCGCAAGATTTCGTCCTGCCGGCCGATACTAGGGCATCTCCAACGGACGATGGACGCTGCCGCAGTCTTCCACGCTCGAGAGGGCCCCGGGAGCGGATCGCCACGAGGTTCCCCGACCCTCGCCTCGAAGGCCCGCCGCTCCGGAACTCGACCCCGTGCAAACGGGAGCTCGGTTCGGCTCGGTACTGCTCGCCTACCTCGTCGCCGTGGCGTTGGTCATCACGCTCGTTCCCTTCGAATTCATCCGTCCGGCAACCCTCCGATTCGATCTCACTGTCGCACCGTCGGACGTCATTGCGAACGTTCTCCTCTTCTTTCCGCTCGGTTTTCTCGCTCGGCTCTCCTTCGGCGCCCGGGGCGGGCGGCTGGCCTGGCGAATTCTGCTTGCAGGCCTGCTGCTCAGCGGGGCCATCGAGTGTCTCCAGGAATTCGAGCGCGCCCGGTTTCCATCTCCAATTGATGTAGCGACCAACGGAGTCGGTGTCTGGTTCGGCGCGATGGTGCACGATCGCGTCGTCCGGCGTCTCGCCGTTGATGCCGGCCTGCTTGGACGTCTTTCGCTGGAGCTGCCGCTGATGGGAATCGTGTACCTGCTGATTCCCCTTCTCTGGCTCGACAGCCTGGCGATCGGGGGGACAGCCGAACGCGTGCTGCTGACGGTACCGCTCGGGCTCTTCGGCGTCGTCGTGCTCACGTCGATTCATCGTCATCAGTGGCATCTGTCGGGGACGCTCTCGCACGCCGAGCTGGCGCTGCTCGCCGGCGGCTGGTTTCTGGTAGGCGCCTTTCCAGCGCTGCCCGAGCGGCCGGTACTGATGGCGGTTGTGGCCCTGATCATCACCGGGACGGCGTTTTTGCTGGCGCTCTCGCCGCGCTGGCTCGCCGAGGACCGGCGTTACGAGGTGTGGGCGATCCGGCGCGGGTTGCCGTTTCTCGCGGCGTATCTGCTGGTACTCGCGACCCCACTGGGTCCCTTCGGTCCGTCGTCGCAGCTGAACTGGACGCTGGGAATCGGCGAGGAGGCGGGGACGGTGACGATTCTCCGCTACCTGGAACTGCTCGGTGGGCTGACCCTGCTCGGGTACATCATTGCGGAACTGCGCGGACGACGGGAGGAGCGGTTCAGGAAGAGTGTCGCGATAGTCTGCCTATGGGTCGTTCCACCGGTCACGTTCTGCGAGGTCCTGCGCGGATTCGAGCCTGGAGGTGCGGGCGCCGGACGCTGGCTCTCGTTGATCGCGGGTGCGCTATTCGGTGCGCTCGTCTATCATCTCCAGCGAGACCATGTCCGCGCGCTGGTCGAGCTCCGTATCAGAGCGATCAGCTTTCCGGCGATCGAGCGTGGAAGCGGCCATAGCGCAGGGCTATCGTCGGCAGCACGAACAGACTGAGCGCCGTGGAAGTGACCAGGCCTCCGAGGATGACGATCGCCATCGGCCCTTCGATTTCACGCCCGGGGTCGCCGCTGCCCAGCGCGAGGGGCAGCAGCCCGAGGCCGGTCACGGCGGCGGTCATGAGTATGGGTCCGAGTCGTTCGGTGGCTCCCCGGAGCGCCGTCGCAGTTCCCCACCCCGCCCCCTCGACATTCACCAGATGATCGTAGTGGGAGATCAGCATCACGGCGTTCCGCGTCGCGATCCCGAAGAGCGTGACGAATCCCACCAGTGAGCCGAGTGACAGTTCGCCGCCGCTCGCGAAGACCGCCAGCACTCCGCCGACCAGCGCGAAGGGCAGATTGACCAGCACGAGGAGCATGCGGCTCGCCTCGCCAAAGGCGAGCCAGAGCAGCATCAGGATGCCGCCCCCGGCGAGCAGGCTGTTGAGCAGCAGTTCCCGCTGCGCCAGGCGCCGCGCGGTCGCGGTACCCGCGAGTTCCGCGTACATCCCGACCGGCAGGCGCAACCTGGTGCGCAGCAGAGTCTGCACGTCGGTGGCGAAGCCTTCGATATCACGCCCGGCGACGTTGGCCGTGACGGTCTGCACCCGCCGCGCTCCCTGGTGCGACACCATGTAGCGTCCGGTGGTGCGCGCCACGTCGGCGATCTCTGACAGATTGACCATCCGTCCTGACGCCGACACGACCGGCAGCGAACGCAGATCCTCCGGACGCGACCGCCACGCGCTGTCGAGCAGTACCACCACGTCGGTCGAACGATTCCCTTCGAAGGTCTGTCCCACCCGAGACCCGCCGGTCGCGGTTTCCACTGTCGCGAGCACCTCGTCGGGCCGGAGGCCGGTGAGTGCCAAATCGTCGGGACGAAGGCGGATCGTGGCCTCAGGGACGACGGGTGGCGCATCGAACTGGACATCGGAGGCGCCCGGCACCCGGCGAATCAGCGCCGCGACGTTCTGTCCGGCTCGATCGAGGGAATCGAGGTCGTCGCCGTACAGCCGCACGACGAAATCCGCGGTCGAACCGGTCAGGGTCTCCTCGATGCGTTCGGTGAGAAAGCCGCGAATCGCGAAGCTGACTCCCGGAAATCCGGCGAGGCGTCGATGCAGGTCCTCAGGAACCCTGCGTGCGGCCTCCCCGGTGAGCGGCTTGATGTCGACTTCGAGTTCGCTGTAGTGTGGCCCCCAGGTGTCCTCGGATAGCTCGGCCCGGCCCGTCCGCTGCGCCACCGAGCGGACACTCGAGTCGGCCCGCAGCGCCGTGGTGACCATGCGACCGAGTCGCACCGATTCCTCGAGCGAGGATCCGGGCACGGCGGACATATGCACGATGAAATGCCCTTCGCGGAACTCAGGCAGAAAGGTCGCCGCGAATAGCGGCAGCGTCGCCACGGCCGCCACGCACACAACCGCCGTGGCGCCGATGACGAGCAGCGGACGCTGGACCATTTCCGCGAGCGCAGTGGCGAAACGGCTCTTGAGCCAACCGAGGACGGCCGGTTCCCGGTCGCGTCCGCCTCGCCGTCCGAGCACGATCAGGGTGAGGGCCGGGGTTACCGTGAGCGCCACCAGCAGTGAGGCCAGCGTGGCGAGGATGTAAGCCAGTCCGAGTGGACGAAAGAGTGCCCCCTGTACTCCGGTCATGAGCAGCACGGGCACGAACACCAGGGCCACGACGAAGGTGGCGTAGACCACGCTGCTCCGGACCTCGAGCGACGCTCCGACCACGACCGCCAGCGCGCTTCGGGGTGTGGTTGCCGCGCGATTCTCGCGCAGTCGCCGGCCGATGTTCTCGACATCGATAATCGCGTCGTCCACGACTTCGCCGAGCGCGATGGCGAGCCCTCCGAGCGTGAGCGTATTGATAGAGAACCCGAAGGCGTCGAGGACGATGATGGCGGCGATCAGCGAGAGGGGGATCGCCGCGAGCGAGATCGCGGCCGCGCCGAGGTCGAAGAGAAAGATCAGGAGGACCACCGCGACGAGCGCGGCCCCGAGGTATAGCGCACCCGTGATATTGTGGATGGCGAGGTCGATGAACTCCGCCGGGCGGAAGAGGTCTCCGTGCAGCGTAAGACCCGCCGTGGCGATGGCCGGCGCCATGTCCGCAAGCGCCCGTTCGACCGCGGTCGCGACTTCCTTGGTGTTGGCGCCAAGCTGCGCCGACACCACGATTACGCAGCCGCGCTCGCCATTGATGAGGCCCTCGCCGAACTGTGGCGCGGGACCCGATACTACCCGCCCGAGATCGCTGAGCCGAAGCTGTGCTCCGCCATGCTCCCTGACCACCGTGCCGCCGAGTGCCTCGGGCGTGAGCTGCTGGCCTTCGGTGCGCACGATGATCCGCTGGTTCGGGTCGTCGATCACGCCGGCGCCCCGCACTCCCGTGGCGCGGCTCGCCGCTTCGACGACTTCGTTCATGCCGATGCCGTACCCTCGAAGCTTCTCGGGGTCGATCTGTATTTGCAGCTGACGGACAGCCCCGCCGAAGACGGCTACCTTCGCCACGCCAGGTGTCGCGAGCAGACGGGGCTTGAGCGTCCAGTCCACGAAGGTTCGCTGGTCCATGAGCGACCGGGTACCGGACGTGATGCCGATGATGAGGACAGTGCTCGAGGATGACGTGAGCGGGGAGAGTACGGGCGCGCGGACCGCCGGCGGGAGCCGCCCGCTCACCTCCCCGAGCCGCTCCGCCAGCGATTGCCTCGCCCGGTAGATGTCGATGCCATCGGTCATGATGGCGGTGACGACCGAGAGGCCCTGGATGGATTGACTGCGGACGGAGGCCAGCCCGGTGACGCCGTTGATGGCGTCTTCGATCGGCCGGGTAACGAGAATCTCCACCTGCTCCGGCGAGAGGCCCGGCGCCTCGGTCTGAATCGAGGCTTGGGGCGGCGCGAACTCGGGAAAGACGTCGAGCTTAGCTCGCGAGATCACGGTGGCGCCATATGCGGCCACCGTGAGCGCGAGGCCAACCACGACCCCCCGATGCCGTACCGCCGCGCGAACCAGTCCGCTCAGCACGCTGCAGCCGAGCGCTCGATGCTCCGCGGCGTCACTCCCCGACCTCTTCTCCAACCGTAATGCGGGCGCGGAATTCTTCCGACAGCAGCTGCTCGGCGCCTCGCGTGACGACGGTGTCGCCGAGGGCAATCTCCGAATCGACCAGCCAGCCTCCGCCCACCGGGTGTTCCGTGGCGATCCGCGTACGCACATAGCGGCCGGTTCCGCGCTGCACGAATGCCCAGGCCAGCCCCTCCCACTGCACGACTGCGGACGCAGGCACGAACGCGGTGTGTCCTGAATGAGCCGGGGCGCGCGGAACTGTGACTTCGGCATGCACGAGCGTGCCGGGGCGGGCTCCCTCCCATCCGTCCGAAGCCCGGTATAGAAAGGCTTCCTGCCGGGTAAGTGCATCGGCGGCCGGGGCGGGTCCCACCAGTCTGGCCCGTACCGAGACTCCACTCGTCATCGGCGAGATCATCACAGCCTCCGGCGCCGGCCGGGGCGCATCGCTTCTCCACACGATGCGCGCGAGCGGATGGGCGTAGTCAGTGATCTCCAGGAGTTCCTGTCCCGCCAGCACGAGTTCTCCGGGTTGTGCCGAGACGCGGGAAACGGTGCCGCCGCGCGCCACCGCAAGCGGCCGGGCGTCCGACACCTGGGCGATGGTTTCGCCACTCCGGATCGCGTCGCCGAAGGCTGGCCAGGATTTTCCCGGAACGGGAGTGAGTCGCCCGGCCACGGGCGCCCTGAGGAGGGAGACGCCGGACGGGTCCGGGACCAGCTCTCCTGTCAGCTGCAACGTTGCGCCGCCACGCGCTGCCCGGACGATCGCGACCCCGAGCTGGACCCGGGCCGCGGCCGCGCTGTCGAGCACGATCGCCGCCCGGCCGTTCCCCTCCGCCATCCTCACCGGCAGCACGGCGCCGCTGTCCGCCACCGCGGCCGTCGACACGGCGCGGTGTGAACGATATCCCACGAATACGACACTGCCGGCGAGTAGTAGCGCCACCGCGAGAACGAGCGCGCGAATCATGGGGCAGCTCCTGACCGCTGGGAGAGCGGTGCCTCGGCGTGTGGACTTAGAGCGGGATCGGGCCAGCGCGCCGGCGCTCCCGTCCGCCAGAGCCCGAGCGCGAGCTCCAGCTCGGCCGACGCGCGGGCGGCCCGCTGCTCGGCAAGAGCGGCAATCCGTTGCGCGCGCGCCTGCGCAACGCGCGCAAAGAGCAGATCGGATCGGGACGTCTCACCGCGCTGGTACGCATCTGCCGCCACGCCGTACTGGGCATCGGCAGCTCCGGCGAGCGAATCGGCCGATGCCCGGTCGAACCGCGTGCGTCGGCAGAGACTCAGAGCCTGGTCCAGGTCCGCAAGAATACTGTCCTGGACCACGGCGACTTCCGCTGCCGCACCACTCCTCGCCGCCTCCGCCTCTTCGATCGGCCCATTGTTATGACGCAGCAAAATCGACGGGACGAGGAACGAAATTGCCCAGCGCGCCACGCCATGGTCGAAGAAAAGCCCTGGGCCGAGAGTGAGATCGGGATGCTGCCGGGCGACCTCCAGGCGCACCGCTGCTTCGGTCGTCGCGTAGCGATGGAGCGCCATGGCCACTTCCCAGTGTGAGGCGAGCCCTAATCGTTGCAGGGAGTCGTGAGCAATTGCCGCCAGTGGAAGGCAGCCCGCGGCGACGCCGAATGAGTCCGCCCGGATGCCCGCATCCTCGAGTGCTTCCGGAGCAAGCCCTGCGGCGCGCGCGACGGTGCCGTAGGCGTCGGCGCGAAGACGCACGGCGGCGGCGAGGTCCGCCTGGGTCTGCTGCAAGTCAGTCGCGGACCGCGCGAGCTCCGCGCGCGTCACCGTTCCCTCCTCGAACTTCCATTGCAGCTGCCGGTGCAGCGAATCCTGCGCGTCCCGCTCCGATGTCGCGAATTGGATGTCCCGGTCCGCGGTAGCCGCATCGATGGTCGAGCGGCGCACCGTCGCCATTGCCCGCCACGCTTCAGCGCGAATACCCGCTTCCGCCATCGCGGTGCGCGCTCTGGCCAGGGCGATCCTGGCGCCACGCTTGCCGCCGGTTTCGATCGTGAAGGTCGGCGCGAATGCCACGCCCCAGGGCGAGCTCCCGCCGCCATTCGAAAATCCGCGATCGATATCGGCTGTCAATCCGGGTGCCGGGCGAATCCCGGCGGAGTGTTCCGCGGCCAGCGTCTCGGCCCGATTGGCGCGAAGCACATCCAGCGACGGTCCGTAAAAGAGTGCGGTCAGCGCCAAGGCGGCAGGAGTCCACGCGCCGTCGGCCGAGGTGCCATAGGTCCGGAGGTACGCCACCAGTGCCGAATCCGAACCGCCCCGCTGATTGTGCCGGGCGACGTGCTCGGAAGGATCCAGCGGGGCGGCATGATAGGCGGTACAAGCCGTGGCAAGCAGCATCGCGAGGAGGCCGGCTGCCGGCAGTCCGATCCTCACCGTCGCCATGATCCTGCCTGGAGCCATGCTACCCTCGAGGATGGTACTGCTTGTGGACCGAGCGGAGATATTCGCGGTCGACGTGGGTGTAAATCTGCGTCGTCGACAGGTCGGCGTGTCCCAGCATCTCCTGGACGGCCCGAAGATCGGCGCCACCTTCGAGCAGGTGCGTCGCGAAGGTGTGACGAAGCGTGTGTGTCGTCACCCGTTTCCGGATGCCGGCCTGCTTCGCGCGCCGCTTCACGATGCCCCACGCCCCGACCCGGGAGAGCGGCTCACCGCGTGCATTGAGCAGCACCCGGTCGCGGCTGTGTCCGCGATCGAGCTCCGACCGGGTCTGGTGCAGGTAAACGGAGACCGCGCCGATGACGGTGCGACCGAGCGGGACGAGCCGCTCCTTTGACCCCTTGCCCAGGACACGGACCAGCCCGTCTTCCAGCCAAAGGTCCGGAACAGTCAGACCACAGAGCTCCGAGACGCGGAGGCCGGCGCCGTACCCGAGCTCGAGGAGTGCACGATCCCGCCAGGCGAGCGGTTCAGCAATCCCGGGAGTCGCGAGGAGGGCTTCCATGTCCGCGTTGCTGAGGGTGTCGGGAAGTTTCCGGCCGCGGCGGGGGGTCTCGAGACGATCGCTCGGGTCCTCGGTGAGAATTCCCTCGCCGATCAGAAAACCGTAGTAGGTCCTGATTGCGGAGACCTGACGGCGGATGGTGGCGGGGCTGAGTCCGAGATCCTTTAGTGCGTAGACGAACTCCCGAAGCATTTTGCGGGTGACGCGGGATGGGTCGCTTGCGCCGCGCAGACCCGCATGGCGACTGAAGCGCCCGAGATCCCGCAGGTAGCTCTCGACAGTGTTCGGGCTATGCCCTGCTTCGAGCGCGAGGAAGTCGCGAAATTGCTCGAGCAGAAAGCTCCGGTCGAGCGCGTCGTTCGCGCTCATGGCTGGCCCATTCGTTCCGCGCCGACCGTCGTCATGCGCTGGCGCGCTTCCTCGAGGTCCTCGGCGGAAAGCCCGAGCAGCTCGCCGGCCCGCGCCATGAGCACGCCCGTCCGCGAGGAGAGCGTATGATCCGTGGGCGCAATCCGCCAGAGGCGCTCTGCGAGCGCGAGGCGTTCATCCCGGTCATAGCGCCGGGCGATCTGCTGCGCGATGTCTCCGGAACCGCGCGGGGGCACCGGGTGCGCGCCGGAAAGGGCATCGAGGCTCGTGAGGCCCCAGCGATCACGGAGACCGGCTTCGATCGCGAGCACCTCGTCCGGCGCGATCGCATCGTCGCGCTGAGCCAACTCGAGAAAGAGTGTCGCCGCCCCTGCCGCCGCGCAATCGGATTGCACCCGGCGCTCCGCGTTCGCGTCTTCGCGAAAGGCGCGATGAATTGCGCGCCAGAGTCGCGCATTGGGCACACCCTTCCTCCATTTTGCGACCCAGAGCACCGCGATCAGAACGGCCACAAAGATCGCCGCGATGGCGAGCGTACGATTCACTTCACCGAGTATCTCATTGATCCGGCTCCAGTTGTTTCCCACCTTGGTCGCGGCGTAGATCAGCCCGCCGTACCAGAGCGCTGAGGCCAGTGCCATGGGGACCAGCGCGCGCGCCGGTGACAGGTCCATCAGTCCGGAAAAGGGAGCCACGAAACTGCGGAGTCCCGGAACCAGGCGGCAGAAGAAAATGCCAACTGTACCGAAGCGCATGTAGCCCTTTTCGAGCGCCACGATTCCGCCCGGCGTGACGAGCCGGCGCCCGATCCGTCCGCCGAACAAGGCTCGGCCGTACCGGCGCGACATCGCATAGACGACGAGTGCGCCGGTCATGCTCGATCCCCACGCGACGAGGAAAAGCGGGACCGGGCTGGTGATGGCATCGTGGGAGAGAAACGCGCCGATGGCGACGGCGAGATCAGACGGTGTGGGAGGAAAGACGTTCTCGATGGCGGTGGCGAGCGCGATCAAGCCGTAGACGGCGGGTGCCGGAAGCCGCGCCAGCCAGGCCGCCAGGTCTTCGATCAGGCGGCCTCGACATTCGCGACGGCGATGACCGCGATGCCCTCGCCCCGCCCGACGAAGCCCATGCCTTCGTTCGTTTTGGCCTTGAGACCGATCGCATTCGGCGCGACGCCGAGCGCCAGCGCGAGCGCAGCTGCCATCCCGTCGAGATGCGGCGCCAGCTTCGGTCGTTCGAGGATGATGGTGATGTCAGCCTGCACGGGTCGAAATCCCGCGGTACGGATATGCGCGACCGCCAGACGCAGAAGCTCCAGCGAATTGGCGTTCTTCCAGCGGGGATCGGAATCGGGAAAGAGTCGCCCGATGTCACCGGCCGCGGCGGCGCCGAGGATGGCATCGGTCAGCGCGTGAGCTACGGCGTCGGAATCGGAATGCCCTGCGAGACCCCGCTCGAATGGAATATGCTGTCCACCGAGGATCAGTGGCCGGCCTTCGGCGAAACGATGCGAGTCGTAGCCGATCCCGGTACGGGTCATGGGAGGAGGAGCCGCTCGGGCCCGCGGTTCATGCGGCGACGGTCGTTTCTTCCGGCAGGATCGAGTAGTCCTGCCGGCGCCGCCGCGGCTCGAAGCCGGCGTCCCGGATGCTGCGCTCCATCTCGCCGATTGTCGCGCGGTGCGTAGTCCCGGCGGAGGAGACGACGTTCTCTTCCATCATGAGGCTTCCGAAATCGTTGGCGCCAAACCGGAGCGCCACCTGGCCGACCTTGAGTCCCATCGTGACCCATGAGGACTGGAGATTCGGCACGTTGTCGCAGATGATGCGCGCCATCGCGAGGGTACGCAGGTAGGTCACCGCATCGGTCTTCTTCTGCGAGGCCATCTCGGTGCCGTCCGGCTGCAGCGGCCAGCAGATGAACGCGGTGAATCCACCGGTCCGCGCCTGCAGCTCCCGTACCCGGTAGAGGTGCTCGATCCGGTCGGCGTTCGACTCGCCCAGACCGTACATCATCGTCACGGACGTCTTCATGCCCTGGCGGTGCGCCTCTTCCTGCACGCCGAGCCACTCTTCGGTCTGCGCCTTCTTCTTCGCCACGCGCTCCCGGATCTCGTCAACCAGGATCTCCCCACCGCCGCCCGGTATGCTGTCGAGTCCCGCGCCTCTTAACTCGCGGATCACCTCTGGCACGCTGAGACGGAACCGCTCGTGGAAGAAGACGATCTCCGACGGCGAGAAGCCGTGAATGTGGATCGGGTGGTTGCGCTTGATGTAGCGCATGAGCTCGAGGTACCACTCGAAGGGGATGTACGGATTGTGCCCGCCCTGCAGCAGAATCTGGACGCCGCCGATCGCCTTGCACTCATCGATCTTGCGACCGATCTGCTCGAAGCTGAGCACGTACCCTTCAAGATCTTTCGGCCGGCGATAGAACGCGCAGAACTTGCAGTCCGCGACGCAGACGTTCGTATAGTTGATGTTGCGGTCGATGATGTACGTGACGACGTTTTCCGGATGATGGCGCCAGCGGTTCGCATCCGCGAGGCGGCCGAGCTCCAGCAGGCTCGCGTGCTCGTACAAATCGAGATGCTCGAGAAATGCCCCGGAAGTCCGGTCGATGTGACTCATCGTATCAAGGTCCCGGTACGTCGGTAAATGAATGTGGCCGGAATGATCGTTTCAGCTCCGAAAAGTCTCAGGCGGCCGTGATGAACGACAGCGAACCGTCCGGTACCAGGCCGTCCTGCGCGAGCCGCCGAAAGAAATCGGTGAGTCCCGCGAGATGCCGGTAGGACAGCGCGTAGTCGAGATCCCCCAGGTACGCGCGGCACACCCGCTCGTCGACCGCAGTGTTCGCGGCCGCGGCGTGCGCCAGTTCGTCGAGGTGCTCGAGTCCCCACTGACGAGAGGCGAGCAGACCGCCGTGGACCCGGCGCACCGCGTCCATCGGCGCTTCCCGCCGCGCCGCCCAGACTGCGAACACGAACGGCAGCCCCGTCCAGTCGTGCCAGGCCTCACCAAGATCGTACTTGTGAGGATAGCGCTCGCGCGCATCGAGCATGAGCGCAGCATCGCCGATTACGAGCACCGCCTCGTGCGGCAGTCCCGCGAGCGTCGCCAGATCCGTCGCCTCCGCGCGCACGGTCGCGAACCGTGGAGACACGTTCCATCGGTGCCGGCAGAGGAGCTCCAGGAGCAGCACGGAGGTGCGGGACGACGCGGTGAGGAGGACGGTGGCGTCATTGAGCGATTCCACGGGCCGCCGCGAGAACAGCGCCACGCTGTGCACCGGCCCATCGCAGGTGATCGCCAGATCGGGCAGCAGATGATATGCGGCGGCATTCCGCGCGTACTCCACGGCCGACACCACGCTGACGTTCAATTCGCCCGCCGCGAGCAGATCGTTGAGCTCGGATGCCGTGCCGCTGACGACCTCGACGCCAGGCAGCGCGACGATGCCCCGATCGATCGCGCCATAGATCGGATAGCAGTTGATCCAGGGGATGCGGCCGAGTCTCATGCGGCGTGCACGACCGGTGCGGTGCCCGTCGCGTGCGATCCGCTTTCGGGCGCGAAGTCGTCGAACGTCTCGCGGACGGTTCGATAGAGACTGTCCCGCTCGACCGGCCGCTTGCCGGCGCCACGGATGAGCTCCACGAGGTCCATGTAATGCAGGTGCATGTCGGTCCTGGCACCCGCTTCGTGGTAGACCCGCTCGTAGACGACCGTGCCTTCGACATCATCACAGCCGAAGGCGAGCGCCACCTGTGACATGAACGGAGTCACCATCGGCCAGTGCGTCTTGACGTGGGGGATGTTGTCGAGAAAGAGCCGTCCCACCGCGATGTTGCGCAGATCTTCGTAGCCAGTCGTCGAAGTCCCTACCCGGCCCAGCTCCTCGCCCAGCTCGTTGTGATCGGGATGATACGCGAGGGGAATGAAGGTCAGGAATCCGCCGGTGTCGTCCTGCAGCGCGCGCAGCATGCTCAGGTGCTCGAGCCGATCCGTTGCCGACTCCACGTGGCCATACAGCATGGTGCAGTTGGTGGGAATGCCCAATTCATGCGCAGTCCGATGCACTCGGATCCATTCTTCACCCGTGAGCTTCCGCTCGGCTATCGTCGCGCGTACCGCGGTACTGAAGACCTCGGCGCCTCCGCCGGGAAGACTGGTGAGTCCCGCGTCCTTCATCGCGATGAGCACCTCGCGCTCCGAGATCTTCTCCAGTCGCGCCAGGTGCGCAATCTCGACGGCGGTGAGCGCCTTGATGTGCACCTGGGGATGGCGCTCCTTGAGCCCGCGCATCATGTCGGTGTAGTAGCTCAATCGCAACTTCGGGTGCAGTCCTCCGACGATATGGAATTCGCGCGTCGGACCCCCGATGGCCTGTGCCGCCTCCGCATAGACTTCGTCGAGCGAGCGGGTATACGCGCCATCTTCTTTCGGCGTTCTCGCAAAGGAGCAGAAGGTGCAAGTCGCGCGAAGAATGCAGACGTTGGTGGGATTGATGTGCTGATTGGCGGAGAAGAAGACGCGGTCCCCGTTGGCGCGCTGATTCGCAAAGGCGGCCAGCTCACCCAGGCCAAGCAGGTCCGTGCTCTGGTACAGGATCAGGCCGTCGCTGATGTCCAGCCGCCTGCGTTCGATCACTTTCTCGGCGACCGGCCGGAGAGCCGGGTCGCGCAGTACGCCGAGGTCGAGCTCGCCAGACATCCTATCTCCTTGAGGCTCTGGAAGTAACATGGTGGCCAGAATCTAGCGCCATGGCCTCGGGAAAGGCTAGCGCAGGCGACGAAAAAAAGCGGTACGAATCTCATCGTTCTCCTCGCAATTCGCCATCGGCGCATCATCCCGCCCTGCCCGGGCAGCGCCACAACACCCCTCACCGCGCGTTTGGTCAGGTCGGCAAGGCTCGACCGATCGGAAAGTCCGCATCACAAGACGTTCTAATCCAAGATCATAGGCTGCTCCTCTTCATCCCATTTCGGAGGGGCCAACTTGACTCGCGGATGTAACGCGCGGGGACGTCAACGGGCATGGGTTATGACGGTAGCTCACCATCAGTTCCGCGCTGATCCTGCTGACATCCACTCACCCTCGGGGACGGTATGTATCGAATCCGGCTCGGATCCGGCGAACAGACGGTGTTCAAGAGCGTCGAGGAGCTTGCCCTTGGGCTCCAGAGCGGCACCGTTGATCCGGCGGCCCAGGTCTTCGACCGGGATTCCTCGCGGTGGATGCCGATCGAGCAGCATCCGGACTATGCCGCCGCCCGTAGTCACGATGACCTTCCGACGCAGCTCATCGATCTCAGCAACGTTCTGCAGGGTGACGAGCGCCTCGCCGAGTTCCCGCGGGTCGGTGCCGAGGGGAGCGCACCGCTCGCGGATGCTGCGGCTGCTCTCGATGCAGGTGATGCGGGCGTCAAAGCTGGTTCGCTGCCGGGGAGCGTGGTGCCGTTGGACGAATCCGTCCAGCCTCCGGCGCCTGAGCCGTCGGCGCCCGAGGAGTTCGCCGAGCGGACCCCGATCCAGCCGGTTTCGCATTCGCCATTGCCCCCGTCCAACAACAACTCCAGATGGCTCACCCTCGGCGGCGGGATTCTGGTCGCTGTGATTGCGGTCGGATTTCTGAGCGCGAGGGCATCCCGGAGTGATGATGCTCAGGCGATTCCATCGAGTCTCCTCGCCGTGCCCGACAGCTTCGGCACGCTTTCCGGTACCGATTCAGCGGCGGGTGTCGGCGTGTCCGATTCGACTCCCCAGGATGCCGATCCCGCCCAAGCCTATGCCGGCGCATACGCGAGCGCCCGCGCCGCGTTCGACGGGGCGCTCGGCGATTCCGGGTTCAAGTCGATGTTCGCCGCCGAGCGGCTTGCCTCGGTGGCCAGTATCAAGGCGGCGCGCACCTCGCTCTCCGGAGCATCGCGGCTGGTTCTGGCCTACCATGAGCGGGAGGGCGCGATCGAATCGACCTACCGAGCGGCCGTCCCAACTGATGTCGGTCCTTCACTCCGGGAATCGTTCGACACCAAGCAGCTCACCGTAGCACTTCTGGCGAGCGCGGACAGCGTTTACCAGCTCCTCCTGCAGGAGCAGGGACAATACGAAATCTCGGGCTCACAGCTGCTCTTCGCGAACGTTCGCGCCGCGCAACGGTACGGAGTTCTCGCCTCTTTCCTCGGCGGTCAGCTCCTCGCCATTCGCGATAGCAGCGACTTTGCTCAGTCGTTTACCTCAATGAGGATTTCCCGGGGCCTGGGTTCGCTTCCATCGGCGTTCCGGCGCTAGCCCATGAAGCGGGTCTCGCTTTTCTATCCCGGCAGACCTGTGTAACCACTCGAAGTGATCTTCCTTATCCGTTTATCTGCAGGCATTTAGCCAATCACGTCGCGAAGCCATGGATTCGCCTCCAATGGCTTGCATTCCTGGCTCCCACCCTCCGTTTGATCTAATCTGACCCATCCACTGCGGGAGCCCGCTCGACGCAGGTGGATCGCGTCCCCCACCATCAGGATAGACGCAAACGCCCCATTGTTTCCGACCCTCCAAGAGGCCGGCTACGTCTGGTCGCCAAATTTCTGACCCCACATCTCAGGCAGGAAGCCCAAACGCGAAGCGGTAGATCGTCAAACGCCTCAAATGGCGCCAGCATCCCGGCAGCATTGCGCTACCGGTGGCGCTCGGTGCCAGCATCTGTCGGATTTTTCCACAGCAATGCACAATAGCGGTGGCGTCTGGTTTTGCTGCGTTTAACGGCATCTGGCAATTGTCAACGCGTTGCGATTTCAATCCCGGCGTCTTATGTTGGGGAAACGACTCTGGAGGGGTCTGTGGAAACGGATTTTTCATGGCCGGCCATGGCCAGTTTTCTGAGTTACGTGAGCGAAAAAGGGCTGATCAACCGCTCGACCGCCCAGGGATGGCGGGTCGCATCCACGCGGGTTCTCGATGATCTGAGTCCGGCGGAGGCGGCGGATGTCCGCCTTATCGACGTCGAGCTGACATTCAAGCAGTTTGTGAACCGGAATCCCGGTCAGCTCTCGCCCGCTTCGCTCGGTGAGTATCGCCGCAGGGTCGGGACGGCGCTCGCGGAATTCGTCACCTGGGCCTCGGATCCTGCTGCTTATCGACCCCGCTTTCTCGCCAGGGAAGCTCGTGGAGAAACGTCCGCACGGGCCGAACGGTCCCGGGCGCCGCGCTCCTACGACTCGGCCGCGGGAGTTACTCAAAGAACGCCGGGGTTCTCCACGGTCAACCACGAGGGACTGCCCCTCCCCTTTCCAATTCGCCCGGATTTCCTGGCGCAGGTCATCGTTCCCAGGGACCTCTCGATGCAGGAAGCCCGGCGCCTCGGTGCGTTTCTCCTGACTCTCGCGGTTGATTTCCGCCCGGGAGAGCCATAATAAAAAACGCCCCGCACGAGTTGAATGCGGGGCGCGAAACGAATCGCCGAGCCGAATCGGCGCCAGTGGACTCGGGCTATTCGATGAACCGGCGCACGGCGAGAGTGACGTTGTGCCCGCCGAAGCCGAACGAGTTCGAGAGCGCCACATCGACCTTACGCTCGACCTTCACGTTCGGCGCCGAGTCGAGGTCGCACTCGGGGTCTCGCGTGACCTGGTTGATCGTCGGCGGAATCACGCCGCGAGTGGCCACGAGCAGCGAGACGGCGAACTCCAGGCCCCCCGCTCCACCGAGCAGGTGTCCGGTCATCGACTTGGTCGATCCGAACACCAGTTTCCTTACCTGTCCACCAAGCACCTTCTTGACGGCCTGCGTCTCGGCGATGTCGCCTTGTGGCGTGGACGTGCCATGGGCGTTGATGTAGCCGATGTCGGCGATGTCGATGTGGCCGTCCTCGAGACATGCCCGGAGCGCACGCTGCGCCCCTTCACCCTCGGGCGCAGGCGATGTGATGTGATAGGCATCGGCGCTCATGCCGTAGCCGATCATTTCGCCCAGGATCGTGGCACCCCGAGCACGCGCATGCTCGAGACTCTCGAGCACGACGATCGCGCCGCCATCGCCGAGCACGAACCCATCGCGATCGAGATCGAAGGGGCGGCTGGCAAGCCCTGGTGCATCGTTGCGGCTGCTCAGCGCTTTCATGTTGGCGAATGCGGCGATCGTGAGGCCCGTGATGGCCGCCTCCGATCCGCCAGTCACCATCGCGACCGCAGATCCATGACGGATCATCTTGTAGGATTCGCCGATGGCGTGCGCGGAGGAGGCACAGGCAGAGACCGTGGCGAAGTTGGGTCCCTTGAGTCCGTAGCGGATGGAGACCAGCCCCGCGGCGATGTCCGGGATGAACATCGGAACGAAGAACGGGGACACGCGGTCCTGTCCCTTGGTGATGAATGCGCGGCAGTTGTCCTCGTACGTCTGCATGCCGCCGATGCCGCTGCCGATGACGACCCCGGTGCGCTCCGGATCGGGAAACCCGCCTTCGAGTCCGGCCTGCACGACGGCCTGGTGCGCCGCCCCCAGTGCGAACTGGGCGAAGAGGTCGTACCGACGGGCTTCCTTCCTGTCGATGTACTGCAGCGGATCGAACCCCTTCACCTCGCATGCGAAGCGGACCGACAGGGCGGCCGGATCGAACTTGGTGATGGGTGCGGCCCCGGACCGCCCGGCGAGCAGGGCGGTCCAGGTGTCTTCGACGTTGTTGCCGACGGGGGTCACCAGGCCGAGGCCGGTGACGACGACACGGTGCTGCAAATTACTTTCCGATCTTTTCGTGCAGGTACTTGAGGGCATCGCCGACGGTCCGAAGCTTCTCGGCCTCTTCATCGGGGATGTCGATGTCGAACTCCTTCTCGAACGCCATGACGAGCTCGACGGTGTCGAGGCTGTCCGCGCCGAGGTCTTCCATGAAGCTCGCTTCGTTCGTGAGCTTCTCGCGCTCCACGCCGAGCTCCTCGACGATGATGTCCTTGACCTTTTCTTCCACGTTGCTCATGTCGTCCTCGAAAGGGGTTTGGGAGTGGGACCTAGAAAACCATCCCGCCGTCGACGATCAGCACCTGGCCAGTAATGTAGCCCGCCAGATCGGACGCCAGAAAGAGCACGGCGCCCGCTACGTCCTCGGGCCTGCCGGCGCGGCCCAGCGCGACGCCGCCTAACATCGCGTCCCGCGCCTCGCCGGGCAAGCCACTGGTCATGTCCGTCTCGATGAATCCCGGCGCCACGCAGTTGACCAGCACGTTCCTGCTCGCGTACTCCTTGGCGACCGATTTGCTCAGTCCGATCAGCCCCGCCTTGCTCGCCGCATAATTTGCCTGACCCTTGTTGCCGGTGATCCCCACGACACTGGTAATGTTGATGATGCGTCCTGCGCGACGCTTCATCATGCCGCGGGTCACCGCCTTGATCGTGTGGTACGCGCCCTTGAGATTCGCGTCCAGCACCGCATCCCAGTCGGTCTCGCTGATCCGGAGAATCAGGTTGTCCTTGGTGAGTCCCGCATTGTTCACCAGGACATCGAGCGGTCCGAGCCGGGCCTCACAGGCGGCGACGGCAGCCTCGACCTGCGCGCCGTTCGCGACATCGCAGCCGAATCCCGCCGCACGCTCCCCGAGGGCGGCCGCGACTTCTTCCGCTCGCTGTGCGTCCCGTCCGACGATTCCGACTTTCGCCCCGGCATCGTAGAGCGCCGTTGCGATGGCGTGGCCAATGCCGCGAGTGCTGCCGGTGACCAGGGCCACCTTTCCCGACAGGTCGATCGAATATGGCATTGGTCAGGCCGTCGCCAGAAACTGTTCGACTTCATCGGCGGTGCCGATGGTGCGGGAGAGCGCTCCTGGCACGATCCGCTTGAGCAGCCCCGACAACACGTTGCCCGGGCCCGCCTCGATAAAGGTCGCGCCGGGGTTGAGCTCGGCTGCCGCGCGCATGCATTCGACCCAGCGGACCGGAGCCGTGAGCTGTTCCGCGAGCAACGCGCGCGCGCGCGCCGCGGTCCTCACGGGCGCAGCCGTCGCGTTCGCGATCACGGGTACGCGGGGATCGACGAACACTGCGCCGTCGAGCGCGGCCCGAAGCCCCGCGACGGCCGGCTCCATCAGCGGCGAATGGAAAGCGCCACTCACCTTGAGCGGAATCACGCGCTTGGCACCGCGCGACTTGCACCCCTCGCCCGCGCGCGCGACCGCATCAGGATCCCCGGAGATGACCGTCTGGTCCGGCGCGTTGATATTCGCGGCGACCGCCACTGAGCCGATGCCCGTCGAAGGCGTGCTGGCCTCGGCGCATGCTTCCTGTACCAACTCGGTGGCGAGTCCGAGAATCGCGGCCATCGCGCCGGGACGATGGGTGCCCGCCTGGTACATGAGCTCACCCCGCCGGCGAACGAGCCGCGCGGCTTGCGAAGGCGGCAGCGCACCCGCCGCCACGTAGGCGCTGTACTCGCCCAGGCTGTGGCCAGCGGCGCAACCGAGGTCCTGGATCCGGGGAGCGATGACGGCGAGCACCGCGACGGTGTGAGCGAGGATCGCCGGCTGCGCGTTGTGAGTGAGCGTCAGTTCCTCCTCCGGCCCTTCCCACATCAGGCGCGAAAGTCGCACATCGAGCGCCTCGTCGATCATCGCAAAGGCGTCGCGCGCCTCGGGAAATCGCTCGGCCAGATCCTTCCCCATGCCGACCTTCTGGGCTCCCTGCCCGGGACAGATGAGCACGGTCACCACCGGATGACCGCACTTCCCCAGGTGAATCCGGCGCCGAACGCCACGATCAGCACGAGATGTCCGGGCTGGAGTCGGCCCTCGGCTTCAGCCTGACCGAGGGCGAGCGGAATGGAGGCGGAGCTGGTATTTCCGAAGCGATCCACGTTGACCATTACCTTGTCCATCGGAATGCCCGCATGCTTCGCGGTGGCTTCGATGATACGGATGTTGGCCTGATGTGGAACCAGCAGATCGATGTCGGCGGCCGTGAGGCCGGCTCGCTTGAGCGCCTCGTCGCAGGCCTCGGCCATAGTGAGGACGGCGGCCTTGAAGACCTCGCGGCCCGCCATCTTCATGAAATGGTTTCGCTCGCGGACGACCTTCTCGCTGATCGGGTCCGCCGCGCCGCCGCCGGGGATGTAGAGCAGCGGTGCGAGCTTGCCGTCGGACTTGATGAATGTCGAGAGGATTCCGCGGTCGCCGCTCTCCGACCGGCTCAGCACCGCTGCGCCTGCTCCGTCGCCGAAGAGAATGGCGGTCGAGCGGTCCTGGAAGTCGGTGATCGTCGATAATTTTTCGGCGCCGAGGACGAGGATGTGCTCACCGTGGCCTGCGGCGATGAGGCTCTCGGCGATGGTCAGGGCGTAGACGAAGCCGGGGCAGGCAGCGGAGATGTCGAAAGCCGCCGCCTTGTCGGCGCCGATCAGGGCCTGGAGCTCGCACGCGGTGGAAGGAAGCAGCCGGTCCGGCGTCACGGTGCCGAGGACAATGGCGTCGAGATCTCCGGCGACGATCCCGGCCTGGGCCAGCGCGCGGTTGGCAGCATCACGCGAGAGCGTGGAGACGAACTCGTCGGGCCCGCAGATGCGGCGCTCGCGAATGCCGGTGCGCTCGACGATCCACTGGTCGGAGGTCTCGAGCCTCGTCTCCAGATCGGCGTTGGTGACAACCCGATCCGGGACGGCCGTGCCGAGTCCGGTAATGCGCGCGAAGGGCCGGCGAATCATGGGCTCTTCACCGCTTCAAGCTGGGCGAACTCGCTCCCGATATGCTGGCTGAGTCCGTGGTCGACGGCCTGCACCGCCACGCGGATGCCGTTCTTCAGCGCATTGGCCGTCGAGGAGCCATGACAGATGATCGACACGCCCTTCACGCCGAGCAGCGGAGCGCCGCCATAGGTGGAGTAGTCGAGCACCTTGAAGACTTCGCGGATGTCGGTGCGCTGCAGGACTTCGGGGGCCTTGGCCTTGACGAGCCGGATGATCAGTCGGGCGACGGACTCGTAGAACTTGAGCACGATGTTGCCGACGAAGCCGTCGCACACCACGATATCGATGGGACCGAAGCGGGCGTGGCCGGCGAGAATATCGCGGCCCTCGATGTTGCCGACGTAATTGAGTCGGGGTGCCTGCTTGAGCAGCTGATGCGCCTCCTTGGCGGCGGCGTTTCCCTTCTCGTCTTCCTCACCGATGTTGAGCAGACCGACCTTCGGTGACGGCCGGCCCAGGACGTCCCGGACGTAGACGGTGCCGAGGTAGGCGAAACAGACCAGCTCGCGCGGCGAACAGTCGACGTTGGCGCCGCCGTCGAGCACGAGCACCGGTTCGTCGGCCGTGGGGAAAAGTGTCGCAACCGTGGCGCGCTCGACCCCTTCATGGAGCCCGAGCATGATTGTGGAGCCGGCGAGCACCGCGCCAGTATTCCCGGCGGACACAAACGCATCGGCCTTGCCTGCTTTCTGCAGATTCAGGCCGATGGCGATACTGGAGTTGGGTTTCCGGCGGATGGCACTCAGCGGCTTCTCTTCCATGCCGATCACGTCCGCCGCCTCGTGCACTTCGACGCGGCTGCGGTCGAGATCGGGATAGCGGTCGAGCTCCGCCTCAATCGCGGAGGTTCGTCCGACGAGCTGCACGAGGAAGGTCGGTGGAAGCTCCTTCAGAGCCAGCATCACGCCGTCGACTTCCGCCTGCGGTGCGTGATCGCCCCCCATGGCGTCCAGCGCGATGCGGATCACCCTCAGGCGTCCTCGACCTCGATCTGCTTCTTGCCGCGATAGTACCCGCAGGTCGGGCAGACCCGGTGGGACAGCTTTGGTGAGCTGCAGCGGGGACAGGCCTGCGTGGCCATGCTGGCCGCCCGGTCGTGGCCACGACGAAGGCGCTTGCGGGACTTGGAGGTTTTGCGCTTGGGAACGGCCATGGAATCCTCAGACTGGTTCGGCGAGGCCGGCGCATCCGCACGGTCCCGCGTTGAGATCTGCCCCGCACTGCCTGCACAAGCCCGCGCAATCGTCACGACAGAGAAGGAATGCCGGGGCCGCCAGCGCCAGCTCCTCACGCACGGCGGTGCGCACATCCAGTTTGGTCATCGGTTCGGGCAGCGGGTACACGCTCGGATCGTCGGCGGCATCCGGGTCCGAGCTGAAGAGCACGTCTATCTCGGCTTCGAGCGGTTCGCTGAGATCGGTGAGACACCGCCGGCAGGCGCCCCGGATGCGACCGGAAAGATGGGCATGCCAGAAGAAATCGTCATCGCCTGTCGCCTGAAGCCTGCCTCGAATCGAGAGCGGGCCGTCGAGTTCGACAGCGAGTCCCTCGAACGAAGGATCGTCTGACGGCATCTGGTCATTGGTTTCGACCGGGCCGCGTTGCAAATCCCGCAAATCAACCAGCAGCATAGCCGCTTAACGTAAACCGGACAACGACTTGGGTCAAGGCGGCGGAGTGGTCGGAGGAGAGGCGAGAGCCAGGCACCTTCACCCCCGCGAGAGGGGACGTCAGCCCCCCGGATTTACCCCTGTCTCCCGCTTACCGCCTGCCCCTCACCTTCCCCACAATCCCGCGAGCTCTCCCTCGGTGAAGAAGAAGGCGATCTCCCGTTTCGCATTGTCCACGCTGTCCGAGGCGTGGATGGCGTTCCGTCCCTTCGATTCTGCGTACAGCTTGCGAATCGTGCCAGGCGCGGCCTCGGCCGGATCGGTTGCACCGATGACCGTGCGCATATGCACGACCGCGTCATCGCGCTCGAGTGCCATCGGCAGGCACGGACCGCTGGTCATGAAAGCGACGAGGTCCTTGTAGAAGGGACGCTCCCGATGCACCTCGTAGAACGCGCCTGCCTGGGAGGGTGTGAGGATCACGAGCCGGGTGGCGCGAAGAGTGAAGCCCTCTTTCTGCAGATGGGCGACGATGAGTCCGGTCTTGCCGGTCTCGACGGCGTCAGGCTTGACGATGCCGAGGGTTACGAGGGCCACGGGAGCTCCAGTAAGAAGTGAGAAAGTGACGAGTAAAAAGTGAAAAGTGGAAAGTGAAAAGTGAAAAGTTGGAAAGGTGTGAGAGGTGAGCGGAAAGGAGGCGCGAGGGGAATACCCGAGATGGCTAAGGGCGACCGATGACCTTGCGAACGATGTCGGATCGGGTGAGAAAGCCCGTCAGTATCCCTTCCCGCACTACCGGAAATCCGTCGAGATTCTTGTGCGCCATGAGCGTCGCGGCCTCGGCGATGGTCTGATCTTCCGAGAGACAGAAGACATTTCGGGCCATCGCCTCGCGCACCGGAAGCTGCCGCGGGTCGCTGACGATCTTGCCGCCGGCCCGGCGGACGGCGGCAACCTTTCCGGTATTCACCTGCTGCACGTAACTCGGCACCAGATAACGGAGCATTTCCGCATTGCTGATGAGGCCCACGACCTCACCGGAGGCGCCTACCACAGGAAGCGCGTCGAGGTGGTGCAGCAGCAGCAGCGACGCGGCTTCGCTGAGCAACGCATCGGGTGCGACCGAATAGACGTGCGGCGTCATGATGTCCCGCACGACGAGCGGCCCTTCCAGCACCACGTTGTCGAGGTCCACATTCCGGAGGACATCGGTGGCGGTCCCGGCCTGGTGCAGCGCTTCGACGACTTCGGGCCGGGAGAGCACTCGCGCGAACGCCGCGACGGTCTGCAGATATTCGGCCGCCTCGGACGGCGGTGCGACGACGAGCAGCACGATGCGCGCCTCGCGTGGTCCGCGGTCCCGCTGCCGGAGCGCCGACGGCGCCACGCCGATGGCCACCACGAGGGCCGGTACCGCATCGGTGCGAAAATGCGGCACGAACGCGTTGGGGCCCATCAGCACCGTGTCCTCCGGCCACGAATCTCGTACCACCTCCCCGAGCCGAGCGGGATCGGTCACCCGTCCATCGGCGACGCACGAGTCGACGAGCGCCTGGACCGCTTCGGCCAGACTCCGGGCCGGAAGCGGAACCAGGATCCGGCGCTCGTTGAGGAGCTCGGTGAGTCTCACATCCTCGCCCGCAGCAGGGGGACTACATCCGCCGGGCGTTTCATCACCGAGATTTTTGCCTCTTCGAAGGCAGCCATCTTCTCCTCGGCGGTTCCCGATGAACCGGAGATGATCGCTCCGGCATGTCCCATCCGCCGACCCTTGGGCGCCGTCTGCCCGGCGATGAACCCGACCACCGGCTTGGTGACCGACTGCCGGACGAAGGCGGCGGCCTTCTGCTCGTCGGTGCCGCCGATCTCTCCCAGCATGACGATCGCGTCGGTACCAGGGTCCGCCTGGAATGCAGCAAGGCAATCGATGAAGTTGGTTCCAATGATCGGGTCGCCGCCGATGCCGACGCAGGTGCTCTGCCCGATGCCGTTCCGGGTCAGCAGATTGACGACTTCATAGGTGAGCGTTCCGCTTCTGGAAACGAGACCCACGCGGCCCGGCGCGCAGATGTTGCCTGGAATGATGCCGACCTTGGAGACACCAGGAGTAATGAGGCCCGGACAGTTCGGCCCGATCAGTCGCACGCCGCGCTCACGGACGTACGGCATGACGCGCGTCATGTCCATGACGGGGACGCCTTCGGTAATGCACACGATCAGCTGGATTCCTGCGTCGGCGGCCTCGTAGAGCGCGCCGGCTGCAAGCGGCGCCGGCACGTAGATGACCGACGTATTGGCGCCGGTAACGCGAACAGCCTCCGCGACGGTATTGAAGACGGGGACCTTGTCCTCGAACTTTTGCCCGCCCTTCCCCGGCGTGACACCCGCCACGAGCCGGGTGCCATACGCCAGCATCTGGCGCGAATGAAAGGATCCGTCGCGGCCGGTGATCCCCTGCACCACCAGCCGGGTCTCGCCATCGACGAAGATGCTCATGCGGCCTCCTTCGCGAGACGCACGGCGAGCTCGACTGCCTGGTCCATGTCGTTCAGCGCTTTCATTCCAATGCCTTCGAGAATCTTGATGGCCTCCGCTTCGTTGGTGCCGGTGAGGCGCACCACGATCGGCACCTTGACCTTGAACTGCTTGAGCGCGGTAACGATACCGTTGGCGACATCGTCCGTGCGGGTGATTCCGCCGAAGATGTTGAAGAGAATCGCCTTCACGCTGGGATCGCTGGTGATGATCTTGAGCGCGTTGACGACCTTGTCGGGATTCGAGCTGCCGCCGATGTCGAGAAAATTCGCGGGATCCCCACCGTAATACTTGACCAGGTCCATCGTGGCCATGGCGAGTCCGGCTCCGTTCACCACGCAGCCGACATCGCCATCCAGCTTGATGAACGTGAGATTGGCGCGACGCGCGGCGACTTCGCTCGGGGCCTCGGCACTCTCGTCCCGCAGCAGGGCGAGATCGGGCCGCCGCTCGAGCTCGTTGTCATCGATCACGACCTTCGCGTCGAGCGCCACGATTTTACCCTCGGGCGTGGTGACCAGAGGATTGATCTCGGCGAGCGAGGCGCCGTTGGAGGTGAAGACGGTGTAGAGCTGTTCCATGATGCGCGCTGCCGCGCGCACCTGGGCGATGTCCGTATACAGCGAAAAGGCGAGCGTCTGCGCCTGATGCGGAAGCAGTCCATACCGCGGATCGACGGCGAGCCTGAGAATCTTCTCCGGCGTCTTTGCGGCGACCTCTTCGATGTCGATACCGCCGGCGGAGCTGACCATGAAGACGGGACGCTGCGTCTCGCGATCCATGATCAGGCCGACATAGCTCTCGGAGACGATATCGGCTGCGGGGACGACCAGCACCTTCTGTACCGGCAGGCCCTTGATCGTGAGAGCGAGGATGCGCTCCGCGACTTCCGCCGCTTCGCCGGGCGTCTTCGCGAGTTTCACACCACCGGCCTTGCCCCGCCCACCGGCGTGGACCTGGGCCTTGACCACCACGGTGCCACCGAGGCGCCGCGCGATCGACTCGGCCTCGGAGGGCGTCGATGCGACATCACCATCCGGCATCGGAATGCCGGCGGCGCGGAACAGGGCTCGGCCCTGGTACTCGTGGAGATTCACGGGGTCCTCACTAGGGTGGTTCCTGTGTGCCCCGCCAGCGCGGCGAGGCCGTCCGAGAGATGCGCGATGACGGCGCGCGAGCCGCCGGCGCGAAGAAAGGTCACCGCCGCTTCGAGTTTCGGCCGCATGCTCCCCGCGGCCACTTCGGATGTCGAGAGCATGACGAGCGCTTCGTCGAGCGTGAGCCGGCGGATCGGTGCCGCATCGGGTTGACCCCAGTTGTGGTAGATCGCGTCGACATCGGTCAGGATGACGAGCACCTCGCTGTCGAGCTCGGTGGCCAGGATGGCGGCGACGCGATCCTTGTCCACGACGGCATCCACTCCTTCGAGTCCGAGTGTCGGATGCCGGAAGACCGGTGGGCCGCCCCCGCCCGCCGCGATCACGATGACACCCGAGTCGGCGAGTTGCCGGATCAGCGGCGCCTCGACGATGCCACGCGGAACCGGACTCGAGGCGAGCCGCCGCCACTTGCCCGCGCCGTCCTTCCCGACCGGCACCTCGCGCGCACGAAGCCGCTCGACGCTCGCGTCCGGAAGGGCGTGGCCGATCGGCTTGCTCGGTGTCGCCAGATGGGTTTCCGGCGGATCGACGAGCGTCTGGGTGATCACGGTGACCACCTCACGCACCACGCCGGCCCGTGCAAGCGCATTCTGGAGCGACTGCTGGATCATGTACCCGATCCAGCCGGCGGTACCCGCGACCAGGACGCCGAGCGGCAGCGTCTCTACCAGATCCTGCGCAGTCTCGTTGCGGACGAGCTCGTCACCGATCTGCGGACCGTTGCCGTGCACCAGTACGATCCGCCAGCCTTCGCGCGCCAGCTCCACGATCGGCGCGAGACTCTCGCGCGTGTGCCGGAACTGGTTCGCGATCGTCGCGCGTTCACCGGAGCGTGCCAGCGCGTTGCCACCGAGGGCGACGACAATGCTTCTCGGATGGGACCATGGCGGCGGGGCGGTCACGGAGGTGGCAAGCTAGTGACCGGTTTCAGGGGGGGCAAGCGCATTACTTCGGCCGGATTTTCGGCGGTTGCAACGCCTTCTTGAGGGCATCGAACGCGCGCGCGAAGGCGGCGAGATCGCCCTTCCGGAGCGCCGAGTCGGCGCTGGCGAGATATCGCTGCGCCTCTTCGAGCATGCCGGCTGTGCCCGCCGCGGCGACGAGTGGCGCCGTGAGTCCGCGGAGATTCTGCCATGCTTCGTGCAGCGAATGCCCCGCCCCGCGGCGATCGCCGATCGCGACGCTGACCCAGACGAGCTGCGGATCGGCGCCGTCTCCCACGCCATAGTACGTCTGGTAGACGCCCATGCCGGTGCTGCCGAGCCAGAAGAAGCAGGGTCCCTCCTTCCAGCGCGCGCCCCGCGCGGCGACCGAATCCCGAATCTGCTCGAAGGACGGGAAGCGGGTCCACCGGCTCTGCAGCGTGAGCACGGATGGCAGCGACCCCGCGCTGTCGAAGTGCACGATCCGAAGCGCCTCCCGCTCATCCACCATGCGGGCCTCGAGCACCGCGCCCAGGTGTCGATCCTTCCCCTGCTCGAAGGGCACGAGATACTGAGTCTGCGTGGTGTCCTCATCCCACGTGGCTTCGGGGCGCAGCACGGCGACGGAAGTGGAATCGCGCCGTCCCGCGAGGGCGCCCATTTCCCAGTGGTCTCCCTCGAGCACATGTCCCTGCACCCGCAGCAGGTCCATCGGATAGCCGATGGTGCGTCCGATTTCGGGAGGGAGCGCAAAGGCGGGCTCGATCACGCGGCCTGAAATATCACGCCACGCCTCCGCGAGGGCGTCCGCATTGTGCCGAAGGTAAATGTGGGTCTCTCCCGATTCCGCGTGCACGATGCCGACGAACGCGGCGCGCACCGAACCGACATCCTCCCCCTTCCAGCGCTGACGGGCCACGAGCGGAAAGGTGCGGGCGGAGAGATAGCCGTCGGTCACCCAGATCAGCTCGCTACCGACCAGTCGTGCGGTGGGCACACTCCACTCGATGAACGGGGTAAGCTGCTGCAGGCGCTGATGGGGATCGAGGCGCCAGAGCACGCGATCGCGAAAATCCATCGTAGCGAACAGCTCGCCGGCCTGCAGCGCCCACGCGAGGGCGATCCGTCGCAGCCCGCGTCCGACCAGGACGCCGCGGCCGACCGTGTCCACGAGATGATCCGGTGCGCCGGGCCACGCAGCGTAGGGAGACAGCTCGAGCCAGGTGACTGGCTGCGGATAGGGAATTGAATCGCCGGGCTGGTAATAGAGCGGTCCGCCGCGCGGCGTTACGCGATCATCGGCGAGTGCCGCCACGAGGCCTCGCCCGGCCCGCGGTGCGCGCACGGTGAGCCAGACCGGGCGGGGGTGCCCGTTGAGCAGGAGGGTCGTGGCGTCGGCGGCGAGGACCTCGCTGGAGTCACTGGAAAGCTGGTCCGCGACGATGGCACTGGTCCACAGCGCGGCCGGCGCGGAGGTGAGCTCGGGCTGCGCACCGGTGGCGCGGAGGGCCGTATCCTTGATGCCGGTCATGCCGAAGGCGAGCGATTCGAGATGACGCCTTGCCGTCGGCTGCAAGGCGTCCGCGGTGGTCTGGCCCACGATGGCGGGCAGCACGTGGTGCCCGAGGATGCTGGTGGTGACCAGGACAATCCAGCCCGCGGCCAGCAGCGCGTGGCGGGGACGCCAGGCCCAGAGTGCGGAGAGCAGCGTGGCGCTGATCGCGACGCCGGCGAGGATATCGCCGATCAGGGTATTGAGACGGAAGAGGCCGACGCGAGTAATGCCGTGGAGGCCCGCGACCGCCTCGTATGGCTCCAGCAGGTATCCCCAGAAGAGGCAGAGTCCGAACGCGGCGAGCAGAATGCCGAGGTGGCGGCGCGCATGATCGCTGATGGCGGGACGACCGTCCATCCAGCGCACCGAACCGATGACGACATACAGCGTGAGACAGCCGACGAGCGCCAGCAACGTGAGCAGCAGCATGTAGCCGTGGAGAAATCGCCACAGGGGAAGCTGTGCCACGTACAGGCCGAGGTCATAGTTGAGGAGGGATTCGGCCTCGCCATAGTGGACGCCCTGCCAGGCGAGCAGCGCCGTTGGCAGCGCATTCCCGACGCCGCTGCCGACCAGGAGGCCAAGGAGACCGCCGACACTGACGCTGCCGATCACCAGCAGCCGCGGCGTCAGCGCCTCGCGAATTTCCAGGTTCGCCAGCTGCCTCGGCACCTGGACGGTACGTATCGCGCGGTAGACGCCCAGCAGGTTGCCGATGAACCAGGCGCAGGCGACGGCGATGCCGGTGAGCTCGAGCGAGAGTTCCATCAGGTGCCACTTCGCGACCAGCCAGCCCGCGGCAGGTGAGATCTGCTCGGCCCACCAGCGGTCGGCGAGCACCCCGGCGGTCCAGCGCCCCGCGAACAGCAGAACGACGACCACGAGGATGGCGATCAGAATGCGGCGGGCGCGCGGTGTCATGAGCGGAGCGTACGACCTTCTAATGCGAGGGCAGGAGCAGGAGTGCGCGGATCTCGCTTCCAGCGAAGTGGCGCCGCCGGCGGAAACTCAGGTGCGGGACGGGCGTGCCGGAGGGTGCCTGAGCGGTCCCGCCCGCGCCGGAGCAGCGTCGCCCCGCAGTTCACGCGTTCACATTTTCGTCCTGCAGCCATGCCGTCACCTCGTGCTGATATTCCGCGAGCGCGTCCGCGTCGGTGGCCTCGAAACGGAGCACCAGGATAGGCTGCGTGTTCGACGCGCGGATGAGGCCCCACCCTTTGGGAAAAAGCATCCGCACGCCGTCAATGGTCTTCACCGGATATTTCTTCGCAAAATAGCGGGCCGCACGCTCGACGACCTCGAACTTGATATCGTCAGCACAGTCCACTCGAATCTCGGGAGTGTTGAACGTCCGGGGCAGGTCCGCGAAGAGACAGCTCAGCCCTTCCCGTCCGGCACTGACGATCTCCAGCAGGCGCGCCGCGGCGAAGAGCGCGTCATCGAAGCCGAAATAGTCGCCGCCGAAGAACATGTGGCCGCTCATCTCTCCGGCGAGCGGGGACTTCATCTCCTTCATCTTCGCCTTGATCAGCGAGTGCCCGGTCTTCCACATGATGGGAGTCGCGCCCGCGGCGCTCAGCGCGTCCGGCAGGAGCTGCGAACACTTCACGTCGAAGATGATCGGCGTCCCGACGCCGAACCGCCGTACCGCGTCGCGGCCGAAGAGGATCAGGAGCTGGTCGCCGAAGATGACGCGCCCGGTTTCGTCGACCGCGCCGATCCGGTCCGCATCGCCATCAAAGGCGATGCCGAGTTCGGCCCCACTGCGCCGGACCTCGGCCTGCAGCGCGACGAGATTTTCGGGGACAGTCGGATCGGGATGATGGTTGGGAAAGGTGCCGTCGGATTCACAGAAGAGCGGTGTCACGACGGCACCGAGCCCCTGCAGCGTGGAGACGGCGATGAGACTGCCGGCGCCGTTGCCGCAATCGACGACGACGCTGACCGGTCGCTTGAGCGTGTTCCGCGCGAGGATCGCCTCGCGATACCGCCCAAGTATCGAGCCGTCGGTGGCGTGCCGTCCATCGCCCGAGCGGTAACGCTCGGCGCTGATGATGTCGTAGAGTGTAAGGATGTCCTCGCCGTGCACCGAATCGCCGGCGAGGACCATTTTGAAGCCGTTGAACTCCGGCGGATTGTGCGAGCCGGTGACCTGCAGCCCGCCGTCCGTCTCGAGCGCGAAGACGGCGAGATACAGTGCGGGTGTGGGAAGCACGCCGACGTCCACGGCAGTGGCTCCGGTCTCCACGATGCCGGCACGCACTTCGTCCGTGAGTGCGGTGCCCGACGGACGATTATCCCGCCCGACCGCGAGCACCGGAGCGCGCCCGACCCGCTCCCACGCGAGCGTGGCATAGGCGCGACCGAGAGCGCGGGCAAGCGCCGGGGTGAGCTCGCTGCCGACGAGTCCACGTACGTCGTACTGGCGGAAAATGGATTTGGGGACCAGCATGTCGTCCCTTCCCGAAGCGGGCGAGTGCTATTGCCCGGCCACGGTCGGGGCAATGAGTTGGGCGAGCGCCGCGGCGCCGTGCTCGACGATGTGCAGCGCACCGGTGGGCCAGACGCCGAGGACCAGGATGCACACGGCGGCGATCGCCACGGCGACGCGCGCCGTCGAGGCGAGGCCATTCTCACTGTGCGCGAGGGGAACCTGCGGCGCCCGCATGTACATCGCCATGATCACCGGGAGGTAATACCCCGCAGAGACGACACTTGTGAGGACCAGCACCACCGCGAGCACCGGGCTCCCCTGTGCCACGACGGCCGTGAGGATATACCACTTGCCCATGAAGCCGACGGTGCCGGGGAATCCGAGCAGCGACAGCATGCTGATGGCCATCGCGAGGGCCATCCAGGGCCGGTTGACCGAGAGGCCGCGAATGTCGGCCAGGGTGACCTCGCGCTCGCCATTGCGGCCGAGCGCGGCGAGGAGGCCGAACGCCACCAGGGTCGTCAGCGAATACGCGAGCAGATAGAGCAGCAGTGCGGCGGCACCGAGGGGCGAGTTGGGCCAGAGCGCCACGAGGAGATACCCGGCGTGCGCGATCGAGCTGTAGGCGAGCATGCGCTTGAGCGTGGGCTGGGCGAGCGCTACGAGATTGCCCAGCACCATGGTGGCCACGGCGAGCGTGGCGATGATCGGCTGCCACTGGCTTGCGGCTGACGAAAACGTCTCGAGGAGCACGCGGGCGAGGGCGACGAACGCAGCGGCCTTGACGCCCGTGGCCATGAAGGCCGTGACCGGCGTCGGGGAGCCGTCATAGACATCGGGGGCCCAGCTGTGGAACGGGACCGCGGCCACCTTGAAACCGAAGCCGATCAGCAGCAGCCCGAGTCCCAGGCTCGCCATCGTGGTCAGGTGGCCGGACGAGAGCTGGGCACCGGCGATGACGAGGTTGGTGGACCCCGTGGCGCCGTAAACCAGCGCGATGCCATAGAGCAGGAAGCCGGACGCAAAGGCGCCGATGAGGAAATACTTGAGCGCGGCTTCGGCCGAATAGGCCGAGGCGCGATTGTACCCGGCCAGGATGTAGACCGCGACGGACATCACTTCGAGACCGAGGAAGAGCACGATGAAATCCTGCGCACCGGCGAAGAACATCATGCCCACGGTGGAGAGCAGCAGGAGGCAGTAGTACTCCGGGGCGAGCAGGCGTTCCCGCTCGAGGTAGCCCATCGACAGCAGAACGGTCCCCGCTGCGGCGATGAGCAGGATCGCGTCCGCGGTGTAACGGAAATTGTCGAGCGCGATCATGAGCGGAATGCCGGTCGACTGCGCGTTCCCGCTCCAGAGCCAGCCCAGTCCTGCGGCTGACACCGCGAGGGAGGCGAGCGAAAGCCACCCTGCGAGCCGGGAATCCGCCGCGGTGCTGTGGCGCCAGCTGATGACGAGGAGGACGACCATTGCGCCGATGGTCAGCAGGACCTCGGGCAGCATGGCGATCGTCAATCCGGACGGCGTCGAAAGGTCGAAGGCGTTCACGGCCGTGCCTCCGCGTCAGCCATCGGTTTGGCTCCCGGGTTGTCGGTCTGCTCGAGTCCCGGCTGCACCAGCTCGAGGTAGTGCCGGGTGGCGCTTTCCATCCGAAGGAGCACCGGCTTCGGGTACACTCCCAGCCACACGATGCCCACGACGAGCGGCAGCACGACCCACATCTCGCGGAGCGAGAGGTCGGCCAGCTGCTCGTTGGCCGGTTTGTCGAGCCGGTTGAAGATGACGCGCTGCAGGGCCCAGAGCAGGTACGCCGCGGCGAAGATCACGCCGGTCGTGGCGATGCCGACGGCGACGGGGTATCTCCCGAAGCTGCCGAGGAGCACCAGGAACTCTCCGACGAAACCGTTGAGTCCGGGGAGCCCGATGGAGGCGAGCGAGACCACGGTGAGCACGAGACTGAAGAGCGGAATGACGCGTGCGAGACCGCCGTAGGCCGAAATTTCCCGGGTGTGCCGCCGCTCGTAGAGCATCCCGATCAGGAAGAACAGCGCGCCGGTCGAGAGTCCGTGCCCGATCATGATCATGAGCGCGCCCTGGACACTCTGCATCGTGCAGGCCCAGATGCCCAGGATGACGAACCCGAGGTGACTCACGGAGGAGTACGCCACCAGCTTCTTGAAATCCGGCTGCACCATCGCGACGAGCGCACCGTAAATGACCCCGATGACGGCGAGCGTCACGACGAGCGCGGAGACGGCCGGGCTGAGTCCCACGCCGGGAAAGAACGGCAGCGCGAACCGGAGAAAGCCGTAGGTCCCCATCTTGAGGAGCACACCGGCGAGCAGCACGCTTCCCGGGGTCGGCGCCTCGACGTGCGCATCAGGCAGCCAGGTATGGAACGGGAAGATCGGTACCTTGATTGCAAAGGCGATCGCAAAGGCGGCGAACAGCCAGGGGGCCGCGGAACCGACCGCCGAGGCATTCTGCAGGAGATCGGCGTAGGCGAACGAAACCACTCCTGTGACGGCCGCAACCTTCCAGACCATCACCAGGATGGCCACCAGCATCAGCAGCGAGCCGGCGAAGGTATAGACGAAGAACTTGAGCGCCGCGTAGAGCCGGTTGGTGCCACCCCAGATTCCGATGATGAAGTACATCGGAATCAGCATTACTTCCCAGAAGACGTAGAAAACGAAGAGATCGAGTGCGACGAAAACGCCGAGCATGCCGGTGAGCAGCGTCAGCATCAGGGCGTAGAAACCGCGTTCCTTCTCAGTGATGTAGTGCCAGCTGCCAAGGACGCTGAGTGGCATGAGCAGCGTCGAGAGCAGGACCATGAACAGCGAGATGCCGTCGATGCCGACACGGAAGGCGATGCCCCAGGTGTCGAGCCAGGGAATCGTCGAGGCGAACTGCATCCCGCCATTGGTGGCGTCGAAGCTCCACCAGAGCCCGAGCGAGAGCACAAATTCGAGAATCGTGACCGCGAGCGCCACCCGCTTGGCGTGTGCCGCAGGCATCAGGACCACCGGCAGCACGCCGATCAGCGGAATGAGCAGTAGCGCGTTGATGATCCAGCGATCGTAGCTGATCGAATTCAGGAATTCAGCCATCGGGTCTTGAGTTCCGGGTTCCAAGTTGCGGGCGAGGGGCGTGCGGCCGGCTGGCCACCCGTCCCCGGTCCCGTCACTACGGCGTCAGCGCACCACTACGCCCAGGACGTACAGCGCGCCCACGACGAACAGCATCACATAGAGTCCCACCTGCCCCGATTCCAGCCGGCTGCCCAGCCAGCCGAGACCACGGGAGAGCCGGGCGCTGCCGTTCACTGCGCCGGTGTCCACCACTTTCTGATCTACGTTCTTCCAGAGTACCGTGGTGGAGAACCAGAGGAGCGGTTGCACGATCATCGCGTCATATAACTCGTCGACGTAATACTTGTGGTAGAGCACGCCCATGAATCCCCGATCGGGAATCGCGTTATGCGCGGGGACCAGCGCGGTGGAGCGGGTGGCGCGCCAGCCGGCGAAGAGTCCACCGAGCGCAATCACGACGGCCAGTCCGACGAGCATCGTCTCGGTCTGTCCTTCGGGCATCACGAGCGGATGCACCCCTGCCCCGGCCTTGGTGACCGGTTCGAGCCAGTGCTCCAGAAAGCCCCGGGGTCCGAAGGACGCCGGGATGAAAGACGGAAGATTGAGCCAGCCGCCGAACAGGCTGAGTACGCCGAGGATGAGCAGCGGACCGGTCATGATCCAGGGCGCCTCATGGAGATGTTCCCGCTCCGTGGCACCGGTGCGGTTCACACCGAAGAAGGTCATCGCCATGAGGCGCGCCATGTAGAATGCGGTGAGCGCGGCCGCAACGAGGCCCATTCCCCAGTACACGTAGTAGGCCGGAGATTCAGCGCCCCTCGCAAAGGCGGCGGAGAGAATCTCATCCTTGGAGAAGAAGCCGGAGAATGGCGGCACGCCCGCGATGGCGAGGGTGGCGATCCCCATCAGTATGGCCGTCACCGGCATGTAGCGGCGGAGGCCGCCCATGTTCCGCATGTCCTGCGCGTCCTCGTGCGAATGGGTCGCGTGATACGCATGATGCATTGCGTGGATCACGCTGCCGCTTCCGAGGAAGAGGAGGGCCTTGAAGAAGGCGTGGGTAGCGAGGTGGAAGACGCCGGCGGTGATGGCCCCGGTCCCCACACCAAGGAACATGTAGCCGAGCTGGGAGACGGTAGAGTACGCGAGCACCTTTTTGATGTCGTACTGCCGCAGTCCGATCGTCGCGGCGAAGAGCGCGGTGAGGGCGCCGATACCCGCCACGACACTGCTCGAGAAGGGCGCCATGGCGAAGAGCACGTTGGTGCGGGCGACCAGGTAGACTCCGGCCGTGACCATCGTCGCGGCGTGGATCAACGCGGAAACCGGCGTCGGGCCCGCCATCGCGTCTGGCAGCCACACGTAAAGCGGAATCTGGGCCGACTTGCCCGCGCAGCCGAGGAAGAGGAAGAGCGTGATCGCGGTGACGACGCTGCCGCCGACGGTCAGTGTCGTCGGCGCCTTGGAAAGCAGCTCGGTGAAGTCGAGCGTGCCGAGCGCCTGCCAGGTGATGAACATCGCCAGCAGGAAGCCGAAGTCGCCGATCCGGTTGACGAGGAAGGCCTTCTTGCCGGCGTCCGCGTTGGCCTTTTCGCTGAACCAGAAGCCGATCAGGAGATAGGAGCAGAGCCCCACCCCTTCCCATCCGATGAACATCACCGGCATGCTCGACCCCAGCACCAGCACCAGCATGAAGACGATGAACAGATTGAGGTACGCGAAGTAGCGCGCGTATCCCGGGTCTGATTTCATGTAGCCGATACTGAAGAGATGAATCAGGCTGCCGACGCCCGTCACGATGCAGACCATCACCGCCGAGAGATGATCGACGAGGAACGACACGTTGACCTGGAGCGGTCCGACCGGCATCCAGCTCCAGAGCGAGACCACGAGGCCTTCCTCGGCGCCTTCCAGCATGCTAGGCAGTCCGAGGAGTGCCACACTGAACGCAACGATGAGGACGCCGGATCCGATGACCGAGACCGCGTTCTTCGCGGCGGGCCGCCAGATCGCGAGTGCGCCGTTCAGCAGGAAGCCCAGCAGCGGGAGCCCGACCAGTGCGATCAGGTAGAGCCGTGCGGTCGGCAGGTCTGCCGCCGCCGCGAGAGCGTGAAGAGCCGGAGAATGGGTCATCAGCCCTTCAGGAGATTGATGTTCTGAAGATCGACCGACCGGGAGTGCCGGAAGATCGCGAGGATGATCGCCAGGCCGACGGCGGCTTCCGCCGCGGCCACGGTCATCACGAAGAAGACGATCACCTGCCCGCTCAAGCCGTGTTGCTGGGAGAGCGCGACGAAGGTGAGGTTGACCGCATTGAGCATCAGCTCGATGCACATGAACAGCACGATCGCGTTGCGCCGGAGCAGTACGCCCGCGACACCGAGACTGAACAGGATGGCGCTGAGCGCGAGCGCAGGACCGATGAGCATCAGACCCTCCGCTTGGCCAGCACCACGGCCCCGACGAGCGCCGCGAGCAGAAGCACAGAGGTGATTTCAAACGGTGCGAGATAGGTCCCGAAGAGCGGGCCCGCGATCGAGCCGGCCGCGCCCTGGGCGACGGCAGCCTGCTGCGCGGCATGGGCGGCCTGGAAGACGACAGCGGGATCGGAGAGCTTGGGGTCCCGCGTCATCTCATAGGCCATTCGCTCGGAGGAATAGTTCATGAGCGGCAGCAGCTCGACCGCGAGCACCGCGATGAATCCCAGGGTGATGACCCAGACCGGCCAGGCGCGGAGGTCGGAGGTCGCGTGGCCGAGATTGAGCAGCATGATGACGAAGAGGAAGAGCACCATCACGGCGCCGGCGTACACCAGCACCTGGATCGCGCCGATGAACTGGGCCCCGAGCAGCACGTAGAGGGCGGCAAGCGCGAGCATGGTCTGCACGAGCCAGATGGCGGACCAGACCGGGTTGCGCTGGGTGATACAGAGCAGCGCCGAGAGCACCGCGACGGCCGCGAAGCAGTAGAAGACCACTTCGGTCATTTATTCGCCCTTCGGGTCGGTGGGATCCCACAACGTCGACACCGGATGCGTCTGCGCCGTCAGGCGTTCGAGGTCGTACACGAAGCGATCTCGGCTGTACTCCGAGTTCTCGAAGTGTACGCCGACGTGGATCGCCTCTTCGGGGCAGACTTCCTGACAGTAGCCGCAGAAGACGCAGCGGAACTCGTCGATTTCGTAGATGAGCGGATAGCGATTGCCCTGCTCATCCTCGCCCGGAACCAGCTTGATGCAGTTGGCGGGACAGATCTGCGGGCAGAGTCCGCACGCGACGCACTTCGAGCGACCCTGCTCGTCGGCCAGCATCCGGTGGGTCCCCCGCCAGCGGGGCGAGATCGAGTAGTGACCGCGCTCGTCTCCGGTGCTCTTCTCCTCGGGATACTGCATCGTCACCTTCGGCTGGAACATGTGCTTGAAGGTGAGCGCCATTCCCCTGAGCGTGGCCCGGACATAGCTCACTTCCTTGTCCGGACGCCGCATGACCTTCACGCCGATCGCCATCAGAGTTGCGCTCCCGCGCGGGCGGCCCGGGCCATGAGATCGCGCCGGCGGCTGCCAGCGCCACCGATGATCACGCCGCGGTCCAGCAGGTTGAAGACGCCCAGCGCGAGCACCACGTTGAGCGCGAAGAGCAGCAGCGACTTGATCACGGGGCTCCGCACACCGAGCAGGTCCTCGATGCCGTAGATGGCCGCGGCGGTGAGCATCACGTAGGCCAGGCCGAGGGGCATGAGCACCTTCCAGCCGAGCGCCATGAGCTGATCATACCGGAAGCGCGGCAGCGTCCAGCGGATCCACATGAAGAAGTAGAGGAAGAAGAGCACCTTGATGAAGAAGAAGGCGCCCGTCGCGAGCGTCTGCAGTACGCCGGGCGTCTGGTCCCAGCTGCCGGGAATGTCCCAGCCACCGAGGAAGAGCGTCGTCACCATGGCACTCACGGTGACCATGTTGGCATACTCTGCGATGAAGAACATCGAGAATTTCATCGCGCTGTATTCGGTGTGGTACCCGGCGACCAGCTCCGACTCTGCCTCGGGCATGTCGAATGGCAGGCGGTTGGTCTCCGCGAAGCCGGAGACGAGGAAGATGAAGAATGAGAGGAAGAGCGGCAGGATGAACCAGAGTCCCTGCTGCTGCGCCGCGATGATATGCGAGAAGGAGACGTTGCCGGTCATCATGAGCACCGGTACCAGGCTCAGTCCCATCGCGACTTCGTAGGACACCATCTGCGCGCTGGCGCGGAGACCACCGAGCAGACTGTACTTGCTGTTGGAGGACCAGCCTGCGAGCGCGATCCCGTAGACGCCCATCGAGCTGATGGCGAGGACGAAGAGAAATCCGACCGGCACGTCCGCGACGACCATGGGCACCGGGCCACGATTCACGAATTCGCCGAGCAGCGGCACATGAAAATCGAAATTGAGCGGCAGTGGACTCGCGAATGGAATGACCGAGGAGAGTATCAGCGCCGGAATGAATGCCAGGGTCGGCGCCAGCAGGAAGAGCGCGCGACTGGCGCTCCGCGGAAAAGTCTCTTCCTTGATGATGTTCTTGAGACCATCCGCCGCCGGCTGCAGGAGCCCGGCCCATCCGACCCGGTTCGGTCCCCGCCGGTTCTGCATCCAGGCGGACACCTTTCGCTCCATCAGCGTGAGGAGCGCCACACCGACCAGCACGACGGTGAAGACCACGAGCATCTTGATGATGCTGAGAAGCAGAAACCCCTTCATCTCGGGAGTCATCGTTCAGCTCTTCCCTGCCGCGGCCGCCATCGGCGCCGCAGCGGATGCGACCCGGCCGTTGAGCCCGAGGTCGCGATACGACATTCCACCCAGCGCCGGCACGCCCTCCGCCACGCGCGCAAAGGCCTCGGCCGACGTGCTCGGCGAGTCCGAGCCGCCCCGCACCAGTGCGTCGGTTTCGGCGGCCACCCACCATGCCGGACGCGCCATGGCCGGCGCCGCCCTGGCCTGATCGTAGCGCTGCACGCGGAGATCGCGGTTAACGAGGGTGCCGATCTCCTCGACCACGCTGGTTACGGGGAGCACCAGACGGGCGTCGGGAATCTCCTGGTCGACGATGGTCCCGAGTACTACCACCGGTGCCCCGCCGAGCACCGCGCGCTCCGCTGCGGTGAGTTCGGTATCGAGCACCACGACGAGGGCGGCCCCGGCCGCGGCCTTGACCGCGGCATCCCATGTCGCGGAGTAACCGACCAGGCGCGCACCATCGGCATTCGCCGCGCGCTCCTTCCGGAGCGCCAGATTCGGAATCCTGGCGAGTGGCGCTTCTTCTCCCAGGGGGACGCGAACCGCCGCAGTCACGTCGAAGCCGCCGAGGGCGCGCTTGAGCAGGCCGAGCGACTCGAGCGAGGCGTTGCCCGAGGCGAGGATCACCGCGCGGCCCTTGGCACCGCGGAGGAGATCGGCGAAGCGCGCGAGCGCGGTATCCCAGTCGGTGGCGAGGAGACGCTGACCATCCCGCACCAGCGGCGCCTCGATCCGGTCTCCGCGATTCATCCAGCGGTAGTTCATGCGACCGGTATCGCACATGAAATGGCGATTGACGTCCATGTTGGGACGGGGCCGCAGACGCACCACGATTTCATCGCGGGTGTCGACCATGATGTTGCAGCCCTGGCTGCAGCCGGTGCAGACGCTCGCCGTCTTGTCGAGGTCCCAGGCGCGGGCCTTGTGCAGGAAGTCTTTGGAGATGAGCGAACCGACTGGACAGAGATCCACCACGTTCCCGGCCCATGCATGGTCGAGCTGCTGCTCGGGCGCGATACCGATGTAGGCCCGATCGCCGCGCTCGGACACGTTGAGCACCGGCTGGTCGGCGACGTCTTCCATGAAGCGAACACATCGGGTGCAGAGAATGCAGCGGTTGGCGACGTAGAGTACGTCAGGTCCAAAGCTCTCCACCGGATTGTAGCGCTTGGCGTAGTCGGCGTAACGGGTGGCCGCACGCCCCTCTTGAAAAACGTAGTCCTGCAGCTCGCATTCGCCGGCCTGATCGCAAATCGGGCAGTCGAGCGGATGATTGATGAGCAGCAACTCGAGGACTCCCTCCCTCGCCTTCTTCGCGCCCACGCTGTTCACATTCACCACCTGTCCCTCGGCCACGGTGGTGACGCAGGCCGGAAGCAGCTTGGGCGCCTTTTCTACCTCGACCAGGCACATCCGGCAGACAGCCGGCGACGGCAGCGACGGATGGTAGCAGTAGTGCGGCACCAGCACGCCGGCCTGCTTGGCGGCCTCGATGATCGTGGTCCCCTTGGGAACCGCGACCGGATAGCCGTCGATGGTGAGGTTGATAAGTTCAGTTGGCATCAAGTTCACATTCCAGTGTCATTCCGAGGGAGCGACGCGACCGAGGAATCTCAGGCTCAGTCTCGAATCAGATGCCTTTTGACATCGTACCATTCTGCAGCCAGGTCCTTCCATTCAGGATTCATCGCCTCGATCAACACTGTCTTTTTCGAGCGCGCCCAGCCCTTGATCTGTTTCTCCCGTGCAATCGCAGCGCGGACGTTCAGCGTCTCCTCGAACCAGGCCAGCAGATGCAGGTTGTACTTCTTGGTATTTCCGTCGACGAGTTTGTTCTTGTGTTCGTATACTCGACGGCTCAAATCACGGGTGACACCTGTGTACAGCATGCGCGACGAATTGGTGATGATGTAGACGTAATACGTCGGCATCTGCTTCTCCTGCCTGACCTAGCTCTCCGTGCCGGAAAGAAGTATTTCTCGGTTGACGGCGAGAGATCTCACCATGCCGGGCTTGAGATCCCTCGCTACGCTCGGGATGACAGTTTGCCTTGCCCGCTCGCCGCTGATTGCTCACCCCTCACCCGCTCACCCATCACCGCTTACCGCGCCTCTGCCATTGCCGGAACCCGGAGCTTGTTCAGGTACGCGTCGAACTCGCCGCGGAATTTCTGGATGCCGCTCACAACCGGTGCCGCACAGGAATCACTGAGCACGCAGATGGTCTTCCCGGTCATGTTGTCCGCCAGGTCCATCAGCAGCTCGAGATCTTCCGGCTTGCCCTTGCCGGCGAGAATGCGTTCGAGAATCCGGGTGGTCCACGCCGTGCCTTCGCGGCACTGGGTACACTGGGCGCAGCTCTCGTGCGCGTAGAACTTGGCAAGGCGCATGATCTGGTAGACGAGATCGGTGCTGTCGTCCATCACGATCATGCCGCCGGAGCCGAGCATGGAGCCCGCCGCCACGATTCCCTCGTAGTCCATGATGCAGCCGTTCACTTCCTGCACGTTCATGATCGGCACCGATGATCCGCCCGGAATCACCGCCTTGAGCGTGCGGCCCGGGCGCATCCCGCCACACATGTCGATCAGGTCCGTCATCTTGGTGCCCATGGTGATCTCGTAATTGCCCGGACGCTGCACGTGTCCGCAGACCGAGATCAGCTTGGTACCGGTGCTCTTCGGGTTCCCGAGGCAGAGCGCCTTGTACCAGGCGGCGCCCTTCATCAGGATGTACGGCGCCACGCTTAATGTTTCGACGTTGTTGATCGTCGTGGGCATGCCGAAGAGACCGGCCTGAGCCGGAAAGGGCGGCTTGATGCGCGGATTGCCGCGCTTCCCCTCGAGGGAGTTCATCATCGCGGTCTCTTCACCGCAGATGTACGCCCCTGCCCCGCGGTGCAGCACCATGTCGATGCGCTTGCCGCTGCCGAAGGAATTCGCGCCGAGGGCGCCGTTCGCGTACGCCTCCTCGACGGCCCTGGTCATCACGGACCACGGCTCGGTGAACTCCCCGCGGATATAGATGTAGCAGCGCTCTGCGCCGATGGCGTACGCGGCGATCGCGCAGCCCTCAATGAGGCCGTGCGGCGTCCACCGCATGATCTCGCGATCCTTGAACGTGCCCGGCTCGGATTCGTCTGCGTTGCAGATGAGATAGTGCGGCTTGCCGTCACCCTTCGGCATGAAGGACCACTTGAGGCCGGTCGGGAAGCCCGCGCCGCCGCGGCCCCGAAGGCCCGACGCCTTCATCTCTTCGATGATCGCTTCGGGCGTCATCGCGAGCGCCTTCTTCAGGCCCTCATAGCCGCCACGCTTCACCCACCCATCGAAGGTGCGCGCGGCAACGTCCCCGAAGTATTTCGAGAGGACGACGGTTTCCTTCGGATGACTCGGATGCGGATAACCCATTACTTGTACCCCTGGAGCAGGCCCGGCACGCGTTCCGGCGTCACGTTCTCAATGAAATCGTCGTTGATCAGCAGCGGAGTCGGGAAGCCGCACGCGCCGAGGCATTCCACCTCGATCACGGTGAAGCGTCCATCCGGACTGGTGGTTCCCAGTTCGCCGCACCCGGTCTCCTTGAGAACCGACTGCACCACGTCCTCCGCGCCGCAGATATTGCAGGGCGAGGTGGTGCAGACCTGGATGAAGTGACGGCCGACCGGGTGCGTGTGATACATCGTGTAGAAGGTGACCACGCCCTTTACAAAGGCCGGCGTAAGGCCGAGCACCTGGCCGGTCTCCGCGATCGACTGCTCGGAAATCCAGCCGCGGGCTTCCTGCACCATCCAGAGCGCCGGAAGCAGACAGGCCTGCTTCGTCGGATATTTGTCGAAGAGCTGCTCGAGCTTCGCGAGGACGGGGCCGACGAAGACCGGTTCATGTGGCGCGGTCTCGTGGTGGATCATGGAGCCGGGTGCTGCCTTGTCGGTCATCGGTCGATCTCTCCCATGACGATGTCCACGCTGGCGTTGATCGCGATGACGTCCGACAGCAGCGCGCCTTCGCACATCTTGGGCAGGCTGGCCAGATTGATCAGTGAAGGAGGACGGATCCGCCAGCGCACCGGCTTGGCGGTGCCGTCCGAGACGAAGTAGTAGCCCAGTTCGCCCTTCGGGTTTTCGATACCGAGGTACGCCTCGCCGACCGGCGCCGGGACGCCTTCCATGACTTGCTTGAAGTGGAAGATCATCGCTTCCATGTCGCTCATCGCGCGGCTCTTGGGCGGAAGAATCACGCGCGGGTCGCTGACGTTGATCGGCCCGGGCTTGAGCCGGTCGAGCGCCTGCTCGAGAATCCGGGTGGACTGCCACATCTCCTCGAGGCGCACGCGATAGCGATCGTAGATGTCACCATGCTCTCCGACCGGCACATCGAAGTCGTACGTCTCGTAGCCCAGATAGGGACGGTCCTTCCGTACGTCGTAATCCACACCGCTCGCGCGGAGCATCGGGCCGGAGAGCGAGAAGTTGATCGCTTCGTCGGCGGTGAGAGTCCCCACGCCCTGGGTGCGCCCGCACCAGATGGCATTCCGCGTGAACATCGCGTCCACTTCGGTCAGCGTCTGCGGAAAGGTGCGGCAGAAGTCGCGGAGGCCTGCCTCCCAGCCATCGGGGATGTCCGCCATCATGCCGCCGACGCGCGTCAGGCTGGTGGTGAGTCGCGCGCCGGTCCAGGATTCCTGGAGATTGTAGATCCGCTCGCGCTGCTGGAAGGACCAGAGAAAGGGAGTGAATGCGCCGAGGTCGATGCCGGTGGTGCCGAGCCAGACGAGGTGCGAGATGATGCGGCTCATCTCGCAGGCGATGACCCGCAAGACCCGGCAGCGCTCCGTGATCTCGATTCCCATCAGCTTCTCGGCCGCCAGCGCCAGGC
>JBDUEA010000005.1:0-43997 GCA_040002695.1 Gemmatimonadota bacterium | reverse complement strand
GGAGTACGGCGAATACTTGAACTCTTCCGAGCGGAGTGGCCAGAGAGGGAATTGAACCCCCGACACGCGGATTTTCAGTCCGCTGCTCTACCAACTGAGCTACCTGGCCGAAGGGGGCGGAATATAAGGAAAGAGCGTCCTCGGGCCAAGGTACCATCACGCCAAAACCCCAATCCACACCGCTTTGGAGAATCCCGCCACCCGAAGGACCCCCAGCTCCTCTCATACGACCTGCCACCTACCACCTAACACCTAACCCCTACCCCCCTCTATTTTCCCCCATGCCCCCAAGCCCCTTCCCCAACCTCACCGTCATTTCTCACCCGCTGATTCAGCACAAGCTCACCCTGCTCCGGGACCGCAACACCGGCACCCGTGACTTCAAGCAGCTCGTGAGCGAGATCGCCATGCTCATGGCCTACGAAGTGACCGGCGACCTGCCCACCGAGCCGCTGGAAATCGACACGCCCATGGAGCACATGACCGGACGACAGGTCTCCCACAAGATGCTCACTCTCGTCCCGATTCTGCGCGCTGGCCTCGGCATGGTGGACGGAGTGTCGCAACTGATCCCCACTGCCCGTGTCGGGCACATCGGGCTCTCCCGGGACCACGTCTCCCTCGAGCCCGTGAGCTACTACTCGCGCCTCCCCGGCGACGAGCGCGAGCGCGATTACTTCATTCTCGATCCGATGCTCGCGACCGGCGGGTCCGCCGTTTCCGCGGTGACGACTCTCAAGACGGCGGGCGCCACGCGCATTCGTTTTCTCTGCATCGTCGCCGCGCCGGAGGGGGTGCGCCGGATGCTCGATGGTCATCCGGACGTGCCGATTTTCACCGCCGCGCTCGACCGCGAGCTCAACGAACACGGGTACATTCTTCCCGGCCTGGGCGACGCCGGCGATCGCCTGTTCGGCACTCGGTAGAAGAACGATGACGCAGAGCCCCAGCCTTCCTCCCGCTCACCCCTCACTCCTCACCGCTCACCACCGTTAATGCCTCTTCGCCTCACCTTCCACGGCGCCGCGGGCACCGTCACCGGCTCGATGCATCTGGTCGAAGCCGCCGGCGCGCGGATTCTCCTCGACGCGGGACTTTTTCAAGGCCGGCGCGCGGATAGTCACACCCTCAACGCAACTCTCCCGATCGATCCACGGCGCGTGGATGCGGTGATTCTGAGTCACGCCCATATCGATCACTCGGGACGGCTGCCGCTTCTCGTGCGCCACGGATTCCACGGCCCTATTCTCTCCACGCCGGCCACCAGAGATCTCTGCGCCCTGATGCTCGCCGATTCGGCCAACATCCAGATGTCGGACGCCAAGTATCTCCGGCGGCGCGGGAAGGCCGGACCCGAGAGCGAGCCGCTCTACGACCAGACCGATGCCGCCGCGGTGCAGCAGCTCATGGTCGGTCAGCCTTACCGGCGGCTCCATCATCTCCGGAAGCACCTCGCCTTCGAATTCACCGACGCCGGCCACATCCTCGGCTCCGCATCGGTCGATCTGCGATGCACCGAAGGCGCCGGACACCGCCTGGTCTTCTCAGGCGATATCGGGCGCGCCGGGCTTCCCATCATCCGTGATCCCGATCCGCCGACCGGTCCGATCGATACGCTCATCATCGAATCCACCTATGGCGACCGGGACCACGAGACGGTGGCGGATTCCGAGCGGCAGCTCGGTGAGATCGTCCGGCGCGTCGCCGCGCGCGGCGGCAAGCTGCTCATTCCCGCATTCGCGGTGGGGCGGACCCAGGAGCTGGTCTACAGTCTCCACGCCCTGCACCGGCGCGGCGAGATTCCCACCATTCCGATCTATGTAGACAGTCCGCTGGCGGTAAATGCGACCGACGTCTTCCGCATGCACCCGGAGATCTTCGATAAGGGAGAGCAGCTGATCCAGGAGACGCCAGAGATCTTCGATTTTCCGCTGCTGCACTACGTGCGGAGTGTATCGGCCTCGAAGGCGCTCAATGCCACGCATGGACCCGCGGTGATCATCGCCGCGGCCGGCATGCTCGAGTCGGGCCGCATTCTTCATCACCTCGCGCATCACATCGGAGACTCCCACAGCCTTGTGCTCTTCGTCGGATTTCAGGCGGAGCATACCCTCGGGAGGCGACTGCAGGACAGACCTCGCACCGTGAAGATTCTCGGCGAGGAGTACGAGCGCCGGGCCGAGGTGGAGACGATCGGCGGTTACTCGGCCCACGCGGACCGGACCGAATTGCGGGACTGGGTCCGGCGCATTCACGGGCCAGTGCATCGCGCCTTCGTCGTGCATGGTGAAGATGCGGCGGCAAAGGGGATGGCGGAAATTCTGCATCAAGAGGGCATCACCCAGGTGGTGATCCCGAAGCTCGGACAGGGATTCGATCTCTGACGCGACGATCCGGCTGAACGTCGAGCATTATCTTTCGTAGTGCCCCGCCACATTGTCCGTTTCCGCGCGCTCCTCGGAGCAGTGCTCACCATCGCGGTGATCATCTACTTCATCGCGTTCATCGCCGTGATCCGGGTGAGTCGTGACGATCAGCGCCGGCCGGTTGGCGCAATCGTCGTCCTCGGTGCAGCCCAGTACAATGGCCGTCCATCGCCCGTGCTCCGCGCCCGTCTCGATCACGCGGTCTCGCTCTTCCGCGCGCGTCTGGCGCCCCGGGTCCTGGTGACGGGCGGGACCGGAGCCGGTGATCACGACAGCGAAGCCGCGGTCGAGCGACGCTATCTCCTGTCTCGAGCCCTGCCCGATTCGGCCATCGTTGTGCTTCCGGCGGGACGCTCCACCGAAGCCTCCATGCTGGCGGTGGCACTCTGGGTCCGGAGCGACAGCGCCCACTCAATGCGGAGCGTCCTTCTCGTCAGCGATCCATTTCACATGTGCCGGCTGCGTTCCGAAGCGCGCATTCTCCGCCTCGAGGCGTACACTTCGCCTACTCGCTCCAGCCCGATCTCCGGAAGTTATCGGCGGGAACTGCCGTACCTCGCGGGCGAGGCGCTCAAGGTGCCGGTCACCTGGCTGAAAGAATTCCTCGCGCGCCAATGAACGTGTGGAACGTGCGCCTTGTCCATCGCTCGTCGCGCGGCGTCTTGTGAATTGGCCGGAGCGGTCGCATGTTGGTTCTTCCTCCGGCCTCAGACTTCGTCAAGCAGCGCGATCCGAAAGAGGACGATCCATCGTCTCGTCAATTTCGTTCTGTCACTCGCTTCCTCGAGCCAGCCCCTTCACCGCAGCTATCTGCCATGGCGCTACTCCAGACTGAACGTCGCTACACCGGACGCATCATTCATCTGGACGTCGATACCGTCTCATTTCCCGATGGATCAACCGGTCAGCTCGAAATGATCCGGCATCCTGGCGCCTCCGCAGTCGTGCCGTTCCTCGATCCAGTCACGGATTCCGATCCACGCATCCTTCTCATCAGGCAGTTCCGCCACGCGGCCCAGGGTTATATCTGGGAGATACCAGCCGGCCGACTCGACGCCGGGGAGACTCCAGAACGGTGTGCGGAACGCGAGTTGGCCGAGGAAACGGGGATGCGCGCCGAGAAAATGACGAGACTGAGCACGATTTTCACGACTCCAGGCTTCACCGACGAGCGAATCCACCTCTTCGCGGCGACGGGACTCCGGCAGGGGCCTTCCGCTCGTGAGGTCGATGAATTCCTTGAAATACATGAGGTTAGGTGGTCTGAAATTCTGAAAATGCTCAACTCCGGAGAAATTTCTGATGGAAAAACCATCGCAGGCCTCGCACTTTCACGATGTTTTACCACTTAGACTATATCTTCGCTCCCGTTGGTTGGACGAGTTCCCTGAGCGGTTCCTCAGGATGGAACCACAGCTGAAGCGTAGAGGGCGTCGGCGGAGGACAGCTGACGAGGTTCTAAATCCCTAGACTGTGAGTGATTTGCCTCCAGTCTTTCACATAAGCAGGCTGCTTTGGACGGCCCCGCCTTGGCGGGCCAAGGAGTCGGAAGTGGACACTCTCACGGAAATCCAGGCTACAACCGAAGCGTCTTCCCTCCGGACTCCGGTCAAGGCCGTTGTCGACGGAAACGGTGAAGTTGCGGGCCTGATCTCTGCCCATCTGAATGGCGATCCGCAGGCGTTCCCGAAACTTGTCTCTCGGTATCAGACTCGGCTGCTGAATTTCGTCTACCGGATGATCGGTGACCGCGAGCGTGCGGAAGACCTTGTGCAGGAAGCCTTTATCCGAGTGCATCGGCATTTGCACCGGTTCGATCAGACCAAGAAGTTCTCGACCTGGATCTATACCATCGCGTCAAATCTTGCGAAGAATGAGCTTCGCAACCGGAGCCGAAGCCCCCTCGTGCTGTACCAGTCGATCCGCTCGCGCGGCGAGGAGGATACCCGTCCCCTCCAGTTCGAGGATACCTCGAGCCGCCCGGACGACATGTATCTCAATCGGCACCTCAAGGAACTCGTGGACAGCAGCGTTGCCCGGCTTTCGCATCATCACCGAGAGGTGTTCGTGCTGCGCGAGCTCGAGGGCAAGAGCTATGAAGAGATTGCGGACATCATGCATTGCAATCTCGGCACTGTTAAGAGCCGCCTGAATCGCGCGCGGCACAGCTTCGCGGAGATCATTGGCCCCTTTCTGGACTAGCGTGGCCTAGGTCCCCGCTTTCTATATATAGACGGACAATCTGCTGACCCGGCCGGCCGCGGGGGTGCCTCTGGCACCTCTGCGTCCGATCGGTGTATTATGCGCATACGCTTCTCAACTAGACATATGCGCATACGCTGTCGCGAATTCCTCCAGCTCTACTCCGAATACCGGGATACGACCGACCCGATTCTTGCCGCTTCCATGGAAGACCACATGGAAGAGTGCGGGATCTGCCGGGCGCATGACCGCGCAGTCCGGTTCGGGGTCGAAATCCTCAGGGACGAAAGCATTGTCCCTTCCCCCGATTTCGAACGCCGCCTCCAGGAACGGCTCGCTCGGGCGGCCTACGAGTACGTCGAAGATCCCCTGCCGCCCCGTGTCGCTCCGATTTCCGTGACGGCCATGATGTTCCTGCTGCTCCTCCTGGTCGGTGTCGCGACCCGCCATCACCCGGTCGTGACTCCGGCTGCCGCCGCCGAGGAGCCGTTGCTGCTGGCGCACCCGCGGGCCATGGGCGCGCCCCCGTTCGTCGCCTTCGAAGCCAGCCGGTAAGCTTCCCGGGAGCGCTTTCGGCGTCTCCCGCTCCGCGGTACAATTCCCTGATGGGAAGCCAATCGTACGACAATCTGCGTCGCGCACTGCAGGACAGCGACGTGGCGCCGGTTTACTATCTCCACGGCGCCGAGGATATCCTCAAGGAAGAGATCGCCCGGAGCATTCTGGACCGGACGCTCGAGACCGCCTGGCGAGACTTCAATTTCGACCAGCGCGATGCGGCTCAACTCGACCCCGAATCTCTCGACGCACTCGTCAACACGCTCCCCATGATGGCTGGCCGCCGAGTCGTCCTGATTCGGGGCGTCGAAGCCTGGAAGAAGAAGCCGTCCTGTCGGGCGGTCCTGCTCAAGTATCTCGCGCGGCCATCGGCTGAAACCGTGCTGATACTGATCCAGAGCGCCCCGGATCGGGACAAGGACAAGGCCGGAGACGCCGTCGATCCCGAAATCGAACGTGCCTCCGTCTCGGTCGACTTCAAGACGCTCGCTCCCGATCGCGTCGCGAAGTGGGCAACACTTCACGCCGAGCGAATGGGCATCAAGTTCGAACCGGGTGCGGCGGAGCACCTGGCTGTGGTGGTGCACCACAACATGGGGGCACTCCGCACCGAGTTGGAAAAGCTCTCCAGCCTTACCGGCGGCGCCTCCATCTCGCGTGATCGCATCGGAGAGCTGGTAGGGATCCGCCATGGGGAGACGCCGCTGGACTGGCGCGATCTGGTCTTCTCCGGAGAAACCGCGCGGGCGATCAGGCTGCTCGGCCCTGTGCTCGATCAGCCGCGCGTGACGGGGGTCAGCCTGGTCAGCCTGCTCGGGACGACCCTCGCAGGAGTCGGTCTCGCCCGATCGCATTTCGACCGCCGGGTCCGGGGCGGCGCACTCGTCACCACGATCACGAATCATCTGAAACGCAACTTCGTCTACGGGCTCGGAGGCGCCTCTCGCGAAGCGCCCTCCTGGGCGCGGTGGGCGGAGAGCTGGCCGATGCCACGGATCCGCGAAGGATTCGAGGTTCTTCTCTCGGCCGATCAGACGCTCAAGAACACCCGCATCTCGGATGACCGGGATGTGCTCACCGACGTGATTCTGTATCTGAACGTGAAAAAGCTGGAGGCCGCATGATCCGGTGTGGAATAGATGAAGCGAAGACCGGGAGTTTCGCTCGCACGTTCGCGAATCGCTCGGCGGAGGCGTTCGCGAGGCGAGGACTGTTCCTCCTGCTCGCGCTGCTGCTGCCCGCGCAGCTTCTCCGCGCCCAGGACGATCCTCGGCTGGGAGACGCCGTGCGCCTCGCGCAGGACGGTCAGAGCGATTCCGCGCGCGCCGCGGTAGCCCGGATTCTCGCCGCGACGCCGGCGACAGACTCGCTCTATCCCCAGGTGCTGTATACGGCGGGACTGGTGTCCGGCAGCGTGGATGAGATGCGCCGGCAATATTCTCGCGTTGCCGTAGAGTTCGGCAGTTCGGCGTGGGCGGACCACGCGCTGCTGCGGTTGAGCATGCTCGATTTCGCGGCGGGCAACGCCGCCGCCGCAGCGCACGACGTCGACCGGATCCGCTCCGACTACCCGTCGAGTCCGTTGATCGGTCAGGCCGCATATTGGGGCGCTCGCTCGTATTTCGAGCTCAAGCAGCCGGTCGAAGCCTGCCGCTGGGTCAACGACGGAATGAGTCACGCGGGGGACAACGTTGAGCTGCAGAATCAGCTCAATTTCTTTTCCGGCCGCTGTACACCGGAAGCCTTGCAGCTGGCGGACACCACGCGGACGGATTCGAGCCGAGCTCCGAAGGCGGATTCCACCGCACGGCACGCGGGACCCGGGTTCGCGGTCCAGGTCGGCGCGGTGAAAACTCAGGCGGCGGCGGACAAGCTGGTTGCGTCGCTCAAAAGCGCCGGGTTCCCCGCGCACGTGATGCACGAGGCGAAGCTCCTCAAGGTCCGCGTCGGTCATTTTGCGGATCGCACCGCCGCGCAGGCCCAGGCCGCGACGATCAAGAGCAAAGTCGGCGGATCGCCCTACGTCGTGCCGGAATCGTGACCGAGCACGTCGCCGAGGGGGCCGGCACTCCTCTGATTCAGCAGTACCGGGAGATCAAGTCCCGCCATCGGGATTCCATTCTTTTTTTCCGGATGGGCGATTTCTACGAGATGTTCTTCGAAGACGCCCAGATCGCGTCGCGCCTTCTCAACATTACGCTGACCGCGCGGGGAGACGGAGTTCCGCTCGCCGGTGTCCCCGTTAAGGCGGCGGCCGACTACCTGCGCCAGCTCATCGCGGGCGGACATCGCGTCGCCATCTGCGAGCAGGTGGAAGACCCCAAGCTGGCAAAGGGCCTGGTGCGCCGGGAGGTCATCGAGACCATCACGCCCGGCGCGGTCCTCGACGAAAATTGTCTGCCGGGTGCAAGAAACAACTTTCTCGCCGCGATCTGGCAGGATGCCGGAGCGCCATTCGCCGGCATTGCAGCGGTGGATCTCAGCACCGGCGAATTCCTCCTCGAGACCGTGGCCGCCGCCGCGGCCGGGGAAGCGCTGGCGCGGCTCGCGCCCGCGGAAGTCGTGGCCCCGGCGGAGTGCGTGCTCCGACTCGAGGATGGTATCCTCCGAACTTCGCGCGAGCGCTGGGAGTTCGACGCGGAGCTTGCTCGGACCGAAATCGCCCGACGTTTCTCGCTCGCCTCACTCGACGGCCTCGGCTTCGGCCCTGAGGACGCGCCGGCGCTCAGTGCCGCAGGGGCGCTGCTCCGCTATCTCTCCGAACTGCAGCCATCTGGTCTGCCGCACCTGACGCGGCCCGTCGTACGCCGATCCGAACAGCACCTCTGGCTCGACGACATGACCCGCCGGAACCTCGAGCTCGTCGAACCGCTTCGTGCCGGGGCGCGGGATACCACGTTGCTCGAGGTACTCGACGCCACGATGACCCCCATGGGCTCGCGGCTCCTTCGGCGCTGGGTGCTCTCACCGCTTCGCGATGTCGAGAAGATCAATAGTCGTCTCGACGCGGTCGAGGTGCTCGTCGACGACGGCCGGGGACGCTCCCGCATTCGGGAGTCGCTCGATGGCGTACGAGATCTCGAGCGGCTCGCCGGCCGGGCGGCGGCGGGACGAGCGACACCGCGGGAGCTCGGCGCGTTGCGCGATTCCTTTCACCGGCTGCCGGACGTACTCGAGTCGCTCACCGGACTCGGCGGCCGGGAGCGGAGCGCGTCGCTCGCCGAGGTGATCGAGGAGTTCGACCTGCTGGCGGATCTCGCCGCGGAGCTGACCGCGGGTCTTGCCGAGCGGCTGCCGGTCTCGCTCGCGGAAGGAGAGGTCATTCGCCCCGGATATGATGCCGTGCTCGACGAGCTCCGCTCATTAAGGGACGGGGGCAAGCAGTATATCGCGACGCTGCAGCAGCGGGAGCGCGAGCGCACCGGGATCTCGTCGCTCAAGGTCGGATACAACCGGGTCTTCGGATATTATCTCGAGGTCACGCACGCGCACAGCGGCCGAGTGCCGGCGGACTACGAGCGACGGCAGACGCTGACGGGTGCCGAACGCTATGTGACGCCCGAGCTCAAGGAGTACGAGGCCAGAGTCCTCGGCGCCGAAGAGAAGATGGGTATTCGCGAGGCGGAGCTGTTTGCGGTATTGCGAGGGCGGATCGCTTCCGCGACCGCGCGGGTGCAGCTGACGGCGCGCGCGCTGGCGCGGCTCGACGCCTGGGCCGGCCTGGCGGAACGCGCGAGCACCGGCCGCTATGTCCGGCCGGTGGTCACGGACGGGTTCGACCTGGTGCTGCGCCAATGTCGTCACCCGGTGATCGAGCGGCTGATGGCGCGGGAATCCTTTATTCCAAACGACGTGAGTTTCAGTCCCGCCGAACGGGTGCTTCTCGTCACCGGACCGAACATGGCCGGCAAGTCGACGATTCTCCGGCAGATCGGGCTGTGTGTCCTCATGGCCCAGATGGGATCCTTCGTACCGGCGGCCATGGCGGAAGTGGGGGTCGCGGACCGCCTCTTCACGCGGGTGGGCGCGAGCGACAACCTCGCGCGCGGACAGTCGACGTTCATGGTGGAAATGAGCGAGACGAGCGCGATTCTCCACAACGCGACCGCGCGGAGTCTGGTGCTGCTGGATGAAATCGGCCGGGGCACCTCGACGTACGACGGTGTTGCGATCGCGTGGGCCGTGACGGAACATCTGCACGATCGTGTCGGCTGCAAGACCATGTTCGCGACCCACTATCACGAGCTCATGCAGCTGCCTGAGCGGCTGCAGCACGCACGGAATTTCAACGTTGCGGTGCGCGAATCGGGAGACACCGTCGTCTTTCTCCACCGGCTCGAGGCCGGAGGCACCGACCGATCGTACGGCATCCACGTCGCGCAGCTGGCGGGACTGCCGGGCGAGATCATCGGGCGCGCCAAAGAGGTGCTCCGGACGCTCGAGGGCGATCACCGCGTGATGCCCGGCGCCGTGACGGAGCCGGATCCAGGCCAGCTTCCACTCTTCATGGAGTCGGCGCCGCCGCATCCGGTGCTCGGTGAGCTTGAAGCGCTCGACTTGAACAGCATGACGCCACTCGAGGCGCTCAACCGCCTCGCGGAACTGAAAGCCCAGGCGCGCTCGCCGAGTGCCAGGACGGACCCAGGCAAGTCACGCCCCGCCCAAGATCGAAACTCATGATTCCCCGCGCCTGGTGGCGGAAGGCGAGTCTCGCGCCATCGATCGCGATTGTCCTGTGCTCGGCGTGCAGCCGTCCCGATGGGACGATGAAGCTCCCCGCCAATTTGCCTGCTGACCGTCGAGACGAGCCACCGATCGCGGTGAACGCGGAATCCCCGGTGGAATATCCGGCGGCGTTTTTCGACCAGGGAATCGAGGGCAACGTGATTCTCCGGCTGTACAGCGACACGGACGGCCATCTCGTGGAGGATTCCACCCGCGTCGCCGAATCGAGCGGATATCCGGTACTCGATTCGGCCGCCGTTCGTGCGGCGCCAAAGCTCAAGTTCGCGCCGGCGCTCCGCAACGGAACACCGGTGGCCACTGCGTTTCTGCAACCCGTGCAGTTCAGACACCCCCAGCGGGGAGGGACCAGCCCGTGACACCCCCGCACCTCAAGCCGTACGATTCCGTGCTCGACACCATCGGGTGGACACCGCTCATCCGGCTGGGTCGAGTCGGCAGCGGCATCCGAACACCGGTGTTCGGCAAGGCGGAGTACGCGAACCCCGGCGGCTCGGTGAAGGACCGGATCGGCCTCGCGATCATCGAGGATGCGGAGCGACGCGGGGAGCTTAAGCCGGGGGGCACGATCGTGGAGGGCACCTCGGGCAACACCGGTGTCGGCCTCGCGATCGCGGCAGCGCTCAAGGGTTACCGCTGCGTTTTCACGATGCCCGACAAGATGTCGCAGGAAAAGGTGCGCCTGCTCAAGGCGTACGGCGCCGAGGTGGTGATCACGCCGACGGCCGTTCCGCCGGATCATCCCGACAACTACGTGATGAAGGCGAAGCAGATCGTCCATGATACGCCGGGCGCGGTGCTCGCCAATCAGTTCTACAACCAGGTGAACCCCGAGGCCCACTACGCGACGACCGGCCCCGAACTCTGGACCCAGACTGAAGGGAAGATCACCCACCTGGTCGCGGGCGCGGGAACCGGCGGCACCATCAGCGGTGCGGGGAAATATCTGAAGGAGAAGAACCCCGCCATCCGGATCATCGCGGGAGATCCGCAGGGATCGCTGTACACCGGATACAGTCGCACGAAGACGCTCGGTGAGGGTCACCCATACAAGGTCGAGGGTATCGGGGGCGACAAGGTGCCGACGACCGTCTGGTTCGATCAGATCGACGAGTTCCGGCAGATCTCCGATCGCGACTCGTTTGCCATGGCCCGGCGCCTCGCACGTGAGGAGGGCATGCTGGTCGGTGGATCCGCCGGGCTCAACGTGGCGCTGGCGCTCGAAATCGCGCGCGAGCTCGATGATCCCGCGGCGCTGGTGGTCACGATCCTTTGCGACACCGGCGAGCGCTATCTCTCGAAGCTGTTCAACGACGAATGGATGCAGGAGAACCAGCTACTCGACACGCCGAGGATCACTGTCGAGCAGCTGCTGTCCCGGCGCGCCTCCAATGCACCTATGCTGGTGAGCGTGGCGCCTGCGACGGCCGTCCGCCAGGCGCTCAACCTGATGAGTACCTGGGGTGTGAGCCAGATTCCCGTCGTCGAGGATGGCAAGTCCCTCGGGGGGCTGACCGAGGGCACGCTGATGACGCGCGCGCTCGCGCAACCGACTCTGCTCGACCGTCCGGTGCGCGAGGTGATGGATGCGCCGTTCCCCGTGGTGGATGCGCAGTTTCCGACCGACCGCCTGGCGCCGATGCTCACCCGCGAGAGCCCGGCGGCGCTGGTACAGAAGGACGGCGTCCTGGTCGGCATCGTGAGCCGCTACGACGTGCTGCAGCAGCTGATCGGGAGCCGCTAGTCGTGCTGGTGGAGTGGCCGCAGATGAACGCAGAGGGCTCCGTTCTACGGGGGGCTGCGTGTATCGAGGCAGGATTGGGCCGACGAGCGGTGTTGGATCGAGGGATTTGGGTGCCTGCTGCGTACGAATGAGGACGCCCGATGCCGGAGGGCATTTCTATGTGATTTCCCTCAGACGGATGCGGCACAATTGCGTTTCCGGCCGGATCATACGCATGAGCAGTTGACCAGCCAGATCATCGCCGCCTGTTTCTCAGTGTACAGAGAATTAGGCTACGGATTCCTGGAGTCAGTTTACGAAAGCGCTGTATCGGTAATACTTCGTCAGGCGAGCATTCCGTTCAGACGGCAGGCGCCGCTCGATGTATGGTTTCGCAGTGAGCGAATCGGTCACTTTCGAGCAGACATCCTGATCGCGGACACAGTTATTCTTGAGCTCAAGGCAGCACGGTACCTCGAGAGTGTTCATGCCGCGCAACTTCTGAATAGCTTGCGGTCCACTTCCATCGAGATCGGTCTCTTGTTCAACTTCGGGCCCGAACCCCAGCTGAAACGAATGGCTTTCTCCCATAGTCGCAAGGTGATCACATCTCGTCTGCGTTCGTCTGCGGCCAATTCCCCTTCCGGAGCCGCACGGTAGTGCGGGTCACGGTTCTTACTGGCGGCGCGTCGGCGGAGCGGGATGTGGCGCTGGCGTCGGCGGTGCAGGTCATCGCCGCGCTTCGGAGTGCGGGGCACAGGGTCAGCGTCGTCGACACGGTCCGTGGCTCGGTGGCCGAGTCGGCCGAGGGTTCCCTGCTGCCCGCTGGCGTGGGAACGACACCGCCGGCTGTCGAGACGCTGCGCGACGAGGAACGCACGTTTCTGCTGACGACCCTCGGTGCATTACCCGAAATCCGCCAGACCGAGGTGCTCTTCCTCGCGCTCCACGGAGGACGCGGGGAGGACGGGACGCTGCAATCGCTCCTTGAAGTGCTCGAAATTCCTTACACGGGGAGCGGGCCCCTCGGCAGCGCGCTCGCGATGGACAAGGATATCTCGAAACAGCTGTTCCGGATGCGGGGCGTTCCCACCGTGGACTGGGCCATGACCCCGATTTCGGCCGCGGACGCCGGGCGTCGCCTCGGCTGGCCACTGGTAGTAAAGCCCTCGAAGCAGGGGTCGACGGTCGGGCTGAGCGTCGTCCGCAAACCGGAGGAGTTCGACGCGGCGGTTGCCCTCGCGGGAAAGTACGATGACGAGATCATGGTCGAAGCCTTCGTGCCTGGCCGGGAGCTGACGGTCGGAGTGCTCGAGGGGCGTGCGCTTCCGGTGGGTGAAATCATCCCCAAGCATGAAATCTTCGATTACGAGTGCAAGTACACGCCGGGTATGTCCCAGGAGATCTTCCCGGCGGACCTGCCCCCGGCAATTGCGGCCGAGTGCGGGCGACTGGCCGTGCTGGCGCACGACTCCCTCAAGCTGGGGGGGTATTCAAGAGTGGACTTTCGCTTGACAGCGGAGGGACGATTCTCCTGTTTAGAGGCTAATACGCTGCCGGGAATGACCGCCATGAGCCTGCTGCCACAGGCTGCCCGGGCGGCGGGCATCGACTTTGCGGCACTTTGCGACCGAATCTGCCGTACGGCACGAATACCGGGCCACCGGGAACAAACGCCAAGCACCTAGAGTCAAAGAGTTTGAAAGAGATAACTTCATGAGCAGCTTTTCCTTCCCCCGCGTCACCCCCTGGGTGGGCCGCCTTATAGCGGCCAACGCGTTCGTGCTGCTGCTCATGTCCACCGTTCTGACCTCCGACAGATTCGCCGACTTCGTCAGCTTCGCCCCGACCGAGGCGCTCCAGCGGCCGTGGACGTTCCTCACCTACATGTTCGTGCATGCCGGTCTGCTCCACCTCGCGGCGAACATGCTGGCCCTGTACGTCTTCGGGGCCGCAGTAGAAGCTCGGATGGGCTCCCGCGCCTTCATTCTCTACTACATCTACTGCGGCATCGGCGCAGCGGTCTTTGCGCTCTCGCTCTCGCTGCTGCACTTCCATATTTCGCCCTTCGCCGGCGCGTCGGGCGCAGTCATGGGCGTAGCACTCGCCTTTGCGATGTTCTGGCCCAACGCCGAGATCATCGCGTTCCCGATCCCGGTCCCCATCAAGGCGCGGACGCTGGTCATAGGGCTGGCATTGATCGACCTCGTGCTGGCGCGGATCGCTCCGGATGGAGTGGCCCACGAGGCGCATATCGGCGGCCTGATTTTCGGATTTATCTTCTTCCGGCTGCAGTCGATCTCCCGGCGGAAACCGGTCGCGCAGCCTCGGCAGGTCGAGCGGGTCGTGATGGTCCAGTCCGCCTCACGCGAGGCCGACCCTCACAGCGCGGCACCCATGCGTCCAATTCAGCGGCCCACCAATGATCCGGTCGCCGCGGAAGTGGACCGGGTGCTCGACAAGATCAGCGCGAACGGCATGGGAAGCCTGACTCCCGAGGAGCGCCGCTTCCTCGACGAGGTGAGCAAACGCAAACAGCGTGATCTGAACTAGCGGATGACAACCCGCAGAACAACCAGGCCCCGCCATCGATCGGCGGGGCCTTTACTATTTCCGCAGCAGATTTCTCCGCACTCTCCCTGGATGCGTGCCGAGCGAGGGCAAGGTGTCCTGTGCCACCAGCGCGAGAATCGTCACCGCACTTCTTGCGGCGGTCGCGGCACCGCAGTCGGGCGGATACTCTTCCGAGACGTAGACGGCGGCTCCGCCATCCTCCAGTTGCCAGTCACTCCGGCTCACCGGTGGCGCGAGGCATCGACCCGTGATGGCCACCGTCTCGCCGACCAGAGCGGCCGAGTCCAGTACCTGCTGGACGGTCACGCGCAGGATATCCGGACTCGAGCTCCCGGACGAGGGCTTCGGATGACATGCCGTCACTGCGATGATCATGCAGCAGAACAGGATTTTCATCGCGCACTACCGGTCGAGAGCCGAACCAGCATCAGCAGGTGTGTGGCGATGACGATCGGCACCGGGAAGATCGGGAGCGGAGCGAGCGGTAACTCGACGAGTGCGCGCAGGCGATGAGCATCCGTCGCGCGGACCGGGGCTCGAGCCAGGGCAGTGCCAGCATGGCGAGCGCCCCTGACGATCCCATTCTCAAGACGCGCGTACAGTCGGCCGAACTGCGTCTCGCGGCGCTAACCGGGGAGCGCGCGAAGTAGTCGAGGGAGAAAGTTCCGTCGCACTATCGGGATTGCCACCTTGCGTCTCGTCGCGAACTTTCGATATTGTCCTCGTGCTTATCGATCTCATCCCGGAATTTCTCGCCGTGCTGCGTGCCGGCGACCCCGATGCCGCCTTCCAGCGCTACCTCGAAGCTCATTATTCCGTCCTCTCGGCGTACTGGCGCAACTATGTCCTCGACCTTGAGAGTCCGCACGCGCGCGAGGTCATCGCACGCGCGGTGCGCGCCGACCGCCGCGACCTGCTTGAACTGATCGATTCGGTGGACGTGGGTCAGCTGGTGGCGGACGCCGTCTCGCGCGCCGAAGAACTGTTCGAGATCGACCGGCCGACGGACACGTACCTGATGGTGGGGATGGGCGCCGCGAATGCCGGCGAGCTGGTGGTCGGAGGACGGGGCGTCACGTTCATCTGTCTCGAGCATTTCACCGGGCACGCCAACCCTGAGACGTTCGGCATGGGCCTGTCGCCCGAGCTGATTCCGCTCTGGGTCGGTCATGAGCTGGCGCACACTGTGCGCTACACCTCTCCCACCAGCAGCAGCGAGCTCCGCCGTCTCGTGAACGAACAGGGCGGTTACTACGATTACTGGAGCACGGGCAGCCGGGCGACACTTCGCGAGCTTCTGCTCAACGAAGGGGTCGCCGTCCATGCCTCGCAGGCCATCGCTCCCGGCCTCGATCCCGCCAGCTATTTCGGCTATCCGCGACGGCAGTACAACCGCCTGCGCGAGCTCGAGGCATTTCTGCGCCGGGCCGTGGAACCCGATCTCGATCACGCCGGCCTCGGGCTGCGGCTCCGTTATCTCTCCGGAGGAATGAGTCCCGCCGCACGGCTCGTGAGCGGTCGCGTCCTGCCCGAACGGTCGGGATACTACCTCGGTCACCGCATGGCGGAAGCCCTGGTCTCTCAGCAGGGCATCGCGGCAGCGCTGCGCGCTCCCGCCGCCGACTTCACGGCCTCTGAAACCCAGGCCCGTGGAATCCAGACCGCATGAGCACCCGGTGACCGACTTTCCCGAACGTCCGCTCTCGATCGTCTACAAGAAAAAGGGGACCATCGTCATCGAGGGCGCGGTCATCATACGCGACACCGACGGCAACGAGATCCCTCAGCCAACCCCCAAGCATCCCGGCATCGTGAAGCTGTGCGGCTGCGGCCGGTCCGAGACCAAACCTTTCTGTGACGGATCACACAAGAAGCCCTAGCAGTTCCCACCCGTCTCCCTCATCATCCGGTCCAGCAGCTCCTTCACCAGCTTCGCGCATACCATCCCGGTGAGGTTCCGCAGGTCGTTTCGGGGATTGTATTCCACCAGATCCGCACCGACGATAGGCGCTTCCAAATGCTGCACCGCGTTCAGCAGTTGCCGCACGGATGCGCCGCCGGGTTCGGGATGCGAAATCCCCGGTGCGAATGCCGGATCCAGCACGTCCAGATCGAGCGAGACGTAGACCGGGCCCTCGATGCTCAGTACCAGCTCATCCCTCCAGTCGCGCATGGGGATCACCTCGACGCCATGACGTTCCACCTGCGTCATCTGCTTCGCGTTCATGGTGCGGATGCCGATTTGCACCAATCGAGAGACGAGGCCTTCCTCCAGGATCCGCGCGAAGGGACACGCATGAGAGAAGCGGTCGCCATCGAGCTCATCGTACAGATCCGGGTGCGCATCGAAGTGCAGCAGCGTGAGTCCGGGCCACCGCCGCCCCACCGCCCGCATGATCGGATACGTGATCGAGTGATCTCCCCCGAGTGAAAGCGGGCGGCGGCCCGCCGCCACGATTGCGCTGATGGCGGCCTCGATCGCCGCGCGCGTCGCCGCCGGATCTCCGCACTCCAGATCGCCGCCATCCTGAACCAACATCGCTCCGACGTCCCGCAGCGATTCCGTCCAGAGATTGCTCGAATCACAATAGAGCGCGCGTCGGATGGCCGCCGGTGCCTCCGCCGCGCCGCGCTGGTAGGAGGAGCTCGCATCGTAGGGAAATCCGATGATCGTGACGGGCCCGGCGACACCGTTGCTCCCGGATGAATCAGACAGGGAAACCACCGCCGCCACTTCGAGCCACGAGTACCTCGACTTCGTCCCCCGCGTTCAGCCGGCCCGGTCCCGAATGCAGCGCATTCTGGCCGAACATCACCATCCCCTTCTGCCGGCGATAGGTCGCGAGCGTGCGGAGCGGTTCCTGCCGGGCGTGTCGCATGCCCGTCGCCTGGTCCGTGGTAGGAACCAGGCAACGCGCGCACGGCTTCACGAGATCGAACTCCAGCGAACCGATCCGGATGGTCTCCCAGCCGTCCTCGGCGAAGGGCCCGCCGCCACTCACGACAAGGTTCGGGCGAAACCGGTTCATCGGCACCGGGTGCACCAGGCGCTGGTTCAGGTCGTCGAGGGAGCCCATCCCGATGATGAGAAATGGAAACGCGTCGGCGAAGCTCACCCGGCGCTGGACCTTCGTGTATGATGGATCGACCGGTCGCAGCGTCCCGCCCTGCAGATACGCGAGTCGGCAGGGATAGCGCAGCACTTCGCTGAACCAGGCATCGGCCTCAGGGCTGGGCAGCAGTGCGGCACAACGGTCCTTCCACACTCGGACCGTCAATTCCGCTACGCCGGCTGGTTCCAGGGGAATACGGAGCGTCGATGCACCGGGCGCGTTGACCGTGAGCATCGGTAGTTCGATCTCGGTCCGGAGCAGCGCCATGCCCGGCAGATCGCGCTGCGTGATGAAAGTACCGTCTGGACTGATGAGCATCCAGCGGCGGTCGTATCGCAATCCAAACTCATCAGCGTCCCAGCCGTCCACCGTGAAGCCGCCCGCTGACTTGATGGGATAGACGTGTAGACTCTGCAGTCGCATGGCTCATCCCCTCGGGAAATCGGTGCACGACCCGGCGCGCGTTCACTTCCCGACGCAGAAACTCGCAAAAAGTCGATCCAGCACCTGCTCGATATCCACCGTTCCGATTAATTCATCGAGCGCGAGGGACGCCTCACGGGCCTGATGCGAGGCGAGCACCGCGTCGCCCGACTTTCCCAGCAGCGGCCGCATGGCATGGAGCGCCTCCAGAGCGCGCGCCAGCGCCTCGCGATGCCGGGCCCGCGTGAGCGCGGGCTCGAGGTCCGCCAGCTGCACGCGGTCACCGAAAATCCGCACGGCGACGGCGGAGCGAACGGTATCGAGCCCGTCCCCCGTCACCGATGAAACGGTGAGTCCGGGCTCGCTCTTAAGCGCCAGATCACGTTTCGTGCGGATCCGCAGGACATTCGTATCCTGACTGACATCCTCGAGGCTCGGCTCGGCAGCACCACACTCGGAGCAGAGCAGGACGAGGTCCGCGGCTTCGATGTAGCGCCGGCTCACTGCAATGCCGAGGAGGTCGATGCGATCGGTGGTGTCGGAGAGACCCGCCGTATCCACCAGCCGGACCGGCCATCCGAGAAAACTGGTCGCCACCTCGATCGCGTCCCGCGTCGTGCCGGCGATTTCGGTGACGAGGGCGCGGTCGGCGCCGAGCAGCGCGTTGAAAAGCGACGACTTGCCGGCATTGGGCGGTCCGGCGAGTACGACGAGCGCTCCTTCACGGAGCCGCTCCGCAGCCGGGGCCGTCGCGACGAGACGATCGACCAGCGCGGTGACGCGTTCGAGAGCGGCCTGGATACGAGCCGGCGCCACCGGCCCGTCATCCTCCTCCGGAAAATCGACGTCATACCCCAGGAGCGCCTGCAGCTCAATCAGGCCATCCCGCACTTCCGCCAGCCGGCGTGAGAGTCCGCCGTCGAGTTGGTGGAGCGCCGAGCGTGCCTGCGCCGGCGCGGTCGCATCGATGAGATCACCGACGGCCTCCGCCTGGAGGAGGTCCATCTTTCCGTTCATGACGGCGCGACGGGTAAATTCGCCGGGGTGAGCCGGCCTCGCGCCCGCCGCATGCAGGGCCGACAGGAGGCGAGCCGGTGCTACCAGACCACCATGACAGGAGAATTCGACGAGATCCTCTCCGGTGTAACTCGCCGGGCCTGCGAACACGGTATACAATCCGCGATCGATGACACCGTCCGCGTCGCGAAATTCGGCAAGGCGGCTCACCCGCGCCGGACTCCGGCGAAACTCCGCAATGACTCGCGCCGCCACCTCGAAGGCACCGCCTCCAGTCAGCCGGACCACCGCGAGGGCGGACCGGCCGGCCGCCGTCGCGAGGGCTGCGATAGGATCGGAAAGCATGGTACGAAAGTAAGGTGACGGGAAGAAGCCGGAAACACGAAGCCCTCCCCGAAGGTCCGGGAGGGCGATGACAGTGGTGCATTTTCCCGGTGGGCGTGCCCGGAACGTCACGTTCGTTGTTTCTTCGTCTTCACTTCGACGACGGGCACCGCGTTCGCGGCTTGCCGCCGGAGTCTTTCCTTGGCGAGCAGCCACTGCTGCGGAATGCTCGCGAGATTGCTGACCGTGTAATACAGGTTGAGTCCGGACGCAAAGCTGAAGAAGAGGAACGTCATCATGGCGGGCATGAGGTACAGCATCATCTTCATCTGCGGATTCGACTCCATGCCGATCTGCCCGACCTTGCTGAGCCCGTACATCGACAAACCCATGACCACCGGCAGGATAAAGAAGGGATCCTTCTGCGCGAGGTCCGGCAGCCAGAGGAAGTGAGCGCCCCGGAGCTCGATAGTATTCTGGAAGACGAAGAACAGTGCGAAGAGCACCGGCATCGGAATCAGCATCGGCCAGCAGCCGCCGAACGGATTGACGTTGTGCTCCTTGTACAGCTTGAACATCTCCTGCTGCAGCTTCTGCGGTTCATCCTTGAAGCGGTCCTGAATCACCTTGAGCTGGGGCTGCAGCGCCTGCATCGCCATGCTCGCACGCATGGCCTTCTGGTTGAGCGGCCAGAGAATCAGCCGCACCATGATGCCGAAACAGATCAGCACCAGTCCGTACGGCAGCGACAGATGGGTGTGCATCCAGACCAGCAGCGACCGGACGACGAGCGCCACCGGCCGTATGATCGTACGGAGACCGGGCCAGCCGTACGGATTCACGTCGTCGAATCCGTGGCCGATCAGGCTGAGCCGATGATACTCCATCGGGCCGGCATAGAGGGAGTATCCGAAATTGCCACTGGGGTTGAGTGGCAGGCTGAGCCGGACATCGGCGGCAAGCGGATGTTTTTCCTGCGTGGGGAGCGGCGTCGCGGTCACGCCGGAAATCCGGGTCGCGGACGAATCCAGCGCGAGCAGTGCGGTCACGAAATATTTGGACTTGACCGCGACCCATTCGAACGGGCCCGTGAAGGTCTTCTGCTCGCCTGGTGTCAGCTTGGAAAACCGGGTGAGGTCGGTATCGTTGGCTTTCGTCACCACACCATATTCGTTGTGGTTGGCCAGCGAGTCCGCCTCGGTCTGCTGGAGACCGTGGCCCATCCCCACAAGCAGCGTGCCTCCGTTCGGACCGATCCCGCGGATCTGTCCCTTCACGCCGATCTGATAATCGTCCGGCTTGAACGTATAGGTGAGCTCTACCGTGGAACCATTCCGGGATCCGGTCAGAGTCAGTGAACTCGGGCCGCTCACGCTCAGACGCTTCGTCGAAGGCGTGAGGTCCCAGTCGTCGAGGCGGATCGAATCGCGCCCGACCAGCATCACGAAATCGTTGACCGAAGCGCCGGCGGGGATCATCTGCAGCGGCTCGGCGGAGGCGCGCAGAACCGGCCGTGCGGCCGCTCCCGTGGACGGTGGTGCCACGAGCGCCATCGAGCGATACGTCGGCAGCGTCACCTGGATCAGGCGGCCACCGCGGGTGCTGAAGGCGTAATCGTAGAGCGGCGACTGAACGTGTACCGTGTCTTCCGCTCGCAGCCCGGACGCGCTGTCTCCGCGTACGGTGGCGACCGGTGGCGCCGCGTGCGCCGTGGGCTGGCTGTCGGCGCCGGTCGATGGGACGGTCGTGCTCGTGGACAGACTATCCGCGGTGGCGACGGAAGGATTCTTCACCGGCGACTTGAGAAGAAAGCTCGGGACGATGGCGATGACCATCATCAGCACGAGCGCCCAGATGACGCGACGGTCCATTAGCGCGGCTTCAGTTCAGGGAACGGGATCGAAGCCACCCGGATGAAACGGGTGACATCGCAGTAACCGGCGGGCGCCGAGCCAGCCGCCTTTGAGCACGCCATGGCGCAGCACGGCTTCCAGAGAATATTGCGAGCATGACGGAGTGAATCGGCAACTCGGCGGGAGAACCGGCGAGATCGTGAGCTGATAGAGCCGGATCAGCCCGGCGAGGAGACGCCGCGGGAGCGCGAGCAGCCCGCGGGAGCGCGGAGACAGGCGCATCGGCTCCGATGCATTCGAATTCGCGACGGAAGCCACGGATTGCCACTCAGGCCGTCGGAACGACGGTGTCCCGCCAGGCCAGGAGCTGAACGCGGAGTTGGGAGAAACTGGCGCCGTAGGCGGGCTGTCGGGCACGGACCACGAGATCCCACGCAGGCTGGACGGCAAGGATTTCTCTCCGCCACACTTCCTTCAGGCGGCGCCGCAAACGATTGCGGGCCACCGCGGTCATCTGGAACTTCGGAACGATAAGTCCCATCCGCGGGTGGCCCGTCGCATTGTCAACCCAGATCATCTCCAGATGCTCCGTCCGGCGACGCCGGCCGGTCTCAAGGCACCGCCGAATGTCGGAAGCGTGCGCGAGCCGGTTGGCCCGCCGCAGACGCTCCGACGCGGTCAGGACCCTCCGTGTTTCGACGGAATGGAGACCGTAAGCCGCTTCCGGCCCTTCTTGCGACGGCGCGAGAGGACTTCACGACCCCAGCGCGTGGCCATCCGCGCGCGGAACCCGTGCTTGTTGATGCGGCGCCGATTGCGCGGACGATAAGACGGCTTCATGAGAAAAATCCCCCCGTTTGAGCCCGAAAACCTAGCTAGAACGGGTGGGTTGGGTCAAGGTTGACTTTTCCACATACGGCCCGTAGTATCGTCAGCCCTTGGCAAACTCCTTCCGTTTTTCGAGTACCATGCAGCTGTCAGCTAAAGAAGCGTGGAAGCGCATCCTCGACGAGGCGTATCGTCAGCTTCCAGACAAAATAAGCCGGGCATGGCTCGAACCGACCGAGCCCATCGCCTTGGACGACGGTCGACTCATCGTGGCCGCACCCGATGAGTTCGCGGTCAAATGGAACGAGACCAAGCACGCCGGCCTTCTCTCGAAGGTTGCCGAGCTCGTGGTCGGCGCTCCGACCGTGGTTGTGTTCCGAGTCCAGGAAGACCGGCAGCGGCGTCCCCAGATGGATTTCTTCGTGACGCCCCCGGTCGAGGCACATGCCCCGACCACCCAGAATCCCAGTACTCAGCCGCTCAACGAGCGCTATACCTTCGACACGTTCGTGATCGGCAAATCCAACCAGCTGGCCGCCGCCGCTGCGCACGCCGCCGCCGAGGCGCCAGGCAAGACCTACAACCCGCTCTTCATTTACGGCGCCACCGGACTCGGCAAGACGCACCTCATGCAGGCCATCGCCCACAAGGTCTGCGAGCGCCGCCCCGAGACCCGCGTACTCTATGTCAGTGCCGAGCAGTTCATCAACGAAGTCATCGAGGGCATTCACGGGCGGACCATGCCCGAGTTCCGGCGACGCTACCGGAACGAAATCGATCTCTTCCTGGTGGACGATGTCCATTTTCTCGAAGGCAAGGAAGCCACGCAGGAAGAGTTCTTCCATACCTTCAACACGCTCTATGAAGGCAACAAGCAGATCGTCCTGACCTCGGATCGTCCGCCCAAGGAGATCCCGGGCCTCGAAGCCCGCCTGGTCAGCCGCTTCGAGTGGGGCATGGTCGCGGATATCGGCCAGCCCGACCTCGAGCACCGGATCGCCATCCTGCGGAAGAAGCAGGAGCAGGACCACCTCGAGCTCACCATTCCCGACGACGTGCTCCGGTTCATCGCCGAGCACGTGCGGTCCAACGTCCGCGAGCTCGAAGGCTGCATCATCAAATTGCTGTTGTACGCGTCGCTCAAGCACCGGGAAGTCTCGATCGAGCTCGCGCGCGAGGCGCTCTCGGACAAGATCCGCCTCAACGACGATGCGTTCGGCGCCCATTCACGTCCGCTTCCGAGCATCGACCGGATCCAGGATGTCGTGGCCCGGCGCTGGGGCGTTACCGCCGACCAGCTGCGCTCCAAGGCGCGCATCAAGACGCTCGTAGTCCCGCGCCAGATCGCCATGTACCTCGCGCGTGATCTGCTCCAGATGCAGTTGATGGAAATCGGGCAGGCGTTCGGTGGCCGCGACCACTCGACCGTGATTCACAGTGTGGACAAAGTTCAGCGCCAGATGTCGCGTGATCGCGGCTTCAAGGAGCGAATCGAGCTCGCGCGGCAGGAGTTGTCCGCACTCTAATCGTTTCGGCGCATGTGATAATGTGGGAAGTGAGGACAACCGGTTGATCGCGACACACCCGGTCCCCGCGCTCCACACCGGGTCCACAGTGAATTTTTTCGCAATGTCATGGCAGCATGGATGTTCGGCCGATGATCCACATTTCCAGAGAGCCTACTGCTACTACTAGTATCTATATACTAGGAAGGAAGTAGTTTCTTTAGCCTCCTCGAGGAGCGGGATGAAGTTTACGATCACGCGGGAGCAGTTCCAGGAAGGGCTCGTTGCCGTCGCGGCCAGCATACCGAGCAAAACGACGCTGCCCGTCCTGTCGAACATCCTGGTCGAAGCGACCGCCGATGGCCTGCGGTTATCCGGAACCGATCTCGACATCGCCGTCAGCACCACGGTGGCCGCCTCCGTCGATCAGGAAGGGGCCATCACGCTGCCGGCCAAGAAGCTCGTCGAAATTGTTCGCGAGCTGCCGAGCGCTGCCATTCGCATGACCAGCTCGGGGGAGCAGCGCGTGACCATCGAATGCGGTCGCGCCAAGTTCCGCCTCCTCGGTCTTCCCCGTGAAGAGTTTCCCGCCTTTCCCACGGTCAAATTCGAGGGCGGCTGGAAGTGCTCCGCGGCCGACCTGCAGAAGCTTGTCGGTCACGTCGCCTTTGCGGCGAGCACCGAAGAGAGTCGGCCCATCCTGAACGGCGTGCTCTGGGAACTGCGCCCCGAGCGGATGCGCATGGTCGCGACCAACGGGCACCGGCTCGCCCGGATGGATGTCCCCACGACCGACGGCATGGGAAAAGGCCACGCCGATCTCATCGTGCCGCCGAAGGCGCTGGATCAGATCCGCCGCCTCTATCGCGACGACGAGGACATCGAAATAGCCAAGAGCGAAAACCACCTGGGCTTCCGCTCGTCCAAGACCCAGATCTACACCCGCCTGATCGAAGGACCGTACCCGAACTACGAACAGGTCATTCCGCGCGAAAACGACAAGTCCGCCACGGCGGACAAATCGGCGCTCACGTCGGCGATCCGGCGCATGAGCATCGTTGCCAGCGATCAAACTCACCGTATCCGCATGGCGCTCGCCAGCGGTTCCTGCAAGCTCTCCGTGCAGACACCCGATCTCGGTGAGGCGCAGGAGGAGATGACCATCTCCTACGACGGCGATCCACTCGAAATCGGATTCAACGCCTCGTATCTGCTCGAGATTCTCAAGTACATCCCCACCGACGAGGTTCGGATGACGTTCAAGGGTCCCGAGCGCGCCGCGACCTGCGAGCCCGTGGGCTGGAATGACCCGGCCAGCTACCTCACACTCGTGATGCCGCTGCGCCTGGTCGACTGATCACTGGCGGGCTCGGAATACCAACGGGGGACAGCCGATCGCTGTCCCCCGTTTCGTTCCTGGATCCTTTCCGCGCTGCACGTTCGATGCTCCGCCAACCGTCTCATCACCGACACCAATCCCCAGGAGCGTTTATGCCAGAAGCGCAGAACCTGCAGAATCATTCGCGCGCCCTTCCAGCATTTTATGTCGTCGCTGGATGCCTCCTGCTGGTCAACCTTGCCTGGTCGCTGATTCGGCTGGTGCGCACCCCCTCGGCGGACTCCGTAATCGCCTGCGGTACCGCCACGGCTCTTGGATTCACACTCTGGTATCTGCGCGTCTTCCCGCTCACCGTGCAGGATCGCGTGATCAGGCTCGAGGAGCGTCTGCGGCTGGCTCGTCTCTTACCAGTGGAGCTCCAGCCATCGATCGAACACTTCACTCGCGCCCAGCTGATCGGGATGCGATTCGCGTCGGACGACGAGCTTCCCGGCCTGGCGCGCAAGGTACTCGAAGAGCATATCGAAGATCGAAGCGCGATCAAGCGGCTGATCCGAAGCTGGCGCCCCGATCAATTGCGCGCCTGAGGCTCCTGCGAGGGCCGGAACGGGATCGGCCACCATCGCCGCACATACAATCGTGGCGAGGGTGGCCGAAGATTTTTGTGGGTACCGACCGGCTCGCGCTACTGAATCGGCTCCGCCTTGAAGTGCGCGTACTGCTCTGCGGGCACCGTCTGGCCCACCGAAGGCACCGTGATCGTCATGGTCGTTGACTCGGTCCCATCCATGCCGAGTACCTGCCCCGTCGTGGACAGCTGGTAGCGAAGCGAGTCGGTGCTCGTGCCGGCGAGCTGCAGCTCCTGGCCGAACTGGTTTCCCGAGCCCTGGAAAGTTGCGCTCCGCTCGCTCGTGATCTGGAGCGCGGCGCCGGTGGAGCGGTCCGCCGCTGGATCGGCGCGGTACCGGCTGCTCGCGACCTCGTTCACCTCGAACGCGTTCGCAGTGATCGGGCTGGTCGATGAATCGGTCCACTCCGCGTTGCTTCGGGCGCCCCCTGCCGGCAGCACGGGATACAGGAGATCGAGCTGGCTCCGCAGCTGTGACGCGACGAACGAGGGCCGGTCGGCTGTCAGGTCGACGAGGCGACCATTGGCCAGCCGGTGTCCCGTCCACACCGTACCGGTTGCGCTGTCGAGTCCAGCCTGCGGCAGTGTCCAGTCCGGATCCGGACGAAGTGAATCGAGCGTGATGCTGACCTGCGCGTCCGGTGGCGTCCCCGGCGTCAGGTGAATCGTGACGAACGCCGTCCTGCCGAAATTCTGCGTCTGTGACTCTCCACTCGGCATCTTCACCGTCACACTGTCCCGTCGATAGAGCGCGAAGCGCGCACTGCCGCTTGCCCCGTAGCGGACCACGATGTCCGACGGGTGCTCCGTCCGTGCCGGGTCGACGTTCGGCTTGATCGGGCCGGACGCTCCGCCGCTCTGCGTGTTGTGTGCGCAGGCGGCGGCCGCCAGGACGAGAATCAGGAACGAGTGCTTCACGGAAGCCGCGTGATGGTCATTCGGGTGGTCGAAGTAATGGGAATCGGCGCCGGCGCAGCAGCGACGACGACACTCAGGTTGGTGCTGTCCATGGATTCTCCGCCGAGAAAACGGCCATCGGTCCCAACGTAGTACGTACCGGAGCCCGTGCCGTTCCCTTCGATGTTCATTTCACCCTGGGGATTGTGCACCGTTCCGGTGCGCGCTGCGCTGTAGGCCGCCTGCACCTTCAGCGCTTTGATCCCGCCGCGCGCCTCGGTACCGGGAGCCGAATAGTTGGTGACCGTGCGCATCGTGAAGGTCGCGGGTCCCTGGTCGCTCGTGTAATCGAGCGTATCCGTCCATGTGTCTCCCGTCTTGGCGCCGGTCTTCACCCGGGGAAAGAATCCCGCGAGGACCGATTCAAACTGTCCGCCGGCCGTCGTTTTCGTGCCGGCGATCAGCCCGCTGATCTTTCCCTGGGGAGACACCAGCCCGTGCCAGGAGGAGCCCTTCGCGCTGTCCGCAACGGCTTGAGGAATAGGAGATGTGGAATCGACCTTCATGGAGTCGAGCACCGCATCCATGGACTTTCCGCCCGTGGAATCCTTGAGGGAAATCGTCAGGAAGCCGGTCGCGGCGAAGTCCTGGGTCTGGGGAGGCTGATGCACCGGCGAGAGGTCGATGACCTGGTGGCTCTTGATGTCCACCCGGTACTTGGCGGTCTCCGGTGCCATGTGGCGACCCGTCCAGGCAACGAGACCGAACAGCGTGCAGGCGGCGGTCAACAGTAGCGGGCGTCGTGACATGGGATCCCCGGGTCAGAGCACAGTGATAAAAAGTGGACGGTCAACCTATCCTGAAACGCGCGGCAGTCACGATCGCCCCGCCTTCTACCCCACCCGGGTGAGCGCGCCTCTATGTGTTCCGGGTCGTCGAAGGAGGGGACGGCGTGGGGTCAGGAGCCGACGGATGGAAGTTCAACCTTGGTTTTCCCGAAGACAGCGACAATTTCGCTCTCGTCGCTGTTGACCCGAAGGAGTTTCCAGCCGCGCTTGCGCATGTCGCCGCGCCACGTGATGAGCCGCTCCCAGTCTGCGGCGGTGGTGCGAAGCACGCGCAGATCTGCGGATTTCTCCCACGATTCCGGGTACGGCTTGGGTCGTTCGTGAGCCGCGCTCGCTCTGGACATCGATCGCTGCTTTCGGGTTTCGCGAAAGGTATTCCGGCGGCGGAACCCCCGGAAGGGGCGGAAATGCCTCGCCCCCCGGAAACACGGGGGGCGAGACGGGCAGGGTCGTAAGCCGAGTTCTGTTCCTCCGAATCCTCCGCCGCGAGGCTCGGGACCGGAGGGATGGTCATCTGTCTGGGTCGGTTGTCACCAACCGCCTCAAGCAGCCTACCCGCGGCTCGTCGGGGATCTTGTGAATCCACCGGCGTTGTCGATGTGGGCCACATCTCGCCGCTTATTTGGCCTTGCTCCGACTGGGGGTTGCCGTGCCACCGCTGTTACCAGCGGCGCGGTGGGCTCTTACCCCACCGTTTCACCCTTACCCGTTCCCTTGATCAGAGCGCGGGCGGTCTGTTTTCTGTGGCCCTGTCCGTCGCCTCTCGGCGCCCAGGCGTTACCTGGCAGTCTACCCGTTGGAGCTCGGACTTTCCTCGGCGGCCAATGCCAGTAACGAGCCCTGACCGTCGCGACCATCGCACCCTGTCCGCCTGCCAAATGTACCACCCGGCGTCCCAATGCGCCGATCGGGCCTCACCCGGTGCCGGAGACCCGCGCCAGCCGAAGCCTGGCCTCGTTGATGAAAGGCTGAAGCGACTCATCGGCCGTCTCCCACTGCGCCAGCACCGACCGGTATTCCGCCTTGGCCTCCTCGATCTTTCCGAGCTTTTCGAACGCCATCGCACGGAGCAGCCGCACTCGGCCGGCGAGTCCCCAGCGTACATCGAACGTGCCGAGATTGAATTGGGCCGGCTCGAAATCCTTGAGCAAATCGACCGTGGTGGCATAGTCATGAAGCAGGTAGTGCGCCTCGGCCGCGAGCGGCACCTTGTAACCCCACCACTGAGGCCGCTGCTTCCAGGTCGGTGTCGTCATCGAATCGGGTAAGGCGAGCAGCCGGCGCGCCTCGGTCGTGTCCTTTCGGGCGATCGCCTGGAGCGCCTGGACCTCCGGGGGGAGAGTCTCTTCACTCAGCAGCTCCTGCGCTTTCAAGGGCCCCTGGTCTCCGGACTCGCCGTTGATGAACAGGCCCAGTGCCGACGCCCACCCGGCTGCTGCGATGCCTCCGCGCTGATCAGGCGGTGCGGCGCGCGCGGCACTCTCGACCTCTCGCCAGGACCGGCGAAGCTCGGGCATCGGCGCGCCCACAGAAGCGTAGAGGTGGCCGAGAAGCAACTGACCAGTGAGCGACAGAGGACCTGCTGGACCCCTCGCTCCGTCGTCAGGATGCCACTCCTTCCGGATGTCATTGGCGAGGGTCAGCGCCCGCGCGGCACTCGCGATATGCCCGGAATAGGCGAGCACATTGGATGAACCAAGGATCTCGGCGTATGTGTCGGTCGGCAGGTGCGTCGCGTCGAACTTCTCCGCCGACGTCGAATCGAGCGCTGCCTCCACCGTCGTGCGGGCCGCCTCGGTATGACCTGCGGCCAGCTGTACCCGGGCACGGATGAAGGGCAGGTCCGGCCGGGTCGTTGCGTCCGGCGAGCGCTGGATCTGATCGACCTCCGCGAGCGCCGAGGGATAATCCTCGCTCGCGATATAGGCCTGGATCAGCGCCTTCTGTGCGTGCGGATTTTCGGGCTGACTGGTGATCCACCTGCGAGCCGAGGCAACGCCATCGGTACGCGCGAGACGGATCGCGGCGCGGAGCTGCGAGGAATCGGGGCCGCGTCGGCCGCCCATAGGCATGCCGAATACCAGGGAATCCCCGGACAGCAGCGCGAAGACCGGATGATTCTGGGCGGCCAGATTATAGATCTGGTTGATGTGTTCGTACGCGAGATAATAATTCGGATCGAGCGCCAGCGTTCGCTTGAACGCGCGGAGCGACTGGGTCCAGTGCTGATCGCGGGTGGACGAGCTGCTGTCGTGGAAGGAGACATCGGCGAGACCGTACCAGGCGTCCGCATCGGTCGAGTCCCGGGCGAGCAGCTGCCGGTACGCTTCGCGCGACGCGGCGAACTCTCCCTGCAGAAATGCGCGGTACGCGGCGATCATCGCCTGATCGTGCGCGGGCAGTCGACTGGAATGACGCATGGCCAGGTCGATCGCCAGGATCGCGGCCGAGTCCGAGGCGCCGGCAATCCAGCCACGGGTCAGCGCGAGCTTGTAATACGCCAGGCCGAACGTGGTATCGATCTTCACCGCCTGACGGAAGTCGACCTCGGCGCTCGTGAGATTCCACTGATTGAGTTTTTCAAGGCCGCGCAGATACGCGCGATACGCTTCGAGCGAGGGTGTCGTGGAGAGCGCGAGTTGCGTGCGCACGCCACCAGGTGCGCCCGAAAGATTGAGCAGCTTGGCCGCCATCTCGTCAAAAAGCGGGCGGATGTCACTCTGGTTGCGGTCGTCCACGCGCGCGACATCCACCCGCTGCCCTGTCGCCACGTCGAAGACACGCGCTACGAGATGCAGCGAATCGCCCGCCCGGTCGAATTCGCCGAGCACCACGGTCCAGACGCCGGCATCCCGCGCCAGTTGCCTGGCCATCTCGAGCCCCAGAATCGAATCCGAACGAAGCCCGCGACGCGCCAGCAGGTCGTGCAGGCGTTCATGGTCGACGACCGTGAGGTCGTTCCACTGCGACAGGTTGAGACCCAGCATGCTGACGCTGCCGTCGCGCAGCCAGTCGGTCTCGGCGTCCTTCCGCAAATTGTCGAACGGGAGGATCAGAATCGAATGCCGGGGATTCAATCCTCGCGGTGGGCCACCCTGGTGCCGGGTCGCGGCGGCAAAGATGAGGGCGAGCCCGACCACGGCTGCACCAACCGCGAGTGCCACGCGGCGTGACCGTCGCTTCCTGACCGGGGTGGCGCCTGCCACATCTCCGGTGAGCGCACGACGGAAGGCGTCTCCGCTCTGCCAGCGGTCGTCGGGCGACTTGGCCAGCGCCCGCATGATCGCTGCATTGAGCGCGGGCGGTGAGTCCGCCCGGAGCGCGCTGATCTCCTGCGGCCGCTCGGACAGGTGCATCGAGACGACCGCCGCGCTGTTTGATCCCTGAAACGGCGGATGCCCGACGACCATCTCGTACCCGACCACGCCGAGCGAATAAAGATCGCTGCGCGGATCGACCGGCTCGCCGGCCGCCTGCTCCGGACTCATGTAGGTCGGTGTGCCGACGGCCAGCCCCTGCGCCGTAATGCCGGCCGCGGTGTCGATGGCCATCGCCCGCGCGATTCCGAAGTCCGCGAGCAGGGCGCGTCCCGTCCCGCTGTCGAGCAGCACGTTCTCCGGCTTCACATCCCGGTGCACGAGGCCTGCGCGCCCCGAGGCATCGAGTGCGTCCGCCAGATCCGCCAGAATTCTGGTCGACTCGGCCGCCGTGAGCCGTCCCCGTCCGAGCCGCTGGCGCAGACTCTCGCCGGGGACATAATCCATCACGTAGTAGAAGAGTCCCGCCGTTTCGCCGGCGGAGTGAATGGCGACGATATTCGAATGCCGCAGCCGCGCGATCATGCGCGCCTCGGCGAGGAACCGCTGAGTGATCGAGGAATGAACGGCGAGTTCCGGGTGGACGACCTTGACGGCCACCGGACGGTCAAGTGTGGTGTCACGCGCGAGGAACACCACGCCCATACCGCCGTGACCGAGCTCCCGCTCGATGCGATAATGCGCACCGAGCGCGGCCTGTACACGGGTGATAAGCTCGGAGGGGCTGGTCACGCGAAGGCTCCCCGATCTACGGACGGCACTGTGGATGAGACGATTGGGACTGCGGCATCCGGACAGAGTCGTCCGGAATCACTTCACATAATAGGGTGTTACGCGCAGCCGGCCAATCCAACCAGATCCTAGACGCAGGGGTTCGGCCGAAGGTTGCATTCTGAGCCGGCTCCGCGGCGCTCTGGAACGTCGCTGGATTGATCCCGCGTTGAACGCCAGACGCTACACTCTCCCTCCCAAAGGAGGGATCCATGAGTGTCGAACTCGAGTCGGGCCAGTTGGGAACGCCGATGCTTGCGGCTGTCGTCATGCCTGCCGAGCGCCCCCGGGTCGAAGCGGCGGGGAGCGGCTGCTTCTCAGTGGTGCACCGGGATTCAATTCCCGAGGCGATCCGTGCAGTTCGGGAGCGGCCGGTCGACGCCATCCTGGTCTCGGCGCATCGCTATCGGCCCGAGCAGTTCGAGGCCCTGGGTCACCTCGTCCGGGATTTCCCCGGAATTCCGACCGTCGTGCTCGTCTCCCAGCACGATCCGGAGACCAGCGAGGCGCTGCTGCATCTGGGTGCCAGCGGCGTACGTCAGGTGGTGGATGTCACTTCGCCGCATGGGTGGCAGCGGTTGCGTCAGCTGGTCGGGCAACCGACCGGTCGCGCCGCCGCCCGCATCCAGGGGCCGATCATCAATGCCCTCGGCGATGTCGCGCCCGATACGCGCTTGTTCTTCGAGGTGCTGGTACGGCTCGCTCCGGACACGCTCACCGTCCGGCGCCTCGCCGTACACCTGGAGATCCGTCCCAGCACGCTGATGTCCCGGTTTCAGAGGGCCGCGCTGCCCTCGCCGAAAGGCTATCTCTGCGCGGTCCGCCTGCTCTACGCGGCGCTCCTGTTCGAACGTCGCGGGTTGTCCGTGGCCGACGTCGCCTATCGACTCGAGTATAGCTCCCCGCAGAGTTTCGGCCGCCACGTGCGCTCGCTCCTCGGCATCAGCACGACCGAATTCCGCCGTCGATTTCCGTTCGACGCGGCGATGGGACGGTTCATCGACATCATGATTGTGCCGTACCGCGAGATACTTGAGGCCTTTCATCCACTGGCCGCCGGGACATGAGCTATCCGGCCATCACCGCTCGGCCTTTGGCCCACTGACGCAGCTCGGCGAATCGGCTGTCCATGGTCGCGGAGAGTGGACGAGTCGCGCCGATCTCGGTTTGAAGGATCACGGTGGAGAGCGCGCCGTCGGCGGCGAACGCGGTATACTGGCCTGCGACGATGACCTGCTCGATCTCGGCCCCGCTGAACCCTTCAGTGCGCTCGGCCAGGTCCGCAACGTCCGTCGCCGGGAGGGTCACTTTCCGGCGACGCAGATGGATCTCGAAGATCGCGCGTCGCTGTTCGGGCCCGGGAAGATCCACGAAAAACACTTCGTCGAACCGGCCCTTCCGGATCAGCTCTGGAGGAAGTCGCTGCACTTCGTTCGCGGTCGCGACGAGGAATACCTGCTGCTCCCGGTCCTGCAGCCACGAGAGGAACGACCCGAGCACGCGGGTCGAAAGCCCACCGTCCTCGGCACCGCTGTCGGTCGAAAATGCCTTTTCGATTTCGTCCACCCACAGGACGACCGGCGCCGCGTGCTCCGCGCTTGCAATCGCCCGCCGAAGATTCCGTTCTGTCTCTCCCACGAACTTGTTGTAAAGCCGTCCCGGGTCGAGCCGGAGCAGCGGCAGCTCCCACTCCCTGGCGACGGCTTTGGCGCAGAGGCTCTTCCCGCAACCCGGTACTCCAAGGAGGAGAATCCCTTTCGGGAAGGGCAGCCCGTAGCGCTCCGCACGCTTCGGATCCGCGATGAGCGCTCGACGCTTCTGCAGCCAGCTCTTGAGCGCGTCGAGCCCGGCCACCTCATCAAGTCCCGCGTCCCCGGTGCAGTACTCGAGCAGATCTCCACTTCGAACCGCTTCCCGCTTCGCCGCGACGACATCGTCGATGTCGCTGGCATCGAGGCGGCCATCGTCCAGCACCACGCGCGTGAGAATCCGCTGCGCCTCGCTGAGGGTGAGCCCCCGGAGAGCGGCGAGCATCCTGTCCACTTCGTCAGGGACGAGATCCATTCTGGGCGAGAGATCCCGCACCACTCTGCGAAGGAGCTCCCGGTACTCGGCTTCCTGGGGGACCGGGACCTTCACTCGCGCGCCTTCACCCTGAAGTTCGGGTGGCAGGACCAGTCCATCCCCCGCGAGCACTATCGCGCCGAGGGAGCGCGTGAAGTGCCGGATCGCGTCCTTCAGACGCTCCCGCACCAGCGGATCGCCCAGCCACTGATCGAGGCCGCGAAAGAAGTACAGCCCCTCTGCGGTTGGGAGATCGATCTGCTCCAGTGCCTTTCCGACATCCTCGGTTCCGGCGATCGCGGGACCCGGCGGCGCGACTCGTCGGAGTCCCCTCGGAGCGGTCCAGATATGGAGCGGCGTGGACAATCGGAGCGAGAGCTCACGAAGAATTGCCTCGGCTCGCTCCTCTTCGGGAGTCTCGAGAATGATGAGGCCGTATCGCGAGCGGACAAGGAGGTCGAGTTCGGTAAGCAGGTCTTGTGATGACATGGGGTGTGCGCGCGAGGCGTCGGTCCGCCGGTGGCGTGCCTCGCTGGCGGGGACTACCGGAGGCCGAGCCGGGTTGCGGTCGTGAGGACGGCGACAGGAACGCCTGCGTCCTGCAGAGATTTCTTCCCACCCTCTTCGCGATCGACGACGGCCAGGACGCCAAGTACCCGGCCGCCTTCCGCCCTGATCGCTTCGATGGCGGAGTGGGCGGAGCCGCCGGAGGTGATCACGTCTTCCACGACGACGACTGCATCCCCAGATTGGAAGTTGCCCTCGATACGACGCCCGGTTCCGTGCGCCTTTGCCTCTTTCCGGACGCTGAAGGCCTCGAGGATAGGTCCTTCCCTGGTACTCGCCACGGCGACGGCATACGCGACCGGGTCGGCCCCCATTGTGAGGCCACCCACCGAGCGCGGCAGCCAGCCTTCTTGTCGAATCGCGGCCAACCCCATACGGCCGATCAGCGCCAGACCTTCCGCCGACATCGTGGTGAGTCGGGCATCGACATAAAAAGAAGAGCGTTTGCCCGAGGCGAGTAGAAAGTCACCTTTTCTGACCGAACGAGCGAGCAGCAGGCGGTCGAGCGATTGAGCGTCGGAGGGCGTGATCATTTACGGAAGAAGCTGCTGAGAAACCCGCCCTTCTTTTCGGTGTCCTGGCGTACCGCGGTGCAAAAGGCGTTGGCGAACTCGTCTATGCTCTTGAATCGCTTGGACAGATCGCGTTCCAGCCCTCCCATGATCGCGGCCTCGACAGCCGGGGAAAACTTGACGCCTTTCTTGGCCTGATTGAGCGGAATCGGGGGTTGGGTCAGCAGCTGCTGAAAGAGCTCGCGAGGAGAGCGCCCCACATAGGGAAGTGTGCCCGCGAGCAGATAATAGGCAATCGTAGCGAGGCTGTAGACGTCCGCCTGTTGATTGACGAGCTCGCCGCTCAGCGCTTCGGGCGCGACATACTGAAGCGTGCCCACGAAAAATCCGGTCCGGGTCAGTCGTTCTTCCGACTTGACCTCGGAATCACGGGCGATGCCGAAATCAAGCAGTTTCGCGGTCTGCGTCGCCGGATCGAACATGATGTTCGCGGGCTTGAGATCGCGGTGAATGATCCCCATCCCATGCGCGGACGCGAGCGCCGAGCCGATCTGCTCGATGATCGTGGCGACCAGGGCGGGCGCCAGGCTGCCGGACCGCACCGCGAACTTCTCCAGCGGTTCTCCCTCAATCCATTCGAGGGCGAGATAGTAGAGGCCCTCGACCTCTCCGAATTCGTAGGTCTGCACGATGTTCGGGTGATTGACCCGCACACCGAACTCCGCCTCGCGGAGAAACCGCTTGACGGCGACTGGATCCTGGCTGAGCCGCGGACGGAGGACCTTGATGGCCGCAAGGCCCCGCTGGGGATGCTCCGCCTTATAGACGGTCGCCGTGCCCCCTTCCCCGACGTGCTGGATGAGGTGGTAGCCCGCCACCGTCCGGCCAACAAGATTTTCTTGACTCATGGGATTTGACCAAGCTACTCGCAGGTCGGAAGTCGAGCAAGACACGCGGCTGCTTGACGCCTCTCACAGATGATTGCTAAGCTTTGATATGAGAACACAATGGCCAGAATGAACCGAGTGCGGCGACACCACTCTTTCACCCGTTCGACCGCCGGACTCCTCGCGATCGCCGTGACCGGTTGCGGTTCCTGGTCCCGTGTCGGGACGCAGCCCGCTCCGGATCGTGCCGAATCGCTTGCCCAGCTCTCCGATATTACTACCATCTACCGCCGCCTGGGCCGGCTCGCAGTCGGGGCACCGCTGCCCTTCGTTGGATCGCTCGCGTTCGTCGGCGGTCCGCACGACTCGACCCTCACCCTCGTTTCCCTCTCGCTCGAAAACCGCGCCTTCGCCTTTCAGAAGGAAGGCCGCGAGTTCGTCGCGCATTACGTCGTCGACGTCTCCGCACAGCCGGCATCCGGTGCCCCGGTCCAGCTGAGCAAGGACGAGACAGTGCGTGTCGGGACCTTCCAGGAAACGCTTCGCACCGATGAAAGTGTACTCTTCCAGCAGACCCTTCGCCTCGCTCCCGGTTCCCATCATGTCACAGTCTCGGTACGGGACCGGAGCTCGGCCACTCAGGGTCATGCCGAGGGAGATTTCATGGTTCCCGCATTCCCTTCCGGCAGTCTCTCGTCCGCCCTCTTCGCGTATCGGGTCCGCGGACGCGCCGGACGGGACGACGCGCTCTCCGTCATCGTGAATCCACGCGGGACGGTCGCGTACGGTGGTGACACCGTTCTGGCGTACGTCGAGGGCTACCAGATGCCTGGCCCGTCCGCGGTCCCCTTCGAAATTCGTGATCAGGACGACAGCCTCGTACTTCGGGATACGCTCCGTTTCACGGGAGGACGCGAGGTCGAAAGCGAGGTCATTCGCTTTTCACCTGATACCGCCCCGCTCGGCGAGCTCCGCCTCGTCCTCGGGAACGGTGCGCAGCGTAAGACGACCTCGTTTCTCGTCTCATTCTCTCAGGCCTGGCTGGTCACCAATCTCGAGGAGATGGTGAGCATGCTCCGGTACTTCCCCCAGAGCGACCGGCTCGACGCGCTGCGCAAAGCAACTCCTGCGGATCGCTCCCGGCTGTGGAGGGAGTTCTGGCTGGATACCGATCCCGACAAGCTGACCCCCGAGAACGAGGCGTTGAATCGGTATTTCGCGCGACTGGGCGTGGCCAACACCCGCTTTCGTGAGGACGGGTTCGAAGGCTGGCGGACCGACCGCGGAGAAGTTTTCATCGGGCTCGGCGAGCCCGACGAGATTTTCGATGCCAGTCAGACCAGCCAGGGTCGCGTCATCCGCTGGACCTACGACAATTATCGGGTCACGCTCTACTTCGTAGACGAGAGCGGTTTCGGTCGATATCGCATGACGCCGACCTCGCGCTCCGACTACGAACGGGTGCTCGGAAGGGTCCGGCGCATGAGCTCCTGACCGGTCCGCCGCCGCTCTCACCGGAGCGGCGGCGGCACCGAGTCGTCGTGCTCGCCCCCGATGTAACTTTCCTGCATGCAAACGCCCCCGCAATTTTTCCTGATCGATGGTTACGCGCTGATCTATCGCGCGTTTTTCGCACTCATCTCACGGCCGCTCCGCACCTCCAAGGGGGAGAATACTTCCGCGGCCTGGGGTGTGGTGAACTTTCTGCTCCGTCTCCGGGAAAAATACCATCCGGATTATCTCGCCTGGGTGAACGACGCGGGCGATTCCTTCCGCACCCAGATGTATCCCGAATACAAGTCGACCCGGGAGAAGCTCGACGACGAGCTGCAGGCGGATTTCGACCGCTCCGTCCTGCGTATCGGGCAGATGCTCGAGGGATTTCACATTCCCGTGGTGACCGTCCCCGGTTACGAGGCCGATGACGTGATCGGGACCATGGCCCGTCTCGGCGTCGAGCGAGGGTGGCAGAGCATCATCGTTTCCGGAGACAAGGACTTCTATCAGCTCATCCGGCCGGGCGTGGCCCTGCTCAATCCGGGTCGCGGGGGACCGGCGGCGGTCGACGAGCTCTGGGTTGACGAGTCGAACGCCGCGGAGCGGCTCGGCGTTCCGCCCTCGCAGGTGGTCGACTATCTCGCGCTGGTCGGAGATACCTCCGACAACGTGCCGGGCGTCAAGGGAATTGGTGGCAAAGGCGCGGTAGAGCTGCTTCGCGAATTCGGGGACCTGGAGACCATGCTCGCGCGTGCGCCGGAAATTCGCGGGAAGCGCGCCCGGGAGGCGCTGCTCGCGCATGCCGATGAGGCCCGGCTCTCTCAGCGGTTGGTGACCATCCAGTGCGATGTGCCGGTGACGCTCGATCCGGACCGACTGCTGGAGTGCGAACCGGATCGTGACGCATTGCTGCGCATGTTCGGCGAACTGGAATTCTATTCGTTGACGGGACGGCTGGGGCTGGTCCCGACCTCGGCCGTGATGACGCCGCCTGCGCCGGCGGCTGCGGCAGCAGCGATGGAATCGCCCTCGACGGAGGTCGTCGCCGACGAGCTCACCGCGGCACCGACGATACCGGTTGGGGCACCCACGCGAATCGTCGAGGTCGTGGACGATCCATCTCGCCTGGCCGGGATCGCGCGGCGGCTTCGCGAAGTTCCGCTCATCGCCCTGGACACGGAAACCAGTTCCCTCGAGCCGCATAGCGCTGAGCTGATTGGCTTGTCGCTCGCGGCCGGGGTCGATGAAGTCTGGTATCTGCCGTTCGGCCACCGGCCCCAGGGTGGCGAGCTCGCGGCTCCCGCCCCGGTTCGGAATCTTCCGCCCATCACGGACCCTGCCTGCGAGCCGATCCTCGCGCTCCTTCGTGATGCCAGCGTTCCGAAAGCCGGTCACAATATCAAGTATGACTGGCAGGTGCTCCGGAGAGCAGGCGTGGAAATCGCCGGGGTGGTCTACGACTCCATGCTGGCCAGCTTTGTTCTCGATCCCGGCCGCCGGTCGCATGCCATCGATACCCTGAGCGTGGATCACCTCGGCATGCCCATGCGGACCTACACCGACCTGACGGGGCGGGGCAAGAGCCAGATCCCGTTCGCCGAGGTGGCGGTCGAGGAGGCCGCAGCCTACTGCGGCGCGGACAGCGCGACAGTGCTTGCCTTGCACGGATATTTCGCCCGCTCCTTGACCGAGATGGCGCTCGAGCCTCTGCTCCGCGACATCGAAATGCCACTGGTGCCCGTGCTGGTCGACATGGAGTGGAGCGGGATCGCTATCGACCGTCCGCTGTTCCAGCGGCTCTCGCTCGAGCTGGGCGTGGATCTGACAGCGCTGGAAAAGGACATCATGCAGCTGGCGGGCGGTGATCTCAATCTCAACTCGCCCCGCCAACTCGCGACACTGCTCTTCGAGAAGTTGCAGCTCCCGGTTCTCAAGAAGACCAAGACGGGTCCTTCGACCGACGCGGATGTGCTGGAGCAGCTCGCGGCGATGGGACACGAAGTGCCGCGGCGGATTCTCGAATACCGCGAGTTGCAGAAACTCCGGTCCACGTACGTCGATGTACTGCCACAGCGTGTGAACGCCGCCACTGGCCGCATCCACACGAGCTTCAACCAGGCCGGTGCGGCCACCGGCCGCCTCTCTTCATCCGACCCCAATCTCCAGAACATTCCAGTGCGCTCCCCGCGGGGAGAAGCCCTTCGCCGCGGATTCATTCCCGCGCCAGGTTGCAGCTTCATCGTGGCGGACTATTCCCAGATCGAGCTGCGCCTGATGGCGCATCTGTCTGATGACCCCGAGTTCATCCGCGCCTTCCGGGAGGGCGGTGACATTCACCGTCAGACTGCGGCGCTCATCTTCAGCGTGCCGCTGGAAGACGTCACCTCCGAGATGCGTGGTCGCGCGAAAACCATCAACTTCGCGACGATCTACGGTCAGGGGCCATTTGCCCTGGGCCGGCAACTTGGCATCCCCCAGGACGAAGCCCGGTTGTTCATCGCGCGTTACTTCGAGCGATTTGCCGGAGTCAGATCGTACCTCGATCGGCAGGTCGAACTCGCCCGGGAACGCGGATATGTCGAGACCATCTTCGGCCGCCGTCGCTACATCCCGGAGATTCGCGACCGCAATTTCAACATGCGCGCCTACGGCGAGCGCAACGCGCAGAATTCTCCTCTCCAGGGTTCCGCGGCTGATCTCATCAAGATCGCGATGGAGCGCATCCATACGACGCTCCGGGAGTCGGGCCTCCGCTCCCGCATGCTCCTGCAGGTCCACGACGAACTGGTCCTCGAAGCGCCCGAGGCCGAACTGCTCGAGGTACGCGACATCGTCACCATGCGCATGGAGCACGCGGCCACACTCAAGGTCCCGCTCGTTGTGGACGTTGGAATCGGCGCGAACTGGCTGGACGCGAAGCACTAGACGGGAGGGAACCGCAGCTTCGGGCGTGAAGTGCTGCAGGGCTTCAAGGCTTGGGAACGGGATCCGCCGCGAGTGGCGCGGTGGTTTCCTTCCGGCGTCGCCGGATCCGGACGCCGGGCCACCAGTTCCATTCACCGGCGAGATGCATGATGGCGGGGACCAGGACCATGCGGATGATGGTCGCGTCGAGCAGCACCGCCACGGCGAGTCCGAATCCGAGAAACTGCATCGCGAGCACTCGCGCAAAGGCGAAGGCGCCGAAGACCAGAATCATGATCAGTGCCGCGGACGTGATTGTCGAAGCCGTGGCGCTGAGCCCCTCCTGCATGGCCTGATCGTTCCGTCCCGTCTTGTCGAACGCCTCCTTGACCCGCGCGAGCAGAAACACTTCATAGTCCATGCTGAGTCCGAAGACCACGGCGAAGACCAGCACGGGAATGACAACGAAAATTGCCGATGTCGGTCCGTCGATGCCGAGGAGCCGGCTGCCGAAGCCGTGCTGGAAGACCAGAACGATCAGCCCGAACGTAGCGCAGACGGACAGCGAATTCATGATCACCGCTTTGACCGGGACCAGCAGCGACCGAAAGGCGATCGCCAGCATCACACCGGTACAGAGCAGGATCAGGCAGACCAAGAGCGGAAACCGATCGAGCAGCAGGTTCTGCAGGTCGAGCGCGGCGGCCGTGTACCCCCCGACGAAGATCTTCGCGCCCTCGAGATGCCGGATGCCGGTCTTGCGCAGCACGCGGATATGCCGCGCGACGTCCATCGAACCGGTCAGCGACGTGGTATCCCGCAGAATCACATCCATCAGGGCGACGCGACCATCCCGGCTCAGGTAGGCCTCGAGGAATCCCGGCAGGCGTGCATGCGCCGCGGGCAGATCGCTGTAAAGGAGCGAGAGCTGAAGTATGGAAGCGCGCCGGTCAACATCCACGATGCTCTTCACCTGGTCGACTCTCGGGTCGTCTCGAAGGGAATCGGACAGCGTCCGGAGTCCGCGGAGGCTCGTACTCGAAACCGCGCTTTGCCCGGCCGGCAGCTCCACCACCACCCGCACTGGCTGGATCACGCTGGCTACACCCATCCGCTCCAGGGTCTTCACCCCCTGCCCCGATTCCGTCTCTGCCGGCCACCAGTTTCGCGCCGGCAATCCAATCCGGATCCAGAACACGGGCGCCGTGAGAATGCCGATCGCAATCGCTCCGACCGTCAACGCCCGCTTGGGGTGTCGGCCCAGGCTTCGCGCCCACCGTTCCCAGGCGGTCGGCGCGTGATACCAGGCTAGGCGCCGCGCGAGCCAGCGCGGACGATCGATCTGACGACCGAGCACCGCAAGCAACGCTGGGAGGAGGGTCGTGGCCAGGGCGACCGCGACACCCACGACCACGAGCCCGCCTATGCCGACGCTCCGAGTCTCGACGAGCGGTGTCAGGAGCAGCGCCGCGAAGCCGACGACGACGGTGAGTCCCGAGGTGACCACCGCCGCGCCGGCCGTGCGAAGTGCGCGCTCTGCTGCATCTCGCCGGTGCAATCCGCGATTCAGTTCTTCCCGGAACCGGGTCACGATGAGCAGCGAATAGTCGATGCCTACTCCGAGGCCCAGCATGGTCGTCATGTTGAGCACGAAGATCGACATCGGGGTGTAGCCGGCGATCACGGTGACGAGCGCGAGTGTGATCCAGATCGCAAGAAACCCAACGATGAGGGGCAGGCAGGCGGCTACGAGGGCCCCGAACGCCAGCACCAGCACAACCATCGTAAGCGGCAGAAGCCGGGTCTCTCCCCGCTTGCTGTCGCTGGCGCTGACGTTTCGAATATCCAGATCCAGCGGGGAACGTCCCGTGACGCGCACCTTGAACCCCGAAGTATCGGTACCTGCGGCCTGCAGAACCTGCCGGACCAGTCGGCGGACCGGGATGACCAGGGGCCCTACGCTGTCCGGCGTCGGAACGTCGAGGGCCACGAGGAAGAACTCCGTCTTCCCGTCACGGCCCATGAAAGTGGAATCGTGGGTGGATTCGAAGGAAATCACTCCACCGACGTAGGACTGGCGCTTTAGTACCGCGGTAAGGCTGTCGAGAACCTGATGAGGCGCTGCATCCGTCAGCGGGGCCCTTGAGTCGATGGTGACTGCAAAGAATTCGTTCAGTGGCTTCGCAAATCGCTCGCGCAGCAGGCGATCTGCCCTGCTGGCTTCCGTCTCGACCTTGCTGCCGCCACGTACGTTGAGCACTTGGAGAACATGGGGCGCTTTTCTTGCAGCAAAGTACCCTAGAAGCCCCCAGGCGACGATAATCGCCCAGCGCCACCGGACGATCAATTGGGCGATCCGATCCTTCACCTAGGCTCGTCTCCAGTGCCTGGTCCGCCGCAGTGACCAGTATAGTGACAAAATGTTAGGCGGTAGAGTGTTACTACGCCGACCGTGGCGCCCGCGGTTCTGCTGTGCAATACTGGGCATTCCTCATGGCACGCCTGTTCATCGCGCTGGCAACCGTTGCCTTACTCGTCCTGATCGTCGTTGATCGGGCCGAACGGTACCTCGCCGCCAATGCTCCGGCCGATGATTCGGTCACCAGCGTGTCGGCGAGACTGCGCTCGCCGAGAACGTCCAGTCGCGCCGCTGCCCGAGCCGATCGAGCACCCGTTGCCGCCACCGCACCAGCCGCCACCTTCTCCGCCGCCGACCGCCTGGCTCGCCTCGCGATCCGGCAGCGCCTCCGGACCGAAGCGGATCGTACCTATCTGGACTCCATGCTCACCACCACTGATTCTGTGGTGCGTCGCTGGCCGGAGTCCCGGCACAGCCCGCTCCGGATTGCGATCGTGCCCGGCGGAGCCGGCGATTACACACCGCGGATGGCCGAGTATGTCAACGATGCGATCGACTCATGGGAGGGTTTGCATCTCGGAATCCGGTTCAATCTAGTCACCGATACCACGGATGCCGACATCACCGTGCGCTGGATCGATCGCTTTCTCATCGATCGCGCCGGTCAGACCGACCTCACCTGGGACCGGCGCGGACGGATCCGCCATGCCTCGATCATCCTGGCGCTTCGGGACTCCACGGGTATACCCATTCCTAATCCGGGACTTCGCGCGGTTGCCGTTCACGAGATCGGACACGCGATCGGGCTTCCGCATTCCGCCCGCCCGAGCGATGTGATGTATCCTGCGGCGCCGATTGCCGGTCCCTCGGCTCGTGACCAGCGCACCGCGGTGCTCCTGTACGATTTGCCGGCCGGCTCCATTCGCGACGGCGCGAAATAACCGAAGCACCCACCGGCGCTGGCCTTTCGGCGGGATCGAAAGCCCGCATCAGCACCAGGGACTCGACAACGCGAGGAGTTTTCCCGCTGCCGCTCGGCGTCGAGCGGCATTGTCCGTTGAGAGCGGGTGCGGCACACTCAGCCTGCTGCACGCGAGCCTTCAGTACAGTGGCCCATCGGCACGGCGCTGGATCCTGGATCGAACGGGGCGATTTCTTCCGCGGGCTATTTCCCTATGTGGAAGTTCAACTTCACGCTGATGCTGACCTTGCTCTGCCCCGTTTCTCTTCGGGCGCAGTCTAAGGCGTATGCCGCCGTGGATTCGGCTGTCCAGTCGGGAATCGCGCGAGGGATTTATCCCGGGGCCGTGTTGCTGATCGGCCGGCGCGACTCGCTCCTCTATGCCAAAGGCTACGGCCACCTCACCTGGAATCGCGCCTCTCCGACGACCCGTCCGGATTCTACGTTGTGGGACCTCGCGTCGTTGAGCAAAGTGGTGGCGACGACGAGCGCCGTAATGCTTCTGGTTGAACGCGGTCGCGTTTCGCTGGATCAGCCCGTGGCGCGCTACCTTCCTCGGTTTGTCGGTGGTCGGAAGTCCGAGGTCACGGTGCGCATGCTGCTCGATCACACGAGCGGTCTCCGCAGCTACGTCGAGTTCTACAAGCTCGCGCCCACTCGCGACAGCGCCGTCGCGCTGCTGTACGCCGAGCCTCTGATCCGGGCACCGGGTGCAGAGGCGGAGTACAGCGATCTCAACGCGATTCTGCTGGGGCTGCTCGTCGAGGCCGTGACCGGCGAACCGCTGGATCGCTTCGTCGAACGCGAGGTGTTCGTTCCGCTTCGAATGACCCAGACTACCTATCGTCCGCCCCCGTCGACTCTGCGACGCACGGCCCCGACGGGAGTGTGGCGCGGTCATCCGTCGGCCGGCGTCGTCAACGACCGCAACGCGGTGCGGCTGGGTGGTGCCGCTGGCCACGCCGGGGTATTCTCGACCGGGACTGATCTCGTGAAGTTCGCACAGATGTGGCTCGCTCACGGGGCGCTCCCCGCCGGGAGATTCGTGCAGGCCGTGACGATCCGGACATTTCTCCAGCACGATCCCGGAAGTGGAACCCGGCTCCTCGGCTGGGACAGTCCCGATACATCCACCGTCGAACCGACCGCCTACGGAC
>JBDUEA010000004.1:0-44976 GCA_040002695.1 Gemmatimonadota bacterium | reverse complement strand
CCGAGAAGCTCAAGGCCGACGGCGTCATGGACGAGGAGTCGATCAAGGCGATGGATGCCGAAGTCGTCGCGGAAGTCGAAGATGCATATCAGTTCGCGGATGAGTCGCCGGATCCGGAGCCTGGGGAGCTGTATACCGACGTCTACGCGCCGGTCGGTGGGGAACGGGGGATCGCGTGAAGCAGACTATTCGAGTCGCAAAGAGAACGAATGGTGACCAATTCGGCTCTTCCCGTTCCCTGTTCTCCCGTTCTCCGTTTTCCCGGCCGTCCTCATGACTCTCCTCACCTATCGTGACGCCCTTAATCAGGCGTTGCGGGAAGAGATGCAGCGCGATCCGCGCGTGTTCCTCATGGGCGAAGAGGTCGGCGTCTATCAGGGCGCATACAAGGTAAGCCGTGGCCTGCTCGAGGAATTCGGCCCGCAGCGCGTGGTGGATACGCCGATCACAGAACTGGGTTTCGCGGGCGTCGGTGTGGGCGCGGCGATGGTCGGACTCCGTCCGATCATCGAGTTCATGACCTGGAACTTCGCGCTTCTCGCCATCGACCAGATCATCAATTCCGCGGCCAAGCTGCGGTACATGTCCGGCGGACAGGTGGGGGTACCGATCGTCTTTCGCGGCCCGGGGGGGTCGGCCTTGCAGCTGTCAGCCCAGCACAGCCAGGCCTTCGAGAGCCTCTACGCCCACATCCCCGGGCTCAAGGTGCTGGCCCCGGCGACGCCTGCCGACGCGAAAGGTCTTCTCAAGAGCGCCATCCGCGATGACGACCCGGTAGTGTTCATCGAAGGCGAGATGCTCTACAACGTGAAGGGCGAAGTGCCGGACGGGGAGTACACGATTCCCATCGGCGTCGCCGAGGTGAAACGCGCCGGTGAGCATGTGACGCTCGTGAGCCATTCCAAGAGCGTCGCCGTTGCCCTCAAGGCCGCCGAGCAGCTTGCCACGGAGAACATCTCGGCGGAAGTGGTCGACCTGAGAACCATACGGCCGCTGGATGTCGCCACAATTCTCGCTTCGGTGCGGAAGACCCACCGGTGCGTGGTGGTGGAGGAGGGCTGGTCGTTCGCAGGCATTGGCGCCCAGGTGGTCGATGAAATCCAGCGCGAAATTTTCGACGAGCTCGACGCCCCAGTGCTCCGGGTGACGGCCGCCGATGTCCCCATGCCGTACAACAAGCAGCTCGAGAAATTGGCGAAGGCCGATCCACCGAAGGTGATCTCCGCGGTACGAAAAGTCCTGTATCTGGAATAACGGCCGTTAGCGTCTGGCCAATAGCCGCCGGACGTTCGGATTCCTAACTGCAGCATTCACGGCAAGAGGCTGATCGTAAACGGCCAACGCCTGAAGGATTGCGACGCATGGCAACGAAGATCCTGATGGAAGCGCTCTCTCCGACGATGGAAGAGGGCCGTCTCGTGGAGTGGAAAAAGCAGGAAGGCGACACCGTCGCCGCCGGGGACGTGCTGGCCGAGGTGGAAACCGACAAGGCCGTCATGGACCTGGTGGCGCGCGCGGCGGGGACGCTCCTCAAGCAGGTCATCCCGGCGGGTACGACCGTGCCGGTCACGCAACTCGTCGGCGTTATCGGCAAGCCGGGTGAGGATATCGCCGCGATCATCGGCGGAAACGGGCAGGCCAGGGCCTCGGCTCCTGCTGCACCTGCTGCACCTGCTGCGCCCGCCGCGAAGCGAGTCGAGCCGAAACTGGCGGGTGACGCAGACGTTGTCCCTGCCCCGCCGGCATCGGCCGTCACGGAATCGAGCTCGAAATCGATTCCGGGCGGCCTGACGAAGGGACCTGAGACCGCGGCACCTCTGGCCACGACCGCGGCCGAACCGGGAGCGCGCATCAAGGCCTCGCCCCTCGCCAGACGGATCGCCAGCGAGCGCGGCCTCGACCTCGGCAGCATTCATGGCTCAGGGCCCGAGGGACGAATCATCATCCGGGACCTCGAGGGAGTCGCGGCGCAGGCGAGCGGGCCGGCATCGGGTGGTGGCCCGGCTGGTGGACAGGTGCCCGCAGCGCTCAGTGGATTCACCGACGTACCGCTCACCCAGATCAGAAAGACGATCGCCAAGCGGCTTGCGGCATCCATCGGACCCATCCCCACGTTCTATCTCACCACCGAAGTCGATATGGAGCGGGTGTGGGAAGCGCGCTCGGCGCTGAACGAGGCGAGTGCGGCAGGCGGTTCGAAGGCCAAGGTGTCGTTCAACGACATCGTGATCAAGGCGACCGCGACCGCCCTTCGTCAGCACCCCGCGTGCAATGCGTGGTGGCAGGACGACCGGATCCGCTACTGGAACGAGATCCACGTCAGCATGGCGGTTGCGGTCGAGGATGGCCTCATCACCCCGGTGATCCGCAATACCGATCGGAAGACACTGCGTCAGATTTCGGCGGAATCGCAGGACATGGCCGCGCGAGCGCGCGAGCGCCGGCTGCGGCCGGAGGAATACACCGGCGGCACTTTCTCGGTCTCGAATCTCGGGATGTTCGATATCGACCAGTTCACGGCGGTGATCAATCCGCCCGAAGCGGGCATACTCGCCGTCGGATCGATCGTCGAGAAGCCGGTTATCGTGAACGGCGCCGTGGTTTCGCGACGCCGGATGCGGCTGACCATGTCGTGCGATCATCGCGTCATCGACGGCGCGACGGGCGCGGCATTTCTCCGGACGCTCAAGATGCTGCTGGAGAATCCGCTCGCGATGGTGTGGTAGGGGGCGGTGAGCGGTGGGCAGTAAGGGCTGAGCGGGAGACGCAGGGCTTGAGGTTTCAACCGACTTTCAACTGCCGAGGATTTTTGTGGCGAGTTTTGATCTGATTGTTCTGGGCGGCGGTCCCGCCGGCTACGTCTGCGCCATTCGCGCCGCACAACTCGGTTTGAGCACTGCGGTCGTCGAGCGCGAAAAGCTGGGCGGGGTCTGCGTCAATATCGGCTGCATTCCGACCAAGGCCCTGCTGCAGAGCGCGTACGTCGCCAACCTGCTTGCGCACGACGCCAAGGACCTCGGCATCGAGACCGGCCCCGTCAAGACGGATTACGGAGTCGCCATGCGCCGGTCCCGGAAGGTTGCGGAACAGAACTCGAAAGGCGTCGAGTTCCTGATGAAGAAGCACAAGATCACCGTCATCAAGGGCGAGGGCACGCTTCTGCCCGGCCGAAAGGTGAAGGTCGGAAACGACGTGCACGAGGCGAAGAAGGCGGTGGTCATCGCGACGGGGAGCCGGGTCAAGGGCATTCCGCAGATCGGGCTCGAGATCAACAAGACCACGGTCATCAGCTCGGACGAAGCGCTCTTCCTGGAGAAGGCTCCCGCTACGATGGCGGTGATCGGCGCCGGCGCCGTCGGCTGTGAATTCGCGGACGTCTTCAACGCCTTCGGCACAAAGGTGACGCTGATTGAGGCGCTGCCGAGGATCCTGCCGCTCGAGGACGCGGAGTCCTCGGATGCGCTGGCCAAGGCCTTTCGCAAACGGAAGATCGATATCTTCGCCGGCGCCAAGGTCACGAAGGCCGATGTCGGCAAGGATCGCGTTGTGCTCACGCTCGAGGCCGGTGGGAAGACCGAGACGATCGAGGTCGAGAAGGTGCTGATGGCCGCTGGCCGCGCGGTGAATACCGAGAACATGGGATTCAAGGAAGCGGGCGTGCAGCTGACGGATCGTGGCTTTGTCCGTGTCAAGCCCGAGACGCTGGAGACCACCGCAGCCGGCGTGTATTGCATCGGTGATGTCGCGGGACCGCCGATGCTCGCGCACAAGGGGAGCAGGGAGGGCGTGAACGTCGCCGAGCTCGTCGCGGGGCAGCATCCGCACCCGATCCGCTACGACAACGTCCCCAGTGTCACGTACTGCCACCCGGAAGTCGCGAGCATCGGTCTGACGGAAGATCAGTGCAAGGAGCGGAAGCTCGACTACCAGGTCGGTCGTTTCCCGTTCAGCGCGAATGGCCGCGCCCGCACCTCCGGAGAGACCGACGGGTTCGTCAAGATCATCCGGGACAAGAAGTACGGCGAAATTCTCGGTGCGCATATCGTCGGATCCCACGCCTCCGAGATCATTCATGAACTCGTGGTGGCTCGGGAGAACGAGTATACCGTCGAGGAAGTGGATCTCGCGATCCACGCGCATCCGACGCTGAGCGAGGCGATCGCCGAAGCGGCGCTGGATTCGATGGGGAAGGTGATACACATCTGAGCGGTAAGCAGTGAGCGGTTAGCGGGAGACAGGCGGGCCTACGCCTGGTAGCGGCCTGCCGCCTCCCGCTTGGAGCATTCAGTGAACCGCTTACCGCTTACCGCCTCACCGATTCCACTCACGCTCCACTAGCGCCGATGACCGCACCTCCCAACCAGCCGTACCAGCTTGGCGTTGCCGCCGGAGCCATGCTCTTCGGCGCCCTGCTCGGCACGGCGATCATCACCGGCTCGCTCTGGATTGTGCGTACGATGCAGGCCTCGTCACCCGTGACCGGCACACCGGCGCCCTTCGGACTCACCGGCGTGCTCGTTCTTTCAGGAACGCTCATTGGCGTCGTGGCGGGAGGCGTCGCCGCGTGGATCCTCATGGCACCGATTGAATCACTGTACCGTCGGGGCGGGCTCTCGATCGTCACAGGATTCGGAACCCTGCTGGTGTCAATCGTGAACATGCCACTCGACCATTATCTGGGACGCACGGCGCTGCTCGCATTTCTCTCCTTCTGTCTCCTCGCCCTGTTAGCGCTCTCGAGCTACCGCCGCCGGCACCCGTACGTGGCCTCATGAGCCGGCTGCTCAGGACCATCGATCTCGGCCGCCGGCCGTACGGGGAAGTTCTCGAGCTGCAGCGCGAGCTTGCGAGACGCCGTGCGACTGGAAACATTCCGGACGACGTGCTGCTGCTGGTCGAGCATCCATCGGTCTTTACGCTGGGACGAGGGACGCGCGCCGAGAGCCTGCCTTTGCCGGTAGAAGAGTTGCGCAACCGCGGCATCGAGGTACACGAAGTCGAGCGCGGCGGAGACGTGACCTACCATGGACCGGGACAGCTGGTGGGATACCCGATTCTCGACCTGCAGGGGCATCGTCCCGACCTGCACTGGTATCTCCGCCAGATCGAGGGAGCGGTGATCAGTGCGCTGGCCGAGCTGCGCGTCGTGGCGGATCGTAATCCGGGGTTCACAGGGGTATGGACGGAGGGGAAGAAGATCGCCAGCATCGGGATTCATGTGCGCCACTGGGTGACATTCCATGGTTTCGCGCTCAACGTCACCACGAATCTCGACCCCTTCGGCCTTATCGTTCCGTGTGGCATTCACGGTGTCGAGATGACGTCGGTCGCGCAGGAGCTGGGAACATCGCCAGGCGCCTTTGCCGACCTCGATACCCGCGCACGTTCGGAGGTCGTCGCCGCGGTGGGACGGCAGTTCGATCTGACGCCCGAATTCATGTCGTACGAGGATCTGCTGCAGACCGCCTAGGTCACCCTCAAATTCCGCACCGCGGGAACCACGCGCCGCGTTCTGGCGTTTCCAGAAGACCGAACGCGTCGCCTCCACATTTCCGACTGCCCAACATGACCGATCGAATTGATGTCCGCACCCGTGACCGGGAGCGCCTTCCGCCCGGGCAGATCGTGACGCAGAAGTGGCCGGTGCTCCACTACGGCACGGTCCCCAAGGTCGACACGGCCACGTGGACACTCGAGATCTCGGGCGCCGTCGAGCACCCGTTCACGCTACGCTGGGACGAGCTCGCGGCGCTGCCACGTCGGGAGACCGAGTGTGATATCCACTGCGTGACGCGCTGGAGTCGCTATGACAACGTGTTCGAGGGGATTCCGCTCCGGCCGCTGCTGGAGCGAGCGGCTGTGAAGCCTGAGGCGCGTTTCGTCCTGGTCCACGCCGAGCATGGCTTCACGACGAACGTGCCGATCGACGATTTCACCCGCGAGGCGAATCTGCTCGCGCTGCGGCATAATGGGCAGGATCTCGATCCGGAGCACGGTGGACCGATTCGCCTGCTCATTCCGCATCTCTATTTCTGGAAGAGTGCCAAGTGGGTGCGCGGCTTCGAATTTCTGACGGAGGATTACCCGGGCTTCTGGGAGCAGAACGGCTATCACATGCGAGGCGAACCGTGGGCGGAGGAGCGCTACGGGCGTGCGGACCCGGTGCGGATGAGGAGAGGGCCGAGGAAATGACGGCCGGGAAAGGGGAAAGGGGAACGGGGAACGGGGAAAGGGGAAAGAGGATCGAGACGAGGGTGGGTGACATTTTCTCTTCGTAAACTCTGCTCAACTCGCCTGCTTTTGACAGGGGATTCGCGTCGACGTCAAGGGTTGGAATTCTTCCCACAAATTTCACGCCCGGACGCTCTCGCCATCTTGCCTTATCGCCTTTTCCCGGCGATTCTCCCTGTATGGGGCAACCGACCGAGCGCCGAGCACTCGAGGCTCAGGCTGAACAGACCGTGGCTGATATCCTGCGAGCCGCCGCGAGCTGGGCACGTGAGGCGCCCGCCGCCCTGGCGCCAGCCGTCAAGGCCGTCTGCATCCGCCTGGGCGAGATGGTTGCCGATCAGCGCCACTACCTCGCCCCGTTGCCCGAACCGCAGGAGACCGAACGTCGGTCCGTGCTCTCGATGGTCGCGGAGCGGCTCGGCTCGAGCCCGGTGACCACGGGAGTTGAACAGGAGCTGGCCCGTCTCAGCGAACTCGAACTCAAGTCCACCGGTTCATGGGCAATCGTCCCGACGGCGCAGGTCGAGTGGATTACGACCGCCATTCAGTATCTCGAATCGGCGGCCGCCGCGCTCCCCAAGGATGAACGGCCCGATTCGTACTGGGCAGATGACGTGGTCGCCGGAATCATCGCCTCGGTACGGGCCGTGGTCGGAGTGGATGAGCTGCATGCCCGCACCGAAGCGCGCTATCCTGGCACGGGCAAGCGGACGGAGCCGGACGAAGAGAACTGACGACCCCGGATCGAGAAGCACAAAGACCCCTCGGCGAATCCGCCGGAGGGTCTTTGTGCGTTCCCACATTCGTCGTGCCTGGTGTTTAATCGGTACGGGGGCGCGTCTCGGCGAAGCGTTCCATGAACGTGGCAAAAACGGCGATCCCCTCCCACAGCTGCCCCAACTCCAGCTTCTCATTGGGGGAGTGGAGTCCGTCGTCCGGAAGGCCGATGCCGGTGAGCAGGACCGGCGCCCCGGTCGCCCCTAGCTTGGGAACGATGGGAATCGAACCGCCGGCCCGAACCCGCACCGCTTTGCGGCCGGTCACTTCTTCAAAGGCTTCATCGAGGACCGCAAAGGCGGGGGCATCGACGTCCACCTGCACCGGATCTCCGCCATGCAGCATCTTCACCTCCACCTCCGCCCAGCGTGGGGCCGCCGCCTTCACCGCACGCTGCAGCGCCTTCTGAACCCATGCGAGCGAAAGGCCGGGAACGAGTCGCAGGCTTACCTTGGCGGTGGCCAGGGCGGGAATCACGGTCTTTGCGCCGTCACCGGTAAATCCTCCGCGAATCCCGTGGATCTCGAATGTGGGCAACGCCCAGGTACGTTCGAACACGGTGCGACTCTGGATTCCGGTGAGCGCTTTGGCAGTAACCTCACCCTCGAGGTACGCCTTCTTCTTGAGCGGGAGGCGCTTCCAGGCGGCGAGCTCGGCTCGAGTGGGCGGAGTCACCTGCTGATAAATCTTCGGAATCCGGATTCTGCCATCCGCGCCCTTCAGCTCCGAGAGCAGCCGGACCAGCGTCTCGATCGCGTTCGGCGCGACCCCGCCGTACGTCCCCGAGTGAAGATCCCGCTGCAGCGTTCGAACGCTGATCTCGGCGTAGCAGAGTCCGCGAAGCGCCGTATAGACCGCGGGCCGGCCGGGCGCGTAGTACGACATGTCGCAGACCAGTGCGGCGTCGGCGCGGGTGAGCTCGGGCTGGGCGTCGAGAATGTCGTCAATGACATGCCCGCCACACTCTTCTTCGCCTTCGAAGATGAAGTGCACGTTGAGCGGCGGGGTTCCTTTCGAGTCGCGGATCGCCTCGTATGCCTTGAGCAGGCAGTAGACCTGTCCCTTGTCGTCCGCCGCGCCGCGGGCGTAAATGCTGCCGCCGCGGATGGTCGGCGTGAAGGGTGGTGTCGCCCATTCCTCGAGCGGGTCGGGGGGTTGAACGTCGTAGTGTCCGTAAATCAGGAGCGTGGGGCGTCCCGGCACCTTGGGCCCTTCGGCCCAGACGAGCGGGTGGCCGCGGCCCTCGAGGAGCTTCACGACCGGGCAGCCGAGGCGCCGGAGCTCGTCCATGAGCCACGACGCGGCGCGTCTGCAATCATCGGCGTGGGCCGGCAGGGTGCTGACGCTGGGTATCGAAAGAAATTCGTTCAGTTCACGAAGGAGCCGATCCTGCTCGCGGCGGACGAATGCCAGATCCATGAGACTCTCGTTCAACGGAGGGGACGAATTGACCGACGGGAAAATACCGTCACCGACTGAACCGGAGTAGGGCCGCGGGACACTTCTGCCTCTAGCGCTCGCCCGCGACGGCGGTACATTCGCGCCATGCGGACCACGGGGCAGTACCGGGTTTTTTCGCGTGAACCGGATGAGCGGGCGTTATCGATCCCTCGGCACCTCCTGCAGGAGGGCCGGGAGAGTGAAGCAGAGGCCGCGTATCGAGACCTGCTCGAGAACCAGCCGGAGTTGCGCATCGCCTGGGCAGAGTATTTCCACCTGCTCCGCGAGGGAGGCCGTTTCGACGAAGCGTTGCATCTCGCGCAACGCGCCGAGGCCGAGCTGGGACCGGATGCGCTCGCGATCACACTTCGCGGCGCGGCGCTCGTCGAGCTCGGCCGCTACCGCGAAGGACTGGCGGCGCTGGAGCTTGCCGCGGAACGGAATCCCAACCTCGGTCTGGTCTGGCACGAGGCGGGATACGCGGCCTTCCGGCTGGGAGAATACTCGCGGGCGTTGCTCGCGCTCGATCGCGCCTTTGCACTCGAGCCGCATGGCACCACTCTGCATTTGCGCGGCAGAATATTGCGTCAGGCAGGGCGCTATCTCGCGGCGGAAGTCGCGTTCGGCAGCGCCGCCGAAACGGCGGACTATCCCGAGCAGCGCAGCGAGGCTGACCGGCAGATCGGGGTGACGCGCCGGTTCGCGTTGTTCGGTGGAAGTCGGCCGGATGAGATGATACCGTCGCGGCGCTGGTTCGCCGAGACCGGCAGCCTGGTGCTCGCGCCCGCGGCCCCGGGCGCGCCCACTGCAACTGAAGCGATGCTGCTCGAGTGTTTTCTCGAGCTGATCCACTCAGAGCAATGGTGCTTCACGTCGGTCGTTTGCGTCGATCAATGGGAGGGCTCGAAGCGCCTCGCGGAAATGCTGGGAATCCCAATCGAGACCGGAATGCCCGATTCGACTGACGAGAGGCCGCTGGTGACGGCGCTCAGGCCGGCCCCGGGGGCGTGGGAGCGGGCATGCGTTCAGCTGGCCGATTCTGAGCGGGGCCTGTCGTTCGTGCTGCAGCAGCCAACTGTGCTCCCGCCGGCGGACATCGCCGCGACGCTCAACGGGTTCGACGGCGCTCGCCCCGACCTGCTGATGGCCATCGAAACCGCCAGGCACCCGGACAGCAGAGTGAGCCGGAGGATACTGCGGGCCTAGGAGGAGTGATCCGTCCGGACAACCAATCCCCTCATCACTTTCGACTCTCATCTCGTAACTATTTAGCACCCAGCACTCAGCACTGCCTCCCCACCTATCCCTTGAAAATCCGGTCCACCCACTGAACCGACTGGCGATACAGGTCGGGCAGCCGGCCTACGGAAATGCCTGCGCTCTCGGCCAGCGGCGACAGATGCTCCCAGTCCGCCCGCTCATATGCTCGCACGAGCAGATAGATCCGCGAGAGCGAGGTGTTGCTGCCGAGCAGCGTGTCCTTGATCTCCTGGGCCACGGGCATGTCGGAGAGTGCCATCTCGAGCGGCCGGCCGAGCATCGAGTCCAGCATAGAGAGCATGCCGACGAGGAAGAGATCCACATCCCGATTGGACATGCCCACCACTCGGCCCACCTGCTCGCAGAACTGCGCCCGGATCAGCGCGGTGACGACCAGCTCCGGCGGCTTGTCCTCGCCGAGCAGCGTCACGGCCATGAGCGAACACCATTTCCGCGTCGAGCGTTCGCCGAGCACCCGCAGTGCCTGCCGGATGCTGGTGACTTCGTGCCGCCAGCCGAAGCCGGCGGAATTGAGATAGCGCAGGAGCTTCACGACGAGCGCCATCTCGTACTTGATCACCGCCTCGAGCCGATCAAAATCGAGCTCCGGGTGATTGAGTTCCTGCATGAAGCGAATGCAGTTTCGCTTGAAAGCCGGAACATCGCTGCCGGTCATCACTTCGGGTTCGCAGAAGAAGTACCCCTGGAAATGGGTGTACCCATCCTGCTCCGCCTCCGCGAGATCCTTTCTCGATTCCACTTTTTCCGCGACGAACTGGATCCCGCGGCCGGCATACGCCTTCACCAGCGCGCGCCGATCGGCGGCTGAGGTCGCCACGAAATCCACCTTGATGAAATCCGCGAGATCGGCGAGCGGCTCGATTTCCGGCCGGCGGATGAAATCATCGAGCGCGAGCCGATATCCGGCGCGCTTGAGCGCTTCGCAGGCGGCGATGACCTCCGCGTCGGGCTCGACATTCTTCACCAGTTCGATGATGGCGCGGTCGCGCGGCAGCACCATGTAGAATTCCTGGAGCAGCACCTCGCGCGAGGCATTGATGAAGCCGAGCTTGTCGCCGATCAGCGTATCCAGTCCGAAGCCGAGAAGGCTCGTGTGGAGCATCAGGAAGGAGGCCTGATCCTGGTCGGGATGGGTGAAGACGTTGTCGAGGCCCGAGCGGAAGAGCAGCTCGTAAGCAAACACCTGCTGGCGCCGATCGAAGATCGGCTGGCGGGCTACGAAGATTTCGCTGCTCATGACGGCCCCGGCATCAACCGTCGAGAATTTTCATGACCCATTCGATCGACTCCCGGTAAAGCTCGGGCAACGTACGTTCAGCGACGCCGACCGACTTCGCGATCGTGCTCACCCGCACCCAGTCGCCGCGATCGTACGCGATCGCCAGGGCGAGAATTTGGGACAAGCGGGTGGGTTCGCCGAGCAGTGTCGATCTAATATCGGCCGGCACGGCCATCTGCGAGAGTACGTCCTCCATCGGACGGTCGAGGAGGGCATCGAGAGTGGAAAGGAGGCCGGCGAGGAAAAGATCGGCCTCACGGCCTGGCAGGGCGCCGGCGAGTCCGATCTGCTCACAGAACTGGGCACGGACCATCGACGTAACCACCAGCTCGACCGGCTTGTCGTCCCCCAGCAGCGTGAGAGCCACGAGCGAGGCCCACTTTTTCATGGGGCGCTCACCCAGGATGCGGAGCGCCTGCCGAATGGTGGTGACCTCGTGGCGCCAGCCGAACCCCGCGGAGTTGAGATACCGGAGCAGCTTCACCGACAGCGACACTTCAGACTTGATCACGGCCTCGAGGCGATCGTAGTCGAGTTCCGGCCGGTGCAATTCCTGGATGAACCGGAGGCAGGTCGACTTGACCGAAGGAATGTCCTTGCCGGACAGCATCTCGGGCTTGCAGAAGAAGTAGCCCTGGAAAAGGGTGTAGCCCAGTTCGGAGGCTTCCTCGAAATCCGCGTGAGTTTCGACCTTCTCCGCCAGCAGCTCAATTCCGCGGGGGATGAACTGCCCGGCGACCACACCGCGCGTAGCGCCCTTCGTCGCCAGGAAATCAACCTTGATGGTGTCAGCCAGTGCGATCAGCGGCTCGTAGTCCGCCCGAAGCACGAAATCGTCCAGCGCGAGACGATAGCCCGAGCGCTTGACCGCACGACAGGCGGCGATCACCTCTTCGTCCGGCTCTACGCTCTCGAGCACTTCGATGACCGCGCGGTCCTTCGGAAGCGCCGCGTAGAGCTCACGGATCAGCACATCTCTCGTGACGTTGAAATAACCGGGGACCTTGCCGACCAGCGAATCGAGACCGAACCCGAGCAGCGTCGTATCCATCATCTGGATCGACGCCTGGTCCTGATCGTGGTGGCTGAACACATTGGAGAGGCTGGAACGGAAGAGCAGCTCGTACCCGACCACGTGCTTGCCACGGTCGAAGATCGGCTGCCGGGCCACAAAGATGTCCTGACTCACACGCGCGAATAACCGGATGGGCTCACAGCACGGCTCCGGTGAGCAGGGCAGACCGCATTTCGGCGGCGGAGGCCCAGCGCTCCGTCCGCTCCTTCGCGAGCGCGCGACTGATAGCCGAGGCGAGGGTGTCGGGGACATCCTTCCGGAACGAGCGAACGTCGGGGACTTCGGCCTGCTGATGCATTCGGAGGACCAGGTCCTCGAAGGGGTCTTCGTAGGGTGGGCGCCCGGCCAGACATTCGAAAAGCACGCAGCCTAAGGCGTAGATGTCGCTCCGCTGGTCGATTTCGTCCGAGCCGGCGATCTGCTCGGGGCTCATGTACGCCGAGGTTCCGACCGCAAATCCGGAACGAGTAAGCCGGTCGGTCCCCGACTCCGCCACCGCTTTCGCGATGCCGAAGTCCAGCAGCACCGCGCCGCCGGGAGAGAGCACGATGTTGTCCGGCTTTACGTCCCGGTGCACGATCCCCAGGCCGTGCGCATAGCCGAGGGCGTCGAGCTGGTCCTGCGCGGTACGGAAAGTGTCCGAGATCGACAGGCGCGTCACCCGCGTCAGATGCTGACGCAGCGTCGGTCCCTCGACGTACTGCATCACGCAGTAGACTAGCCAGTCCTCCTCGCCATAGTCGAGGAGCTGCGCGATGAGCGGGTGATCGAGGCGGGAAACGAGATGGATTTCACGGAGGAAACGATCTGCAGTGACGCTCGCGACGAGCTGCGGATGCAGGATCTTGAGCGCGACGCGGCGACCGGCGGTATCCCGGGCGCCAAATACCCTGGCCGCGCCACCGTGTCCGATCTCCCGATCCACGGCGTACCGGTCGCCCAGCATCTGGCGAACCATCGGCAGTAGATCTCGAGCCATCAGCACTCCGGTACGGCGGGACCTGGAAAGGATAAAGGTTTGCCCGTTCCCGCCCCTTGGCAAGGGCTCGACGCGAACCCTGCAACCATTCCCGAGGCCCGCCGGTCTACTACCGGTCCCTCACCCCGGAGCCCCTCGTGAGCCGAGTCCATCCGCTGGCCGCCGTCCTCCTGGCCACCGTGATTCCCGTTCTTCCCCTCAGTGCCCAGACCCAGCGCTACACTCTCTCCGGCGATCGAGTCGCCGTCTACAACCTCGCCGGCAACCTCGAAGTCCGTCCCGGGACCGGGAGCGACGTGGTGGTCGAGCTGACGCGGGGTGGCGCGGACGCCGGCAAACTGACCGTCGAGAGCGGGGCCATTCGCGGACGCACCGCGCTCCGCGTCATCTATCCCGACGACCGGATCGTCTACGACGGCGGCACCGGCGACTGGGAGAGCAACATGGAGGTGAACGACGACGGCACCTTCGGGGATCATGACTCGGGGCACCGCCGCGTGACCATTCGGAGCAGCGGCCGCGGACTCGCTGCGCATGCGGACCTCGTCGTCCTGATCCCGGCCGGCCGCCAGGTCGACCTGCACCTCGGCGTCGGCCGGACGGTGACGGCCTCGAAGGTCGATTCGGATCTGCTGATCGATGTGGCTTCGAGTGACGTCACGGCTGATGCGATGCGTGGCCGCCTCCGAATCGATACCGGGTCGGGCAACGTGAAGGTCAACGGCTCGACCGGCGATCTCTCGGTGGACACTGGCTCGGGTGATGTGACGGTGACCGACGCAAAGGCGGGACGGATCGGTCTTGATACGGGGAGCGGGGACATCCGGCTGGAGCGCGGACAGAGTGATGATCTCAAGGTCGACACCGGATCGGGGACTATCGAGCTGGTCGGGATACAGGCACCCAACATCAATCTCGATACCGGCAGCGGGGACATCACGCTGGACCTGATCTCAGACATCGAGGGGCTCAAGATCGATACCGGATCGGGCGATGTGCGCCTGAGCGTTCCTGAGAACCTCGGCGCCGAACTGCACATCGAGACCGATCAGAATAACATCGATATCGGCTTCCCGATCCAGCTGATCCGGAAGGACGAGGACGGCATCATCGCGAAGGTGGGAGATGGCCGGGGAAGTATCCGGATCGAAACGGGATCGGGTGAAGTGAGGCTGGAGAGGAGCGGGAAGTGAAAGTGGCGGTGAGCGGTAAGAGGTAACCCGTAAGGGGGCGTGATTCTGATGAATCTCGCCCCCGCTGTGTCCGCGCCGTCCGCCGCCTTTCAATCTTCTCGGACTTCTCCCCCCTCTCGGTCGCGGCCGAGTCGCGCTATGCGCTCCTAAGGGCCGCTCGGTCGCCGCCTTCTCCGTCCTCTCCGCCGTTTCCGCCTTCTCCGCCCTACCTCTCCACCGCTCCCCGCAGCACCGCATACGCCGCCGAGTCGCCTTCGACGCCTTTCATCAGGACGCGAAGTGCCGCGACGGTCTGCGGGACCTTGCGGTCGTGCTGCTTGTAGAAGCGCTCGAACAGCTCGAGATGCATCCGGTAGATCCGCGCGGCGATCAGCCGCGCATTGTTGATCGGACGGTCGGAGAGGTGCCCGATCTGATACGTCTTGAGCCGCGGGCTCACCGAATCCTGCAGTTGAACGCGGGCCCACCGCGCGATCTCGGCTCTCCCGCTGTCCACCGCGACCGAATCCTTCGTTAGCGCATAGAGTGAGTCCAGTCGCTGATTCAGTCCGGCATAGTAGCCGCTCAGCACGATTTCATCCTCCCAGCGTGCCGCCGCCTTTCTGGCGAGCGCCGTGTCCCCATGCTCCTGGAAAAATGCCTCCGTAGCGCGGTATCCGACCAGCTGCGCGAAGCTTTCGTTGAAGGGAGTGGCGCTCTTCACGTACAGCGTATTATGCGCGATCTCGTGCAGCACCAGCGAGGTCAGCTCCACCGAGTCGGGGCCGACTGCCGTGGAGAGCAGCGGGTCATTAAACCAGCCGAGGGTGGAAAAGGCGGATGAGGGACGAAGGTAGGTGTCGTAGCCCTGACCCTCGAATTTCGACGCCGTGCGCTGAGCCATCTTCGGATCGAAGAATCCCTTGTAGGGAATATGCCCGACGATCGGATAGTGCCAGGTGTACGGGCAGAGGCAGTTGCGCGGAGACACGGACAGCACGAGCAGCAGCGTGTCTCGGCCGACATCGGAGTACGTCGTATACGTCTTTCGCGCCTCGAGCCCGATGCTGTCGGCGTAGTCACGACTCGCGATGACCAGCCGGAGCGCCGCGCGCAATTCGGGAGAGGTGTGCCGATCCTTCACCAGCTTGGCGATTGGCCGGCGGGATTCGAGAATGCGGGTTTCTTCGATACCTGCGCGCGTCAGGTACCGCACGTCCTCGCTTGCCACGTAGGCGGTGCCATAGCCCGCCATGAGCGTGCCGATCAGGATGACGAATATCATGCAGCCCTTCCGTTGTTTCACAGCGTCCACCGCGCGCCGATTCTATGAACGAACCCGCCGAGCCCGGTGCGACGCTGGAACGCGTAGTCGGCACCGAGCCGTCCGAACACGAGACCGGCGCCGAACGCCGTCCGTTCCTGTCCGCTTCCCGCCGGCTGGCCGCCGTAACCAAGCCGGCCGACCACTCCGATTCCGTGCAGCACGATACCGGTCTCCACACCCACGATCGTGCGCCGGGATTCTCCGCGCGTCCAGACTGTTTCCACGGTCCCTTGCAGCCGCGCGTCCGATTGCGGGTCGATGAAATTGAAGGTAAATCCGGCGTGCACGCTCGGTGGAAGGTCCAGTGGCGCACCGCCGACCCGGCGATGATCGATATTCTGAATGCTCACGCCGAGAGCCATGATATCGAACACAGCGAGAGTGACTCCGGCGTCGGTGCCGATCGCCCGGCTTACCTTGCCCGACGAATCTTCCAGCGAGACGTACTTCTGCGAGACACCCGCCGCGAGCATCCCGGAACGATATACCGCAGTACCGACCCACATCAGATTGTCGCGGACATCCGACCCGTGAGCCATCCGCAAATATTGATACCCGCCGCCGAGATCGAACTGCAACAGCCGGAAGGCGGCCGCGCCCATCGTCTCGAGCGTGCCGTCGGGGTACCGCTGGAATGCGATCTCCGCGGCGATGTGCTTGATGGTGGCGAGGCCGGCGGGATTCCGGAATATGGAGGCGGCATCTCCGGGAATGGCGGTGCCGGCACCGGCCAGGCCGGCGAACCTGACTGATCCCGGCAGGCTCAGGACCAGTGGGATGCGAGCCGATTGTTGTGCGGAGATGCCTTCGAGGGGAACGATGAGCAGCGAGAACAGAACCACAGCGACGGCGCCGCCCCACCCCTCGGGGCGGAGCGGCACCATGGACGCCGGTTCATTCACTGAAGGCGGACCACGCCGATACGAGGCTGCACCGTAGCACTGTTGGAGGTCGTCACCTGCAGCTTGACGGGCAATGCGGACGCGCCCTGGACCACGCGGAGCTGCGGACCAGAGCCGGCTTTGAGGGTTCCGGTCCTGGAGTAATTACCGGAAGTGGTGATGTCAGGAGCCAGCGGGTAGGCGCCGAGTCCGAGGAGCCCGAAGTCCGCCGCGAGGTCGATGCTCTTGTAGTGCAGCCGGCCCGTCGGCTCCGAGAAACCGGGCCGGCTCTCGAGATAATTCGCCATCTGCCACTGCGTGACGAGCGTCGAAAAATTCACGCCGCTCTGGGTCGAGACATTCGCGGCACCGGTGAGGTTGGTCTGGACCAGCGCCCGGGTCATGTCGGTGCCGAGGACGCTGTCCGCCGCAAAGGCGCCAGTGAACCAGCGAACGAACAGCCAGTTGGCCCCGCGCTCCTCGAGTCCGCCCTGGGAGGTGAGCGGCTCGATCAGGAAGAACTGCTCCGGGTTGTTGAGGTAATTGAATGCATTGCTGAGATCGTTCTGGCTGAACTGGGAAAAGCAATCGTTCTGATCGCACTGGGAGGCGTTGAGCTCGCTTCCGCCGAGGTATTCGGCGTAGTGCGACAGGCCCTCGTTCAGCCAGGTCTCCTCGGCGCTGCCACCCTGCACCAGCACATGCTGATTAAAGCTGATCATGTGCTGAAATTCATGAATGAATGTCGGCGCGATATTGCGGATCGCGAAGCTGGCGCTGATCTGACAGTTCACGTTATTGGGATCTGGAACGAGACCGTAGAACACCTCGCCATGATTCGAGTTGGCGTTGTTCGTCAGGTCATTGCCGAAGAAGTAGCCGAGAATCACGCTGCCGGTCTGGCTGCAGTTGCCGCTCAGCTTGTTGATCTGGTCCGACAGCAGGATGATGACCACCCCGTTGTTGTCGATGTCGGACTCGCGTCCGAAGGCGGTGGTATCGATGGAGTACATGTTGGGCGCCGGGCCGTCGAACAGAGTGCCGACGGCATCGATATCGGACTGGAGGTAGCCTCCGGTCGGTACGGTATCGTCGAGGAAGATCGCGCCCTTGAGCCCCACGAACTTGGCGGTGGCGGTGACGGTCACGTAACCGGTGCAGGTCGGATCGGCGCAGACCTGGAATGCGCGATGGTCTCCAACGAAGACCGGCGCCGAGGCGGAATTCTTCGTCACATTCGGCAGCAGCGACGCGGGATCCGCCGCGATCGCGCGCTCCCGCTCCCGCAGCATCCGGTGAAATTCTCCGGCGGTGGAAGGTGGCGCAAAGGCGTGGAGGCGTGCCGCCGAAGGGTTCGCAGGGACGGACGCACCGGGCTGACCGGCGAACGAGTAGGTGCCCTGGACGCCGCTTCCAGTTTCGGTGCCCGCGGTGGAGAGCGCCACGATCAGGTGCTCAGCACCTCCGGCCGATGCGGCGGGAAGGTTCAGACATCCGCCGGTGGTGGTGGGGTCGATGATCGCCTGCGCCCCGACCGCCAGCGCCGTCGGTGCGACGGTACTGCAGTCGATATTGGGAGGCGGCGTGGTCACGTTGCTCCCACCACAGGCCGCTGCCGACACGACCACACCGCAGGCCGCCACGAGGATTCGAGAGGCTTTCACAGGTTTCGCTCCAAATATTTCAAGGGAGTTCGTAGGAGGCAAGATAAAGCCCCGCAACGGCTTTTGACAATCTTGCGGCGGCCCGATACCTTCTGGCGGTGACTCAGCACACCTGGCTCGATGCGGTCCATTTCGGCGCCGAAGGATTGGTACCCGTCATCGCCCAGGACGGCCGGAGCGGGAACCTCCTGATGGTCGCGTATGCCAATCGGGAGGCGCTGGAACGAACGCTGGAGACCGGTTTCGCGCACTACTGGAGCCGAAGCCGGGCCGTTCTCTGGCGCAAAGGCGAGTCCTCCGGCAACGTTCAGCGGGTGCTCGAGATTCGTCTCGACTGTGACGGGGACGCCCTCCTCTACCGCGTGGCGCAGCAGGGACCGGCGTGTCACACGGGGAACGCCACCTGCTTCAGTACCATCGTGACGAGCCAGGGTACCACCGCCGCACAGCCCGAACCGGGTGGCGCGTTGCTCTCCCGGCTCGTGGGCATCATCGCGAGCCGGGCAGCGGAGCGGCCGACCGGCTCCTATACCGTTAAACTGCTGGACAATGGTATCGCCAAGATCTCCCAGAAAGTGGGAGAGGAGGCGGTCGAAGTCGTAGTTGCGGCCAATGCAGAGGACGACTCCCGTCTCGCGTCCGAGGCGGCTGATCTCCTCTATCATCTTCTGGTGCTATTGCAGGCGCGCGGTGTCCCGCTGGATGCCGTGCTTGGAGAGCTGGAGAAGCGGGAAGAGCGAAAGCGTGAGGGGTGAGGGGTTAGCGGGAGAACTTTCCGCCTTTCCTCGCCGGTAGTTCCCCTCACTCCTTACCCCTCACCGCCTGGCACTCCCTTCCTGCACGCACAGATCGATCTCCATGTCGTTCGTCCATCTCCACACCCATAGCGAATATTCGCTCCTCGACGGCGCGAACCGGATCCCGGATCTGGTCGCCCACGTCAAGAAGCTCGGCATGGACAGTCTTGCCGTCACCGACCACGGCAACATGCACGCGGCCTGGTCGTTCTACGAGGAAGCAAGGCGACAGGCCATCCGGCCGATCCTCGGCTTCGAGGCCTATCTCGCGTTCGGCTCGCGGCGGTTGCAGGGCAAGGCGCCCGGTGCGCCGGCCGCGTACAGCCACCTCGTACTACTCGCGAAGAATCGCGCCGGGTACAAGAATCTCGTCCGGCTCACCTCCATCGGATATCTCGAAGGCTTCTACCGGCGGCCCCGGATCGACAAGGAAGTACTCGCGCAGCATTCCGAAGGGCTCGTCTGTCTGGCCGCCTGTCTCTCCGGCGAAGTGTCCCTCTACCTCCGCCAGGGCAACTACGATGAGGCCCGACGCTCGGCCGAGTGGTTCGCCCGCACCTTCGGCCGGGACGGATTCTGGCTCGAAGTACAGCTCCACGGCATTCCGGAAGAGACGCAGGTCAATGAAGGGATGTACCGCCTCGGCCAGGAGCTCGGCATCGGGGTCGTCGCCACCAACGATGCGCACTATCTCCGGCGGGAGGACGCCGAGGCGCATGATGTGCTGCTCGCGATCGGCACCGGGAGCGAACTCGACGATCCCAAACGTTTTCGCTTCACCGGGCAGGAGTCGTACGTGAAGTCCGGGAAGGAGATGACGACGCTCTTCAAGGATCATCCGGACGTACTGGAGAATACGCAGACGGTCGCGAATCTCTGCGAGTTCTCGTTCGAGAAGAAATACTTCCTCCCCAGCTTTCCCCGCCCTGCCGAATACGCGACCGACGAGGCGCTGCTCGAGCATCTCTCCACCGCCGGCGCTTTGCAGCGCTACGGCACCCCGATGCCGGACGCCGTACGCGAGCGCCTGGCCTACGAGCTCAGGGTCATCAACACCGCCGGATACGCCGGATATTTCCTGATCGTACAGGATTTCATCGCGGCCGCACGGGAGCGCGGCATCCCGGTCGGACCGGGGCGCGGCTCCGCGGCGGGCTCGCTGGTCGCCTACGCGCTCGGCATCACCAACGTCTGCCCACTCAAGTTCGACCTGCTCTTCGAGCGTTTTCTGAATCCGGAGCGAGTCTCGATGCCCGACATCGACGTAGACTTCTGCTTCGAGCGGCGCGGCGAGGTCATCGAGTACGTGCGCGAGCGGTACGGGCGCACCAGCGTGGGACAGATCATCACATTCGGAACACTCAAGGCGCGCGCGGCCGTGAAGGACGTGGCGCGGCTGCTCCGTATCTCGCCGAGCGATGCGGACAAGCTCACCAAGCTGATTCCGTCCGGTCCGGCCTATAGCCTCACCATCGAGGAAGCGGTGGCGAAGGTTCCCGAGATGCGGGACCTCGTGAAAGGCAATGCGGTCTACGAGCGGCTGGTGAGCCTGGGCTCCCGGATCGAGGGTATCTCCCGGCACATGTCGGTACACGCTGCGGGTGTGGTCATCGCGCCGGGTCCGCTCGCGGAGTATGTCCCCGTCTGCACGGCGCCGACCAAGGGTGCAGGGCAGGCGGCAGAGGGTGAGGAGTCCATCATCACGCAGTACGAGATGGGCGCGCTCGAGAAGGTCGGAATGCTCAAGATGGACATGCTGGGCCTCAAGACGCTCACGGTCATTCATGATGCCGTGAACATGATCCGGGAGCGGCACGGCGTCGCGCTCGACATGGACACGCTGAGCTTCGACGACCCCGAGGTCTATGCCCTGCTCCGCGCGGGGAGGACTGCCGGCGTCTTTCAGTTCGAATCGGCGCTCGCGACGGAGACGCTCCGCAACATGCGCTGTGACCGGTTCGACGATCTGGTCGCGAGCAACGCACTGCTCCGCCCGGGTCCGCTCGACGCGGGAATGCACCTGGTCTTCATCCGGCGAAAGCTCGGCCAGGAGCCGGTCACCTATCCGCATCCGTCGCTCAAGGAGATCCTGGAGCCGACCTACGGCGTCATCACCTACCAGGAACAGGTGATGCGGATCGCCAACGTGCTTGCCGGCTTCTCGCTTGCCGAAGCCGACGTGCTGCGCAAGGCGGTCGGTAAGAAAGACGCGGAGCTGATCCGGAAAGAGCTCGGCAAATTCTCCGAGCGAGCTGCAGCACTCGGCCATCCGAAGAAACTGGTGGACGAGCTCGCGGCCCAGATCGAGACCTTCGGCCGGTACGGGTTCAACAAGTCGCACTCGGTAGCGTATTCGGTACTGTCTTACCAGACCGCCTGGCTCAAGACCAAGTATCCGGCCGAGTTCATGGCCGCGCTGCTCTCCTCGGAAATCGGAAATACCGACAAGGTCGTTCAGTACATCAATGAGGCCCGGGAGCTCGGCATAGAGGTGCTGCCACCGGACGTGAACGAATCGGGATTCAAGTTCACGGTGGTCGCGGACCGGCGGATGCGATTCGGACTCGGCGCCGTGCGAAACGTCGGGTGGAACGCGATCGAATCGATCATCGCCGCGCGAGCGGCCGCTGCCGGTGGCCCGATCACGACACTGACGGAGCTGGTGGAACGGATCGACCTGCGGCTCTGCAACAAGCGGGTGCTCGAGTCACTCATCGCCGCGGGCGCCTGCGATTCCCTCGGGGGACACCGGGTGCAGATGATCGCTGCCCTGGACAGTGCCCTCTCCGAGGCGCAGGTCAGGCAGCAGGAGAAGGAGGCGGGACAGGCGTCACTCTTCGGCGAAAGCGCGCCGACCGAGCAGCCGCGAAGCGGGGGTTTGCCCGACGTGCCAGCATGGTCCGAGGCGGAACGGCTCACACGCGAGAAAGAGGTCCTCGGATTCTTCATCTCGGGGCATCCACTCGAACGATTCCGGCCCGAGGTAGAGCTCTTCGGGACCCGCACCACCGCCACGCTCGGCGAGTGGAGCGAGCACCAGGTGACAATCGCGGCGGTGGTCACCCAGGCCAAACGGCAGATTTCAAAGAAGACCGGCAAGGAGTACGCGCGGCTGGTGCTCGAGGACTTCCATGGCACCGCAGACGCGATTGTGTTTCCCGAGGCGTGGGCCAAGCTGAACCAGATCGTCGTGGTGGATTCGCTGGTATTGCTGAGCGGCGGCTTCAGCGCCCGGGATCGCGGAGAGGACCGAGCTCCCTTCGTGGTGGAAAACGCCCGACCCCTGGAGGAGCTCAAGTCCTCCGGCGCCCTGGGCGTGAGTCTCCGCTGGCGGGCCCCGGACGCGCCGATGCCCGAGGCCGTCCGAGCGGCCGTGGCGCTCTGCAGCGCGCACCCGGGGCCCGCGCCGCTCTATATTGAATGGAGCGACGGCAATGGCGAGAGCCTCCGGCTCCGGTCCAGGCGGGTACGGGTGGCGCCCGACGACGATCTCGTCCAGGCGCTGCGTAGACTTCTCGGTGAGACGACGGTGCAGTTCGTGAAGGCCGGCTGAAGGCGCCGGTCTGCGGTTTGAATCGTGGCCCTGATCTCGGTTTCCAGCCCTCATTCATAGACCAACATGGCCAGCGCCTATACCCTGGACTTTGAGAAGCCGCTGCTCGAGCTCGAGCGCCAGATCGAAGATCTCAACCGACTCGGCACGGAGCGGCAGATCGATGTGTCGGAGGAAGCCCGGCTGCTCCAAATCAGGCTCAATACCCTGCGCGGGGAGATCTATCGAGGTCTCACGCCGATCCAGCGGGTGATGGTTGCCCGCCACCCGCGCCGGCCGTATCCGCTCGATTACCTCAGCACCATCTTCACCGACTTCATCGAGCTGCACGGCGACCGGCTCTACCGGGATGACCCGGCGATCGTCGGTGGATGGGCACGGCTCGCTGGCGTTTCCGTGATGGTGATCGGCCACCAGAAGGGGCGCGACACCAAAGAAAATCTCAAACGCAATTTCGGCATGGCCCATCCCGAAGGGTACCGCAAGTCGCTCCGCTTGATGAAGCTCGCCGCCAAGTTCGGCGCGCCGGTCATCACGCTCATCGATACACCGGGCGCTTACCCCGGCCTCGGTGCCGAAGAGCGCGGTCAGTCCGAGGCGCTGGCACGCAGCATCCTCGAGATGGCGGCGCTTCCGACGCCGTGCGTCGCCACCGTGATCGGAGAAGGCGGCAGCGGTGGCGCGCTGGCCCTCGGCGTGGCGGACCGGGTGCTGATGCTGGAAAATTCAGTCTATTCGGTGATCTCTCCCGAAGGCTGCGCCGCCATTCTCTGGAAAGACGCGTCCCAGCGGGAACGCGCGGCGGATGCGCTCAAGATCACCGCGCCGGATCTGCTCCGTCTCAAGGTCATCGATGAGATCATTCCCGAGCCGGTGGGTGGCGCGCACATCGATCCCGATGCGACGGGGGAGGCGCTCAGGGACGCACTCATTCGCCACGTCACCGAGCTTCGCAAGGTTCGTCCTGAGAAGCTGGTCCGGCGCCGCGCCGACAAGTACGCGTCGATGGGCGCCTTCACCGAGGCCTGATGCCGCAGACCGTCGAAGTAAGGTTTAAGGGAACCCGAAGAGATTTTTTCGTCTGGCCCGATGAGTCCGACCCGCTCCGTCTCAAGGAAGCGGTCGTCGTGCAGCTCGATCGCGGACTCGACCTGGGCCGGGTGTATTCCGCCGGTGCCACGGCCGAGAAGAAGTGCGCGTCGAGCTGCTCCGGCTGCTCGAGCGGCGCCAAGCCCAATGGAACCGAGGTCAGCGAGACTTCCGAGGCCGCTCCGGCCGCGGAGCCCGCATCGCCTCGCCCGATCCTGCGCCGCGCGACGCAGGAGGACATCCGCGCGGCGAACGAACTCCGCCTTTCCGAGGAGACCGTACGGCGGAAGGTGATCGAACGGGTCCGGCACCACGGACTCGACATGAAGGTGAGTGACACCGAGTGGCAGTGGGATCGCAACAAGCTGACGATCTTCTTCACGGCCGAGAAACGAGTCGACTTCCGCACACTGGTGCGAGATCTTGCCGCGCAATTTCGCGCCCGCATCGAGCTCCGGCAGATCGGCGTCCGGGACGAGGCCGCCCGGCTCACCGGCGTAGGGCGCTGTGGCCGCGAATATTGCTGCTCGACCTGGCTCAAGGAGCTCTCTCCCGTCAGTCTCGCGCTCGCCAAGGACCAGCACCTCTCGCTTAACCCGCAGCAGATTTCTGGCGGCTGCGGGCGGTTGCTCTGCTGTCTCAAGTACGAGCACGAGTTCTACGTCGCGTCCCGCCGCCGCTTCCCCAAGGAAGGCAAGGCCGTCCAGACCGCGGTTGGCTCCGAGAAGGTCATTTCGGTAGACATCTTCCGCGAACGGGTATTGCTCCGAAGCGAGGAGAACGTCTTTCGCGTCGTGCAGTTGCTCGAGCTCAAGGAGGAGGTGGAACGGGCAGCCTTGCTCGGCCCTCCGCTCCCAACCGAGGCCTCGTCCACGGCCGTGACTCCTCCGCGAACCGCGCCCGTGCGCCCCGCGGCGCGGGGGGGAGACAGCAGGAGCTCCGGCTCTCGTGGTGGATCAAGCCGAAATGCCGGACGCCCGATCTACAGACCGCCACTTGCCGAGCAGACTACGACAGGAAGCGTGGAGCCCACCTCGAGTCCGCCGACGCCACGGGTCGAACCGACTCGCGGAGCCGTCGCTCCCATCGCACCGGGCAGCGGGACAAACTCTTCCAGTGAGGCCGGCGCGCCGCCGGATCCCGAACACCGATCCGAGGCGGGCGCCTCGCGCCCGCGGCGGCGGCGGCGTGGTCGCCGGGGTCGGAGCGGGCCGCCCGGCGCTCCGGAAACACCCCCGTCTCCAGAGAATTGAGTGTCCAAGTTCTACATCAATACCGCCATCGACTACGCCAACGGCGACCCGCACCTGGGCCATGCCCTGGAAAAAATCGGCGCGGATTGTATTGCGCGGTATCGCCGGATTCGCGGCGACAGCGTGCACTTCGTCATGGGAATGGACGAGCACGGGCAGAATGTTGCGCAGTCAGCCGAGAAGAACGGAATGGAGCCGCAGGCCTGGGTGGATGCGATCGCCCGGCGGTTCGACACGACCTGGCGGCGCCTGCTCTGCAGTCATGACGACTGGATTCGCACCACGGAAGCGCGGCACTCGGAGACGGTCACGCGTCTCCTCACGCGCATTGTGGAGCGCAATCCCGACGATCTCTTCATCGGCGAGTACGAGGGGCTCTACTGCGTGGGCTGCGAGGAGTTCAAGCAGGACAACCAGATCGTCAACGGCCGCTGCATCGAGCATCCGACCCGGGAGCTGGTGCCGACGAAGGAGCGCAACCACTTCTTCCGGCTGAGCCGGTACCGGGGTCAGCTGCAGGCCTTGATCGCCTCCGGCGAGTTCAGCGTCGAGCCGGGTATCCGCCGGAATGAGATCACCCGCCTCCTCGACGACGGTCTGCAGGACATCTCGATTTCCCGGGTGCGGATTCCCTGGGGCATTCCCTTCCCGGGCGACGCCGGACACACGGTATACGTCTGGTTCGACGCGCTCATCAACTATCTCTCCGCCACCGGCTTTCCCGAGCCCGGGTACGAGCGGCTCTGGCCCACGGACCTCAACGTCGTCGGCAAGGGAATCACGCGCTTTCACTGCGTCATCTGGCCAGCGATGCTGCTGAGCGCGGAGCTGCCGCTGCCGCGCAAGGTGTGGGCGCACGGGTACGTGCAGTGGGGCGGCGCCAAGATGTCCAAGTCGGAGGGCACGGCCGTGAGTCTCGACGACGCCATCTCGCGGCATGGCGCGGATGCGTTGCGGTACTTCCTGTTGCGCGAGGTCGGCTTCGAAGGCGATGGTAACTTCAGCTGGGAACGCTTCGACGAGCGCTACACCTCCGACCTGGCCGATGGCCTCGGCAATCTCGCCTCGCGCTCGCTGGCGATGATCGAGAAGTATCGTGCCGGCAAGGTCCCTTCCGGCGCGCCGACCACGCTCGACCATTCGGGGTCAGGAGTGGCACGCGCCTACGCAATCGCGATGGACGCGATCGACCTCAAAGGCGGCGCGGAGCAGGCCTGGTTGCTCGTCACCGCCGCCAACCAGTTCATCGTGCAGACCGCGCCATGGTCGCTCGCGAAGCAGGGAAAGGAATCTGAGCTCAATGATGTGCTCGCCGCACTTGCTCGGGTACTCGTGCGGCTGGCCGTGATGGTCGCTCCATTCATGCCCGCCAAGGCCCAGGAACTCTGGGAGCATCTGGGTCAACCAGGAGAGGTTAACGAATCACTTTGGCGCATCGCCGAGACGCCCGATGCCGAGGGCGCCATGGTCCGGAAACCCGATGGACTTTTTCCCCGGCCGCAGCCCGCCTGAACCACTCTCGCAGGACGTCGTGACCCGGGGCGGTATGCCCGTCCCGGACCCACCCGTACATGCACTTAGCAACTGCGCAACTGTTTGACAGTCAAAGAGTTCGACGTGTCGGTCCGGTTCTTGACTGTCATCCTTCCGAGGGGCATGTTAGCTCGCCAGTACGACCTCGGCCGCGATCCCTACTGTTCGCCTGTCCGTCTCCCGATAGTTGTTTGTATCCTCGCTGCGGAGCCTCATGTCAGAGCGCCGGTGGACCGTTGTGGTCGTGCCCCCAGGGTCAGGTGCCTCGAAGGCTATCGAGGTCTCCCAGACCCTGCTCAAGCTCGCCACCGGCCTTGCCGTCGTCTTTGTGCTCACTGCTTTCCTGTTCGGCTACGCCACGCTCTCACGTTCGATCAGTATCACGCGGAATACCCAGCTCGAACGCGAAAACGCGCTTTTGTCCGAGGAGCTGGGACGGCTCCATGGCAGCCTGGGGTTGATCTCGGATACGATCTCCCGGATCGCCGAGCGGGACGCGAAAGTGCGGCTCCTCGCCAACCTCGAGCCGAACGATCCGGGAGTGCAGAAGGCCGGAATCGGCGGCCCGGCCGGCTCCTCGATTACCAGCCGCGCACTGGCCAACGCGGGCGTGCTCGGGCGACGGACGGAGGAGATCCGGGTCGACATGAACGCGCTGATCCGGCGCGCGAACCTGCTCGCCTCTTCGTTCAAGGAAGCGACCGACAGCCTCCACGCGCACTCCGACCGTCTCTCGGCGATGCCGTCGCTGATGCCGACGACCGGCTGGCTCTCCAGCGCCTTTGCGTCGATGCGCATGCACCCGATCCTGCATATCGAGCGCCCGCACGAAGGCATCGACGTCGCCGCGCCGATGGGCGCCTCGATCGAGGCGCCTGCCGCCGGCACCGTCATTTCGGTGCAGTGGGAGACCGGATACGGCAACACCCTCGAAATCGATCACGGCTTTGGGCTCGTGACTCGGTACGCGCATACGTCGAAGATCCTGGTCCATGTAGGTCAGCGGGTGAGTCGCGGCCAGCAGGTGGCGCTGGTGGGCAACACCGGACTGGCGACCGGCCCGCACCTGCACTACGAAGTGCACGTGAACGGGCGACCGGTGGATCCGCTCAAGTACGTCCTGCCCGACGCGATCGTGGACTAGGGAGTCCGGACCAGGCACCGCAGATAGCAAGCGCGCTTCCAGAACGGAGGCGCGCTTTCCGTTTCCGTCGAGCGACTCCTCAACTGTCAGAAGATTCCTGTGCCGCATGACCAGGCTCTCCCTTGCCGCAAGTGCCGCTGGGCAATAGACTTCCTTGTCACACGCAGCGAAACCGAGCCATCGATTGTCCCAGGAGACAGGCTTCCAAATGGCTGCAGACGCTGTTGCTGCAATCCTCGACATTCCGACGGTGTCACCCGTCATAGACCTCTCCGTCGGCTCCCTCCGATTCCCAAACGCTCCAGACTTTCAGGAATCCCCGTCGTGAAGACTCCCGAGCGCAGAATATCGACCCGGCGCGCCGAGGCAGAGACAGGCGAGGAGCTGCCAACTATCTCACTCGTGCTGGTCGATGACAATCGACTGCTCCGGGAGGGGATCGCCGCGCTGATCCATTCCCAGCCGGGCTTCAAGGTGGTCGCCGCTTCCGACGACGTGGCAGAAGCGCTCCGGACCGTGAGGGATGCGAGTCCCGATGTCGTTCTGCTGGACTATGGCCTCGAGGACCACGACAGTCTCAGTCTTACGGCCACGGTACACGCCGAGAGTCCTGGGACAAGGATCATTCTGATGGGACTGATGCCACTCCAGGAAGAGGTCGCGAACTACGTGCGGGCGGGCGCCTCGGGATTCATCATGAAGGACGCGTCGTTCGAGGATTTCTTCGCCACGATTCGCGCGGTGGCCGGCGGTGCCGAGATTCTTCCGCAGGCGCTCACCAACTCGCTGTTCTCACAGATCGCGAAGAATGCGGCGAGCGTTCCCAAGACGAGAGTCCTTGAGGCCGTCCGGATGACCAATCGTGAGCGGCAGGTGATCGACCTGCTTGGCGAGGGACTGAGCAACAAGGAAATCGCGAGCCGGCTCAACATCGCGGTGCATACGGTGAAGAGTCATGTGCACAATCTGCTCGAGAAGCTGGCGCTCCACAGCCGCCTCGAAGTCGCGGCATATTCGCACTCGGAGGGAGCGAATCGCACTTCCTATCCCTGAACCTCCCTCAAGGACGAGTCCTTTGGAGTGAGTGCTGCTGGTCATCACGAGCGATTGTCGCTTCCCTCCCCTGCTTTCACATTCCCTCCAGAGCAAATCGTCACCCGCATAAGGTGACTCTCGACGAGTTCCGGCCGGCGGGCGCACGCCGCGGGGCGCGTTCCTTTCGCCCAGAACAGGCCTCGGTGTCCCGGCATGCTGAAGCATATCTCGATGATCATCGTGGATGACGATCCTGCTTCACGCAACGGTCTTGTATCGCGCCTGCGCGCGCGGCCCGCGTTCCACGTGCTGCTGCGGTCGGCCCGGCTCGACGAGATGCGCCGGCAGGTCGAGTCGGTTCGACCAGAGCTCATCCTGCTCAACATGCGCTCCCCGGGACAGCAGCGGCTCATTCTGGCCGGCGCGCTGCACCGCGCCTCACCGGAATCGGGCATCATCCTGATGGGACTCGAGGCGCCTCAGCCCGACCTCGTCGGCCTGCTGCGCGCGGGAGTGTCCGGCTTCATCATGACCGGCACTCCGTTCAGCGGCTTCCTCAGGACGATTCACGCCGTGGCGCGCGGCGTCCAGGTGCTGCCGACCGAACTCACGCGATCGCTGTTCGGCCAGCTCAAGCGCCCCGGCGCCAGGCTCGGCGCCGGCAAGCCCTCGCGGCCGGTGCTGCTTTCCGCGAGGGAGCGGGAAGTGGCGGTGCTGGTCGCGAGCGGAATGAGCAATGAGGACATTGCGCGGGAGCTGGGTCGGCCGCCGGACTCGATCGAGGGCGAGGTGGCGTACGTGCTGGCAAGACTCGGCGGGGACGAGCGGCTCGAGGTGGCCAGCTTCTCCCAGATCGCGATGGGAGCCGCGGTCGACTTTTCCCAGGCGGGCACCGGCTCGATGACCGCGATCCATTCGCTCCGTCACCCGATGACGGCCCCGCTCCTCTGATCCTCCGCAGCTTCGCCGCCCTTCCTGATCGCCTGCCTTCTCGCCGGCGTCACCCCGCCTCCCTCCATTCCTCCGAAACGCTCGGAGACTCGTCGTCAACGGGACTAGATCCAAAGCCGCTATATCGATGGATTGGTGTTCCATTGAGCCGGAGATAACGTTCTTCCGTGAAAATCCGGCTCGATGAGTTCCCCGACGAGGCATCAATGACGGCGCTGCGGACAGGTGATTCGCGGAATATGACCGGATATCGGCAGGCCCATTTGGCCTCCGCATTCGACCGCATCTGCGATGGGCGAGACTGGAAGGCGCCGACCCACACGCTGATCCCGACCCCGGAGTGCCTTGTCGTCGAACAGGCACCGGTCTGGTCGGTCGACCAGCTCATAGTGAGCGCCGATGGTTACCACCCCGGTGCTGAGCGAACTCGCGCATGAAGTCGTTCAACGAATTCTTCCGGCGCCCGGCAGACAGACGGCACTCGGGACAGGAATTCCTGCACAGCGCCGAATGGACCAGTGTCGCGGTCTTCAGCAGCACGGTGCGCGCGCTCGAGTTGAACACAGCACGGCCGGCCCGACAGTCCACGGATCCAGAGGTCCACGCAGTGCAGCATGGATTCGGCGATTCAGACGACGCCGATCCCTGGAGTCTTCGAGGTCCAGTACCTGGACATTGAGATGCCACTTTTCCCGTTTCCTTCTCGAGGTCTCCGATGCGGTTGCTTTCGCTCACGGTCGTTCTCGTTGCTCTGATTCCGTTTCGCCCCGCTCAGGCGCAGGCGCCCGGAACCGGCAGCATGCGTGCGTCATATGCCCAGCTCTCTTCCTCCGCGGATCTGCGGCCACCGCTCATGGTCGAGGCCTCACAGCCCAACCTAATGGGCCGAGATCCGTATCAGCACGGCACCAGGCGCGAAGGCGCGGCGCTGCTGATCGTCGGGCTGGCGGGCATCGCGACGGGCCTCATCGTCAACGAACCCGCGGTCACCATCATCTCGGCGGGCGTCGGTGGTCTCGGATTGTATCTGTATCTGCGTTAGACGCGTACGGCGCGATAGTGCCGCTTCTCCCAAGAAGGATGACATGATGACTCGAAAACTATTAGCAGGACTCGCCGCGCTGGGACTGCTGGCCTGCGGCAAAGGAAAGCAGACCGCCGCGATGGCGGACAGCACCGCGCGAAACCTGGAGCTCGCCCCGGGCGGGAATAGTGGCGGTGGTAACTCGGATCGCGCGGCGAACACGGTTCCGCGCACCCGGGGCCTGGCCTCTGGCGCGACGATCAATGCCACGATGGGCCAGACCATTTCGTCCCGGAGCGCTGTCTCCGGTGAAAAAATCTCGACGACCGTCGCCGCCGACGTCTCAAACTCGGCCGGGCGCGTGGTGATTCCCGCCGGTTCCACCATCGAGCTCACGATTACGGATATCAGTCCGGCGAAGAACAAGGGTCAGGCCGACGGCACGCTCACCTTCGCCGTCACGAACGTGCGCATTCGCGGCAAGGACTATCCCATTTCCGCGCAGGTGACCTCGCTGGCACATAGCCTCAAGGGCCGAGGCGTAGGCGCCGGTGAAGTTGAGAAAGTCGCGGTTGGCACCGCTATCGGCGCGGTGGCGGGCCGCATCATCGGAGGGAACACCAAGGGGGCGGTCATCGGTGGCGTGGTCGGAGCAGGCGGTGGCACGGCGGTGGCCATCGAAACCGCAAGCCGGGATGTGGTCGTGGACGCCGGCACTCCGCTCACAATCACACTGACCGGGCCGCTGACGGTCTCAGTCAACTGATCGAAGCGCCTTCTTTCAACGGACAGGTTGCAGGCTGCCGATGACCACCACATGGAGCAGGTACAAGGGGTTCGACATCCTCTCGCGCCCGTATCAGCTGCACGATTCCACCCGGTGGACCGTCGATTTCGAGATCCGGTGCAATGGACGGCGTCAGCCGTTCAGCGGAAATGAACACTACCGCACCCGGCAGGAAGCGGATGCGCGGTGCTCCGGATTGAGCCGTCGCATCATCGACGGAAAGATCCCGGGGTGGTCCGTCGCTCATCTCAGGCAGACCTGGTCGGAATCCGTCTCCATTCAATACTTCACGAAAGCCTTCATGCGCGCATACATCATCGCCGGAATCGTCCTCGTGGGTCTCGGCGCGTTCGTGCTGATCCGCGGCGGGAGCTTCACCTCGAGGCGCGACGTGCTCAAGGTGGGTGACGTCAAGGTCACTGCCGACGAGCAGCAGACGATTCCGCCCTGGGCGGGCGGCCTCGCCATTCTGGCAGGCGCAGGGCTCATCATCGCGGGGGCACGTCAGAAGGGCTGATCGACGTGACACCATCGAAGGCCATCCGGCAACCGAAGCAACTAAATAATGGGAGTTCGCATGGGTACGATCGAGGATAAAATCAACAAGCTGGCCGACAGTGCCGAACTCGCCGCGGAAAAGTTGGCGAACCGCGCCGAATTCGAAACTCGCGATTCGGCGCTGGAACTACACCAGCTGACGAGAAAGGCCACGACAAGCCTCGAGAAAGCGGGCAAATCCGCCAGGACGAGGCTGAAACTGCTCGATTGAAGACGGGTCGACGTCTCGCCGGCTTGCACGGGCCGACGCGGAGTCCTGGCAACGACTTTGATCATTTTATTGACTCATCAGTCCGTGGAGCACTCAATGGATATCATCACCTGGCTCATCGTGGGCCTCGTCGCTGGTTTGCTTGCGAGCGTGGCGGTCGGCGGTGTCGGCTATGGCATTCTCGGTGATATCGTCGTAGGAATCGTGGGCGCCGTGATCGGCGGCTGGCTCTTCGGCCGGCTGAACATCGCGACTCCGCTCCACGGCCTCCCCGGCGTGATCTTCGTCGCCTTTGCCGGCGCGGTCGTCCTGCTGCTGCTGCTTCGCGCGGTGCGGCCACGGGGCTTGAGGTGAACGCAGACAGTCGAAATGATGATGGAAAGATGTAGTCCTTCTGAACTAGTCCACAATCCAGCATTACGAGCGATCCCTCTCCTCGGTCCGGCGCGATACGTTCATGCACGACCTGCGATGACTTCGGCACTACTATTCGCGCGGAGACCCCGACCGACCGGAACGGGCCCCGGTCTCATCCCGCGGCGGGCAGCGACATCAGCCGATGTTCCACAGCACGAGTTCTAGTGATGTGAATTTCTCAATTCGGAGAACCAAATGTCCGCACGACGCATTCTGACGGTGGCCCTTCCCGTGCTCACGCTCGTCGCCTGCAATCCGTTTCACCACGATCCGCCGGTGCAGGTGAGAACCTCGGACGCCACGCTCAACAGCCGATGGCATGCCACGCTCGCCACCCCCGCGAGCCTTGCTGGCGCCATCCAGATCAATGGCACGGCGACGATGGCTCCGGGCCAGAACGGAGCGAGCACGAATATCACGCTGAACATGGCCAATGCCTCGCCGGGCGGCATTCACCCCTGGGAAGCGCATCTCGGCCAGTGCGGCGCGGGAATGGACGACGGCGTGTTCGGGCCGAGCGAGGCGTACAAGCCGCTCAAGGTGGAATCCGATGGGCATGCGATGGGCACGGCAACGGTGCCGGTACTGACGCCTTCCACCGGAAGCTACTTCGTGGTGGTGCACGCCTCGGTCGCGAATCCGGAGACGATCGTCGCCTGCGGCAACCTGGCTCCGCCGACGCAATGAAGCCGGGAGTTGTGCTGTTGCCGGTCATGTCATGGTATGTCGAGGTTCATCACCTGGGGGTCACTTCATGTTCGCTGCAATAGCTGTCGTGCTGGTGCTGGCCTGGGTGCTTGGTCTGGGGGTGTTTCATGTGGCGGGGGGGCTGATTCACCTGCTGCTGGTTCTCGCGGTCATCTCCATTCTATGGCATGTGATCAGTGGGCGGCGGAACTCGATATAGGGAATCGCACTGTCCTGGTTCAGCCGACAGTTGTACGAATACACGAATCGAATCCGCAGTAACTGAAGTTCCTGCCACCCGGACCATCGCGCCTGCGCGGTGGTTCATCTTTTTGAGTTCACCAGCTTCGATGTCGCGGCAGGGCTAGTGCGGGGTGATGATCTCTTCCCTGCCGGCGGGGGTCTCCGGCGGAGACTGCGCGGAACGGGGCAACAGGCCTCGACGCAGCTCCTCCTGGCCGGATCCCAGCCGATCCATGGTCGTTGCCACGTAATCGAGCGTGGACTCGACCCGATCAAGTCGCTCACGGAGATCGTCGGGCGATTGCTCGAGCTCTCTGATGCGGCGCCGACCACGCCACCACGCGATGCCGAATCCAATGGCAGCGAAGGCAAGTCCCTTGGTCGAGGCAAGCAACACGCCAAAGAGCACACTGGTTGGTTCCATGACGCGGACCTCCGGCAGGTGCGTTACACCCGCTTCCAGGTGATCTCGATGCCTTCGCCGCCAGCCAGCGCGGTTCGAAGCACCGTCACGAGGTCGGGATCGATTCCATCCTCCGCCAGCATGTCCACAGTATCGCTGTCAATGTAATAGTCCTTGTCCTCCGCGGACTCTTCCTCGAGCTCGCCAGCCAGCATTTCGAACTGCGCATCGGTGATGGTCCCGAGGACGCGCGCGGTCCCGGACTGGAGAAGTTGCATGGGCATGAGATTCTCTGGTATGCGACTGAAATCTGCTCGCTGCGATGATGGCACGAGCGAGCGGCTGAACGGAGAGCGAGTCATGCAAAGGGCGAACCCGACGCCCTCTTGTTCAATGAACGTCGATCGTGTCCACCACGGCGATGTTCGCGCCAGTATGGCCGAAGGTGACGATGGCTCGCCCGCGCTTCACACCGACGAAGCTGAAGGCCTGAGTGGGCCCGGCAGGAACCGCCGGCCCCACTTCGGCGACGCCGGTGAAGAGCACCGACGCGCCGGAAATCTCTGGCGGGCTGCTGTACTCACCAGGGCCGACGGTTTGCAGGGTTATGGCGAGGGTCCCGCCCAAGGCGATCGAGTAAGAACCGCTTTGCGCGTTGGTCAGTCCGGTCGTGTCCCCACAACCGATCAGAGTCAGTGCGGCAACGGCCAGCAGAGATGGAGTCATTTTCATGAGTTGCTCCGCTCGACCAGGAATAGAATGTCCGAACTACGCTGACCTGAACAAAGCGCGCGGGCGGAATCGCTCGCGACTCCGGCGATTCCGCCCAGGAATGACGACGCGCCTAGAACTTCACCGTGGGCGGGGCCTCGGTGCCGTTCTGCGCCTGGAAATAGACCCGGGGAGTCCCGGCGCCGAATACCTTCGCGGTGATGTTGTACGGGAAGCGCCGGATGTAGGCATTGTAGTCGCCCACGGCGGCGTTGTAGTCCTGCCGCGCGACGGAAATCCGGTTCTCCGTCCCCGTCAGTTCATCCTGCAGCGCGCGGAAGTTCTCGTTCGACTTGAGCTGCGGATAGTTCTCTGAAATCGCAAGCAGCCGTCCAAGCGGCGCGTTGAGCGCCTGATTGGCGTCGGCCATTTGCTGGGGATCGCCGGACTGCACCGCGCCGGCGAGCTTGGCGCGCGCGTTGGCGATCGAGATGAAGATCGTGTCTTCCTGCTTGGCGTAGCCCTTGACCGTGCTCACGAGGTTCGGAATCAGGTCCGCGCGTCGCTGCAGCTGTGCCGCGATCTGGCCCTTCGCCTTGTTGACCTGCTCATCCATGGTCTGGATCTGGTTGTAGCCGCACCCCGTGATCGTGAGGACGGCCAGCACCGGCAGGAGTGTGCGGAGTCGATGCTTCATTACTTCTCTCCAGTCTGAAATTGGTCCACGAACCTGGTCGCGACCTCCGCGACCTCGAGATACGCCTCATACTCCTCGTTGGTACACTTCCACGCGCTGTCGGCACGATGCTCGTAGACCCGCAGAAGATTCGCGCTCTTGAACCCGACGAGCTCCGCGGCGGTGGAAATCAGAGACACCGGGTCCCTGGGCGGCTTTTCGCCTTTGAGCGTGAGTACGGCGCGCAACAGCAACACAATGCTCGAGACACTCTGCCCCGCGAACTTGCCGAGCTCAGCAGGCTTACCGGCGGCTACCACATAGGCCTGCCGAAGCCGCATGAGCTTGCCGCGGAATTCGCGCTCGAGCGCGCGCCGAAGATCGGCCGGCTTTACGCGTAGCCCCAGCAGCGGATCCGAACCGCGCAGGACACGGTAGGCGTCCTTCATGTCGGAGATCTCGATGGGAAAGGCGTCCGCGGAGCAGCTCCACTCCGACATACTCATGACGAGGGGCGGCTGCTGCTTTCCGGCGCTCAGGATCTTGAACGCGGGTCCCAGTCCACGAAGAGTATCCGGTGTCAGGTAGTCGAGCACCAGCATCAGATTGACATCGGAGTGACCCGCAATCCAGTTTCCGCGGACGGCTGAGCCATAGAGCACGACCGCAAAGCCGCCCACTCCGGCCGTATCGGCCTCCCGAAGGAAAGATTCGAGCAGGGTATCAACTGGGTTGCTCATCTAGAAACTTCCTCCGCTGCCGCCGCCGCTGAATCCGCCACCGCCACCAAACCCACCGAAGCCGCCACCACCACCTCCACCACCACCACCGAACCCGCCCCCCCAGCCACCACCCCATCCACCGCCTCCGATTCCCGGTCCACCCCAGTATACGCCCCGCCCCCGACCACCGCGACCCCGCGAGACGGCCGAGATGATCATGATCGCGATGATCGCGAGAAAGATCATGAACGGTCCGATCGCCTGTCCTCCGCCGCCGCCGCCGTCAGCACCACCAGAGAACGGATCGACTCCGGTAAGCGTCGTATCGGTGACGCCGTATCCCCGGGCCAGCATCGCCGTGAGCGACTGCACTCCTTCGACCAATGCCGGCCCATAGTGCTCGGCCTTGAGCTCGGGAATCATTTCATCACGGATGCGGCCGGCGGCGGCGTCCGTGACGATTCCCTCGATGCCCTGCCCCGTCGAAATGAAGATCTGGCCCTTGTGGTCGGAGGTGCGCGGAACAAGCAGCATGACCGCGCCGGCGTTGCGGCTCGAGTCGCCGATCGCCGCCTTGGCCCCGACACCCCAGGCCCGTCCGATCGCGAGCGCCACGTCGCCCGGCGCATAGTCCCCGATCGAGGGAAGCGTCACGACGGCCAGTTCCGCACCGGTGGCGGACCGAAGGCGCGACGCCAGGTCGTTGATCTGCGTGGCGGACTCGGCGTCGACGATGCCGGCCTGGTCGGTCAGATAGTCGGCCGCCTTGGCCGGGAAGAGCGCTCGGAGCTTTGGATCCTGGGCGTGCAGCAGGGTGGCGCCGAGTTGAAGCAGCACCAGTATCCGGATAACTTTCCCAGTTCTGAACCGCCCCAGTCGTCTCTCCACCGAGTTTCTCGTGTCCCGTAGCATATTGTGGTTCGCCGTCCTCCTGGCCGCGTGCAGCGGTCCACGGGACGTCGCGGTCAAGGTCTCGATTCCAGGCCCGGACTCGCTCGAGTCGCCGGTGGCGAATCTTCCGCTGGTGGCGTTGCCCTACAACCGCGACAGCGTGATCGAGCGTCTCGAGGCGGCCGGCAAGCCGAGGCCGAATGAGAGGCGGCTTGATACACTCTTTGCCGCCTATCGGATGCCGTTCGCGGAGTTCGCGAGCACCGAGGTTCGGGCCCAGCGCCTGCGGGACTCCCTTGCGCGCACTCGAACCCGGCTCGACTCCGTGCCGCGCGGGGCGCCTGAGTACCAGGTTTTGTATCGCAGGTTCGGCGACGCCACCGATTCACTGGCCGCGGTCGAGCAGCGGCGGGACAAGGCGCAGATCGCACTCAAGCGGATGCGCGACACGCTCGCTCCCCGAATCGACAGCCTCAAGTCCCAGGTCTCACGGTGGGAAGATAGCACCTACCGGGGCTACGACAGTATCGTCGGCGCGCTGAGCAAGGCGAGAGGACTGGAACCGGTGGCCGACACGACCGGCCCGGACGGACGCGCCTCGCTGCGTCTCAAGCCCGGCCGCTGGTGGATCTACAGCTATTCGTGGGACGCCCTCGATCCCAATGCAGAGTGGTACTGGAACGTCGAAGTGAAGGGGGACAGCGTGGTGCTGGACCGGTCGAGTGCGCGGAGGAGGAGGAGGTACTAGGTGCAGGGTTTAGGTGGTAGGTGTTAGGTGTTAGATGATTGTGGTCAGCTTTCTCCTCGGGCGATGACGGTCGGGACTCCCGCTGACCGCTCACCGCTTACCGTTCACTACTTCCCTGGCGTCTTCATGCCCTCACGTCGCGTACTTGGTTCGCTCGTCATTCTGCTCGGTGCGATTGGGACGGCGGCGCTGGCTCGGCCTGGTGGTGCCGGGGTTGCCCGGCAGGAGCCGGATCCGCTGCTCGCGGCGCGCACCAAGGGATCGGCCTCCGCGCCGGTCACGGTCTACGAGATGTCCGATTTCCAGTGCCCATTCTGCCGCCGCCAGGCCGTCGAGACCTTTCCAACGCTCGAGCGGGATTTCATCGCGACCGGCAAGGTCAGGTGGGTCTTCATCAACTTTCCGCTCACCAGCATTCACCCGAATGCCGCCGCGGCGGCGGAGTTCGCGATGTGCGCGGCGAAGGTGGACAAGTTCTGGCCGATCCACGACCTGCTCTTCAAGTATCAGGACAAGTGGGCGCCGCTCAAGGAGCCGGGCGCCTTCCTTCTCACGCTCGCCGATTCCGCCGGCATTCAGCGATCGGATCTCACCGCCTGCCTCGAGAAGGGTGAGACCCGCGCGCTGGTGATGGCGGATGCCGATGGCGCGACCAAGGCGGGCGCCGGCAGCACGCCATCGTTCTACATCGAGGGCGGTCTCCTCGCAGGCGCCGCTCCGGTCGCCGCATTCGAGCAGGTGCTGGATTCGATCTGGAAGGCGAAGACGGCGAAGTAGGCGGGCGGACGCGGCTTTCTTTCTCTCTCGCATTTCACTCCAACACCCGGACCCATGTCCTCGCCTTCCTCTCTCGAACAGTTTTCGGCTGGCTCGGCGCTCGAGCTGGGCGACACGATTTCCGCGGAGAGTGAACGGCTCCGGGCGGTGGTGGATGAGGTGGGTCGGGTCATCGCCGGGCAGCGGCGCCTCCTCGAGCGGATCGTGCTTGGCCTGCTCGCGGAAGGACACGTGCTGCTCGAAGGGCTTCCCGGCCTCGCGAAGACGCTCACCGTCAGGACGCTCGCGCGCACCATTACCGGTGACTGTCATCGGGTGCAGTTCACCCCCGATCTCCTGCCGAGTGACCTGACCGGAACCATGATCTACCACCAGCGCACCGGGGAGTTCTCGGTGCAGCGGGGTCCGGTCTTCACCAACATCCTGCTCGCCGACGAGATCAATCGCGCTCCGGCCAAGGTGCAGAGCGCCCTGCTCGAAGCCATGCAGGAGCGCCAGGTAACCATCGGTGGCGAGAGCCATGCGCTGCCGCCGCTCTTCCTCGTGCTGGCCACGCAGAATCCGATCGAGCACGAGGGCACCTATCCGCTTCCTGAAGCGCAGATCGACCGCTTCATGTTCAAGCTGATTGTTACCTATCCGGAGCGGCACGAGGAGCGTTCGATGCTCGATCGGATGACCGACGGCATCGAGCCCACAGCCGAGCCTGTGGTGGACCCGGAGCGCCTGCTCCACATGCGCCGGCTGGCGCGCGGCATCTTCGTGGATGCACGGATCAAGGAATATGTGCTCGATATCGTCCAGGCGAGCCGGACGCCCACGGCGGCAGGCCTCCGGGATCTCGAGGTCTTCATTCAGTATGGTGCTTCGCCTCGCGCCGCCATCGCGCTGCTCCGGGCGGCCAAGGCCGAAGCGTTCTTCCGGGGTCGGGGTTACGTACTGCCGGATGACGTCAAGGCGATCGCCCCCGACATTCTCCGTCATCGTCTCATCCCGACCTACCGCGCGGATGCCGAGGCGGTGACGACCGACGCCATGATCGACCGGATTCTCGCGGCCGTTCCCGCCCCATGACTCCCGCGGAAGTCGAGCGCGAAGTCCGACTCATCGAGCTCGGCACGCGCCGGCTGGTGCGGGACCTCGTGGCCGGGGACTACGCCAGCGCCTTCAAGGGGCGAGGAGTCGAATTCGCGGACGTGCGCGCCTACGAGATCGGCGATGACGTCCGGACCATGGACTGGCGAGTGACCGCGCGCATGGGTACCCCGTACGTGCGGCGCTATCAGGAGGAGCGCGAGCTTACGATCGTGCTCGCCATCGACTGCAGCGCGTCAGGCAACGTCGGAAGTGATCTCCGCACCAAGCGCGAGCTCGCCGCGCATCTCGCCGCGATCGTCGCGCTCGCCGCTGTGCGCCGGAACGATCGCATCGGAGCACTGCTCTTCACTGATCATCTCGAGCGCTTCGTGGCTCCCCGCAAAGGACGGCGGCACGCCCTGCGCCTGGTGAATGACGTGCTCGCCTTTCAACCCAGCAGATCGGGCACGGACCTGACCGGGGCGCTCGCGCATCTGGAAAGCGCGCTACACCGGCGCACCGTGCTGTTCGTCATTTCCGATTTTCTGGGGACGGGATACGAATCCACGCTCACGCGCCTCGCGCGACAACACGAGGTCATCGCGGTTCGGCTGACCGACCGGGTCGAGGAAGAGCTTCCCTCTGTCGGCCTCCTGACTGTGCGGGATCCGGAGAGTGGACGGAGCCGGGTCATCGACACCCGAAGCAACATCGTCCTTGAAAGTCTGCGGACTGAGCGGCATGCGGTGCGTCACAACGTCATCGAGACCGTACGGCGCGCCGGCGCCGACATTCTGGAGCTCGATGCCGCGCGGGGCTACGCCGAACCCCTGGTGGCGTTCTTTCGTCGGAGGGCGCAACGCAGGTGAGCCATTCCGCGCGCCCCCGGCTGGTGGCTTTGGGAATCGGTCTTCTGCTGCTCGCCCGACCGGCGATCGCGCATGCCCAGTATTTCGAGATCACGCCCGAACGGGACAGCGCGCGGGTGGGCGATATCATCACCTTTCACACCAGGCTGCATCTCGGTCTCCAGCAACGGCTCACCGAGCCGGTGCCTCGGCCCGCCGCGGAGCTGCCCGAAGGTATGCGGCTCGTGTCAGCCGACACCATGCGCCTGCAAAAGGACGGCGCGTACGACGGCAAGATGCAAATGGTGTTCTACCGGACGGGTACGATCATCGTGCCGCAGTTCGAGGTGGGGCTCCGGATCATCGGCGCCGATGTACCCACCCGTCTGAGCCATGAATCTCCCCACATCGAGATCATCCCGCTGCTCCCGTCAGGCGTCCAGCAGCTCAAGGATATCCGGCCGCTTGCACCTGTCGGAGGCCGGAATCCGGTTCCATTCATCGCAGCGGGCCTCGCGGTGCTCGCCCTCGTGGCCTGGTGGCGCCGACCGCGCCGCGCCGCGGCGCCCGTGAAGGTCGAGGAGGCCGCTGCGCCCCCGCCGCCGACACCTTACGAGATCGCACTCGCGCGACTCGAATCGCTCGGCGCAGGCGAATGGGCCAGGCCGGACGTAGTGCCTTACTACCACGCGGTCGCCGAAGTCCTGCGAGACTATTTCTCGGCGATTGCAGACCCCATCGATCCCGGCACCACCGCCGCCGAACTCTCTCAAATACTGGCCGGGTTCGAACGCCCGGCTGCGGTCACCCGACGCGCCGTGCGCGTCTTTGGCGACGCCGATCTCGTGAAGTTCGCGGCGGTGCGTCCCGACCGGGCGGCCGCCAGCGCCTACCTCGCCGAAGCGCGCGCAGTATTGGCCAACTGGGATGAGCTCTCGGGCGGCCCGGTGACCGTGCCAGCGGAGGACGAACGTGCGCTTCGCTGACCCGTTCGTGCTGCTCCTCCTGCCGGTCGCCGCGCTGCTCTTCCTCTGGCGACGGCGCGGGAGCCGTACGGTCGCCCTGCCCTTCACGATCGACAACCTGATCAGGGTTATCCCGACCAGCGCTCGCGAACGGTTCCGCAATCTGCCGCGCTGGCTCACGGCCATTGGTTTCGCTCTGCTCATCGTTGCACTCGCCCGGCCTCAGTTTCCGACCGGACGCGAGGAGGTCAAGCTCCGTTCCCGGAACATCCTCGTGGCGCTCGACATCTCGAGCAGCATGAAGGCGAAAGACTTTCAGCCGGGAAACCGGCTCGCCGTCGCGCGCTCGATTCTCCAGGAATTCGTACAGAAGCGGGATGGGGACCTCGTCGGACTCGTGATCTTCTCGGGTCGCGCGTTCCTGCAGGCGCCGCTCACCTCGGACATGCACCTGCTCGAATCGATGCTGGGGCGCGCCGACATCGGCCAGCTCCCTGACGGGACCGCCATCGGTGTCGCCATAGCGATGGGATTGAATCAGCTCAAGAACCTTCCCGCCAAGGCAAGCTGCATCGTCCTGATCACCGACGGCGCCAACAACACCGGTTCGCCGACTCTCGCCGAGGCCACCGAGATGGCTCGCGCGCTGGGCGTCCGGGTGCACGCCATCGGGCTCACGTCTGCCGACACGACTTCATACGCGCTCAATGGCGTCTGGTCGGTGCGACGGGATCGCGCCGCGAGACTCTCGCGCGGCGACGAACTGACCCTGCGCCGCGTGGCTGAGCGTACTGGCGGGCGCTATGCCCGGGCGACGTCACCGCAGAAGTTTGCGGAGATCATGGCGGGCATCGATCCGCTCGAGCGACAGGACGTGACGGTAAAGGAGACCAGAACCTACCGCGAGCTCTTTCCGTTCGTGCTGGGCGCCGGACTGATACTGCTCCTGCTCGAGCGTGGTTTGAGTGCCACGTGGCTGCGGACGGCGCTGTGAGATCGATCCGATGACTTTCGCGATTCCGGCGTTGATTCCGCTGCTGATCGTGGCGGCACTGTTCGCGGCGTGGAGCGCCTCGCATGAGCTTCGCGCGCGACGAGCTGCGCGCCGTGCCCTGGGTGCGACCGATGTGCTCGACCGCGTCGGCGTGAGTGATGACCCGATGCGCGGGCGGAGGATCGCATTTCGCTCAGGGGCGATCATAATTGCGGGGGTGGCCCTCCTCCGCCCGCAGTGGGGCACCGTGGACGCGGAAGGCGTGCGGAGTGGTCGGGATATCCTGATCGCGCTCGACCTCTCCCGATCGATGCTGGTGACCGATGCCGATGGCGCGCGCCTGCAGCAGGCCAAGCGTGCGGCATGGAATCTCGTCTCCGCCTCTCCTGGTGATCGCATCGGTCTCGTGATCTTCGGCGGCGCCGCCTTTCTCCAGCTTCCGCTCACCGCCGATCTCACGACGGTACAGCGATTCCTCGACGCCGCAAATCAGGGCGACATCGACGATCCCGCCACCAACGTGGCCGCCGCACTCCACGTCGCCGCGACGACCTTCGCGCACGAGCCGGGCGATGGCGGTGGACGCGCCATCATTCTCCTCAGCGACGGGGAGCGCAGCACCGGTGCCCTCGATCCCGCCCTGGCAGAGCTTCGGAAAGATCGGCTTCCGGTCTTCTCCGTGGGCCTCGGCACCGAAACCGGAGGTTTCGTCCCCGCGGATACCACACTGGCATCCGACAGCGGAAGCCGCTGGCACCGGGACGATGTGGGCCGCCCCGTAGTCTCCCGGCTCGCCGCTGGTGACCTGCAGCGAATCACCGACGGCACCGGCGGCGTCTACGCTCGCTGGGATGATCGTGTTGCCTTCTCCGCGCTCGCGGCTCGACTCGCTGCATTGCCACGGCATCCCGTGGGTGGCCAGCACCGGCTCGAGCATGCGGAACGATTCCAATGGCCGCTGGGGCTGGCGGTAGTTCTCTTCGGCCTCGAGCTACTGGGATTTCCAAAGGCACGTCGGAGGCTTTCTGAATACAACTCGACTTCGACCATGACGGGTGCGACCCGCATCGGGACGATCGCCTCAGCCATATTCGTGACGCTCACGATTTCATCGTGCACCGCATACCGGCACAACACTGATCTCCGGCGCGCCGCCGGGCTCTACGGTGAAGGACGCTGGGCTGAAGCGCTCGCGCTCTACCAGGGTGCGTTGCCGTTCGTGAAGGACCCGGCACTGCGCTATGATCTCGGCAATGCGGAGTACCGGACGAGCCGCTACCGCGATGCCCTCAAGCATTACCGTGAAGTTCTGTCTGAACGTGAAGAGCTTCGCTCCGCGGCGCTGTTCAATTTCGGCAATGCGAACGTTCGCGCGGCAGAAAGCGCACCGGAAGCGGAGCAGACGGAGCTGTACAACCGGGGCATCACGGCGTTCGAGGAGCTGCTACGGCTCAATCCGGACGATCAGGATGCGAAGTGGAATCTCGAGCTCGCCGTCCGGAAGCGTGGAGACGTCAATACCGGTGGATCACCCGGGCGCGGCGGACGGGCTCAGGCCGGCAGAGGAAGCGGCGGCGAGGAGAATCTGGATGCGGACCGGCAATCAGCGGTCGGCGCGATGGCGGGCGGCGGCCAGGGAGAATCCCAGGGAGAGAGCGCTGAGGAGCTCGACGAAGACCGCGCGCGTCAGCTGCTGGAAACTATCGAGCGGCAGCAACTGGAAAACCACGAGGGCCGGCCAGCGAAGACGGGCTTCCGGGTAGAGCACGACTGGTAGGGGCGGTTCGTCATAGTCGCCAACAATCCCATCCCCCATGCCCATCACCCGTTCCCGCTTCCCGCTTCCCGCTTCCCCTTTCCCGGTTCCTCTCTCCTATCTCAGCGCCAACATCACGTCATACAGCGCGTGCGTCCATGCGGCTACGCCGAACCCTCGAAGCAGATAGAGGGCGCTCAGCAGCAATCCGGAAATCATCCGAAAGACGAATGAATTGAGCTCGAGCGGATCGCCGAAGGGGCCGATATAGTGAAACGCGGAAAAGATCAGGGCGCCCACGACGGTGGCGAAAATCCCGGCGCTCAGGGGTTTCCAGCCGAAGAGCACCCGGGCCATGCGCGCCAGCGCGGAGACGATGATCACGCGGAAGAGCAGTTCCTCGTAGAGACCCGCGCCGAGTGAGATCATGAGCTGCGTCGGCAGACTCAAGTTCTGGATCGGGCCGAGCGCGAGAAATTGTGGCCCGTGCAGCAGGATCGCCGTCAGCGTCCCCGCCACCATGCCGAAGCAGAAGGCGTAGAGAATCGACTCCAGCATCATGCCGAGGAAATACTTCGCGACTGCCGGTCCGTGCGCCTTGCGATCCTTCCAGACCAGCCAGACTCCGGTGCCGATCAGCAGCACGCCGAATACGATCAGCCCGCGTCTTCCCCCCAGCACGACGAAGAGGCTCTTGAGCAACACATCCGCGCCATTCCGGACTCCATTGATGCTGTCATGCGTGAGCGAAAAGGCGAGCAGCTCGTAGAGTACGAGCAGCGGAAACGCAAACGTGAGACTGTACCTGGGCTCGCGGGTCGCGGACCAGTAGGAGGATTTCCTGGGAGGCATGCACAAACAGAAGCAAGCGCGAGGGAAAAGAAAAGGGAGAAGGGCCGGGAAAGGGGGAAAGGGGAAAGGGGGAACGGGAAACGGGAAACGGGAAAGGGGAAACGGGAAACGGGAATGTCACGTCCTGATTAGTGTCTACACGTCACGCAAGCCAGAGGAGACGTGGGA
>JBDUEA010000003.1:0-47825 GCA_040002695.1 Gemmatimonadota bacterium | reverse complement strand
TACTTGGGGACCCGCACAAAATATTGGCCCCGCAAATAACGTTGTCAACCAAACTCACGCCACCCGAACCACAATCACGCAGAGGGATCGAGCGGCCGTCTGAAGACGAGCGCGTCCTCGCGCGGACTACGGTAATATGATTTGCGTTGCCCGACGGGCCGAAACCCGTTCGCGAGATAGAGCTCCTGAGCGTGCCGGTTGGACTCACGCACCTCCAGGAATACCTCGGCAACACCACAACTCCGAAAATGGTCGAGTCCGGCGTCCAGCAGCGCCCGGCCGATGCCGACGCCGCGGTATTCGGGCGCGACGGCCAGGTTCAGCACCTCGCCTTCATCCAGCAGCCACCTGCCAATCAGATAGCCGAGCGGGTGATCCTCCTTGGACGCGGTCGAGGCGGCGAGCAGTCCGAATCCGCCTGCCGTGGCGAGCGCCTCGCGAAAGCCACCAGTGCTCCACGGATCGGAGAAGCAGCGCCGTTCGAGTCCGCTGAGCGCGGCCGCATCCTCAGCCTGCGCGAGTCGAATCCGGAAGTCGACGTCCATGCTCGGCTTCCCAGCGGGCCTGCGCTTCTGCGGGTCGGCCATACTCGGGCTCCCAGTTTCCCGGATCCATCTGACGTGTCATCGCGCCGGCGCGACCGAGCAATCCGATAAGCGTCGCAGCCCTTGGCAGCGCACCGGGAGCACCAACTACCCGCCCGGAGAATGAGGGGAGTCTATTCGCGAGACCCTCGTAACCGCAAACCGTCAGCGTGTCCGCTGCAGCATACTCCTGCCCAAGCTCATCCGGCCTTTTTACCGCGGGCGCGGAGAGAGTCTCGACCCGACTCTGCCACAAGCGATACGAGGCGGCGTACACCTCGCCCCGGAGGGCCTCGCTCACGACGAAGACGCGTTCCCCCTCGTCGCACGCCACGCCGGCGGCAGAGACCAGCAGCGTCGAGCTGCTCCAGAGCGGAAGCCCGCGTACGTGCGCCAGCGCCTTGGCGACGCTCGCCCCAACCCGAAGGCCGGTAAAACTTCCCGGGCCATCCGCGATCAGGACACCCTCGATGTCGTCGAGCGTCGCCTCCGACTCACGGAGCGCGGCCTGCATCAGCGGCACCAGTGCGGCGGCATGCCGTCGCGCGCCACTGATCGAGGTTTCTGCGCGGACGCCCGAGGAACTTCCAACGGCCACAGAGGCCTGATCTCCGGCGGTCTCGATGGCGAGCCACATCAGATGCGCTCGAGCCCCCGCCGGTCAGGGTCTGCCACATGATGCAACCGAAACCGGTGCGTGGCCGGCGGCACCCAGGGTCCCGCGCGGTCAGGCCATTCAACGAGCAAGGCATCGCCTTCCGACTCCAGAGCCCCCCAGTCGAGATCCGCGGCTTCCTCGACGTTCCGCAGACGGTAACAATCCAGGTGAAAGACCGGACCACGCCGCCCGGTGTACCGGTGCACCAGCGCATAGGTCGGGCTGGTCGCCTCCGCGCTTACGCCGAGTCCGTGCGCGATCGCCCGGACGAAGGTGGTCTTGCCGGCGCCGAGATCTCCCTCGAGCAGAATGACGGCGCCCGGTGGCAGTGCCCGCGCGAGTGATTCTCCCGCGGCCACCAACTCCGCTTCTGTCAGCACTTCCACGGTCATGCCCGCCGGCGCGTCGCCGGCTCCCGGCGCACGTCAGCGCCGCCGAGGGCGCGCAGTTCGTTGACCTGGTCCCGCAAGAGCGCGGCGAGTTCGAATTCCAGATTCGCCGCGGCCTCTTTCATCTGTCGCTCCAGCGCGGCGATGGTGGTGGCTCGCTTCGCAGGATCGCGGAAATCGAGCTCAACGAGCGAGGGCGATGCCGCAGCCACCTTCTCCGTACGGGCATCAGCGACGCGCGTCGTCAGCCTCACCTGCTCCATCGACTTGATGATCGACGTCGGGATGATATGGTGCTCGAGGTTGTGTGCGACCTGGATCGTGCGCCGCCGATCCATCTCGGCGATCGCCCGCTGCATCGATCCTGTCATCCGGTCCGCATACAGAATGGCGCGGCCATTCACGTGCCGTGCGGCACGTCCAACGGTCTGAATGAGCGAACGATCGGACCGGAGAAATCCCTCCTGGTCGGCATCGAGAATCGCGACCAGCGATACCTCGGGAAGATCGAGCCCTTCTCGCAGCAGGTTGATGCCCACGAGCACATCGAATTCACCGAGGCGCAGTCCTCGAAGGATTTCCATGCGTTCGATGGCGTCGATGTCGGAATGCAGATACCGCACCCTGACACCCGTCTGCTGCAGATAATCCGTGAGATCCTCGGACATCCGCTTCGTGAGCGTCGTGACGAGGACCCGCTCGCTCTTCGCCGCTCGAAGCCGGATCTCACCGAGAAGATCGTCGACCTGGCCCTTCACCGGACGGATGGTCACCTCCGGGTCGATCAGACCGGTCGGCCGGATAATCTGCTCGACGATGACGCCACCGCTTAGTGAAAGCTCGAGCTCGCCGGGCGTAGCAGAGACCGCGACCATCTGGGGCACCAGCTGCATGAACTCTTCGAACTGCAGCGGCCGGTTGTCGAGCGCGGAGGGCAGGCGGAATCCGTAGTCCACGAGCGTCGTCTTCCGGGCGCGGTCTCCATTGAACATGCCGCCGATCTGCGGCAGGGTGACGTGAGATTCGTCTACTACCACGAGGAAATCCGGCGGGAAGTAGTCGAAGAGACAGGCCGGCCGCTCTCCCTCGCGTCTCCCGGTCAGGTGGCGCGAGTAGTTCTCGATGCCAGCACACGTACCGACCTCCAGCAGCATCTCGATGTCGAAGTTGGTCCGCGACTCGAGGCGTTGCGCCTCGAGCAGTTTGCCGGTGCCGCGCAACTCCGCCAGGCGCCCGACCAGCTCCGTGCGAATTATGCCGACTGCGCGCTCGATCGTCGCGCGCTGGGTCACGAAGTGCTTCGCCGGATAGATCGCGCATCGCGAGAGCTGCTGGACAGCGTCGCCGGTGAGCGGGTTGATCTTGGTGATTCGCTCGATCTTGTCTCCCCACAACTCGATGCGAATCGCCTGCTCGGCGTAGGCGGGGAAGATCTCGATGGTATCGCCCCGCACACGGAAGGTGCCCTGTTCGAAGGACACGTCGTTGCGGGAGTATTGAATGCGCACGAGATCCGCGAGCACGCCGTCACGCCCGGGGGATTCACCCACCTCGGCGTTGAGCATGAGATTGCGATATTCCTTCGGATCGCCGAGGCCGTAGATCGCGCTGACGGTAGCCACGATGACGACGTCTTCCCGCTCCATCAGGCTCGACGTCGCGCGCAACCGGAGGCTCTCGATGTCCTGGTTGATCGAGGCATCCTTCTCGATATAAACATCCGTCGAGGGGACGTACGCTTCCGGCTGGTAGTAGTCGTAATAGGAGACGAAATATTCGACTGCATTCGTCGGAAGAAACTGTTTCAACTCGCCGTACAACTGCGCGGCCAACGTCTTGTTATGACTGAGGACCAGGGTGGGCTTGCCGTAAGCCGCGATGGCGTGAGCCAGCGTCATGGTCTTGCCGCTGCCGGTGACCCCGAGCAGCGTCTGATACTTGTCTCCCCGGCGAAGAGCCTGGGTGAGCTCCTGGATGGCGCGCGGCTGGTCGCCGGCAGGCTCGAAAGGCGCCTGAACCTGAAATTTTGGACTGGGCATACCGCAATTATAATGGAGTCTATCGGTTTTTGTTCGGTCAGGCGGGCTTGGCTTGCGTGGAGCCGGACATCGCGAGCAGTCGTTCCCACTGAGCGGCGGTAACCGGCATGACGGAGAGCCTGGTCATCCGAACCAGCGCCAGATCCTGGAGGGCAGGCTCGCCCTTGACCTCGGCCAGGGGGATCGGCTTGGGGAGGCGACCTATAGGGGAGAGATCGACTACCACCAGCTTCGGATCGGTCAGTTTCGGGTCGGGGTAGGCCTTGGAGGTCAGCCGGGCGAGGCCCACGATTTCCTTCACGGCGCCGGAATGATAAATCATGACCCGGTCGCTGGACTTCATCGCCCGCAGGTGCATCAGCGCGAGGTTGTTGCGCACTCCGTCCCAGACAGCACTGCCATCTCGCTCGAGCTGGTCGTACGAATAGGAGCGGGGCTCGGTCTTGAACAGCCAGAAATTCGACATCCCGAGAATCTAACCCTGCGCCGTCCCGAGGACTGTCACGGTCCGGTGGTCGGGCTCGGTTCGCGCCGCTCGACGTCGGTCACCCCTTTCACCTTCCGTACCGCCTTGATCACTTTGGCCAGGTGGGGGAGGTTATCGACCTCGACGAACACGGTGCCGTAGACCGTACCATCCTTGGTCTGCAGATCCGCACCCTTGATATTGGTGCCGCTCTGGCTGATCGCCTCCATGATATCGGCGTACAGACCGCGGCGCTCCTCCGCGCTCACGGCGAGCCGTACGGCAAACGCCTCCCCCGCCACCTCTCGCCAGTCGATTTCAACCCGCCGGTCCTCACCGGACAGCGTGAGCAGGTTGGGACAATCGGCGCGGTGAATCGAGATGCCCCGGCCCTGCGTCACGTACCCGACGACGGAGTCGCCAGGGACTGGCTGGCAGCACTGGGCATACCGGACCACCAGACCGTCCACGCCCTGGATGCGAATGCCCCGCCCCATCCGCAAGCGATCGATGACCCGACCCAGCACGTTCGTCTTGGGCTCGGGGGATTCGTCGGTCGGCAGATCCGGATAGAGTGTGCGGATGACCTGACCGATCGAGACGTCACCGCGGCCGAGTGCAACCTCAAGTGCGGTTCCGTCGAGAAGACCGATGGCTTCCGCCGCTCGCTGGAGCCGTTCGACATCGGGCGTCTCCAGCCGGCGACGTTTCGTCTCGCGGGCGAGGATCTCGCGACCGAGTCCCTGGCTGACCTGTTCCTCTTCGTGGCGGATCCAGCCCTTGATCTTGTGCCGGGCCCGGGCGGTCCGGACGTGACTGAGCCAGTCACGGCTGGGACGGGCGGCCGCTCCGGTCAGAATCTCGATGGTATCGCCATTCCGCAGTTCGCGGTGCAGCGGTGCGATGCGTCCATTGATCTTCGCGCCCTGGCACCGGAGACCGACCTCCGTGTGCACCAGGAATGCGAAATCGATCGGGGTAGCGCCCTTGGGGAGCCGCTTCACGTCACCCTGCGGCGTGAACACGAAGATCTCGTCCTGATACAGGTCAATCTTCAGGAATTCGAGGAACTCTTCGGGCGTGTGAGCGTCCTGCTGCAACTCGAGCAGCTGGCGGAACCAGCCCAGGTGATGGTCGAGCTCGTCCGCGCCGCGACCATCGCTCTTGTACAACCAGTGCGCCGCGATACCGAACTCCGCCGTGCGATGCATCTCCTGCGTCCGAATCTGCACCTCGAAGAGCTGCCCGCCCGGCCCGAAGATCGTCGTATGGAGGGACTGGTACGCATTCGACTTGGGGCTCGCGATATAGTCCTTGATGCGCTCCTGGATCGGGGTCCAGTTATGGTGGATGATGCCGAGCACGTGGTAGCACTCGGGCACAGTGCGGACGAGCACGCGGATCGCCATGAGATCATAGATCTCATCGAAGGGCTTGTTGCGCTTCCGCATCTTCTGAAAAATGGACCAGAGATGCTTGGGCCGGCCCGTCACCTCGAACCAGTCGATCCCCGCGCGCCGGAGCTCGTATTCGAGCGGAGTCTTGAGCTTGAGAATCAGCTGTTCTCGCGCCGACTTCTTGGCGGCAACCTGCTGGACCAGCGAGAGGTACTCGTCGGGTTCCAGGAACTTGAATGCCAGGTCCTCGAGCTCCGCCTTCACGCCGGCCATGCCGAACCGATGCGCCAGAGGAGCGTAGATCTCCCGGGTTTCGGTCGCGATCCGCGCGCGCTTCTCCGGCGGCAGCGGATCGAGCGTGCGCATGTTGTGCAGCCGGTCGGCGAGCTTGATGATGATGACTCGCGCGTCTTTGGCGATCGAGAGCAGGAGCTTCCGGTAGTTCTCGACCTGCTGCTCGGCGGACGAACGAAAGGTGAGGCTCGAGATCTTGGTGAGGCCTTCGACGATGCCCGCGACTTCGGGGCCGAATTCCCGGCTGATGTCTTCGACCCTGACGTCGGCATCTTCCACGACATCATGCAGGAGCGCGGCCGCAATTGACGTCGAATCGAGGAGCTGGTCGACGAGCGTGAGCGCGACTGCGATGCTGTGATGGATGAAGTCTTCGCCGGAGATCCGCTTCTGCCCCCGATGTGCCGACGCGCTGAAGCGGAGGGCCCGCTCGATCAGGTCCAGATCGAGCCGGTCCGCATGGCGCTCCAGCACCGCCCGGAATTCAGGCGCGAGATCGGGCAGGGTGCCAGTCACAACAGACCAGCGGTAGCGAAGCTCAAGAATCGGTCTCCCGCGATGATGACATGATCATACACCGGCAGATCCAGCAACCGGCCCGCCTCCACAAGCTGGCGAGTCACGGCGCGGTCTTCGGCCGAGGGCGTCGGATCTCCACTCGGATGATTGTGAACCACGATGATCCCCGCAGCGGCTTCCGAGATTGCTGCCCGGAAGACTTCGCGCGGATGCACCAGTGAGCTGTTCAACAGGCCGCGGGTGACGAGCACATCACGCAGGACCTGACTCTGGCTGTCGAGCGCGAGGAGATGAAACTCCTCGACCTGCAGATCACGCAGCCGGGGAGAGACCAGGCGCCAGACATCTTCCGGCTCGCGGATGCGGTCCATCGAGGGCCGCGCTTCCCGGACGAGCCGGGTCGCGAGTTCAAACGCCGCCACGAGCCGAGCCGCCTTGGCTGGTCCGACACCCGGCAGGTGCTGCAGTTCCGCCGCGGGCCTCGCAGCGACCCGACGGAGCGATCCGTCATTGGCCTCGAGAAGACGACTCGCCACCGCCCCCGCACTCGTCCCGGGTTTCCCCGTCCCCAGTAGAATTGCGACGAGTTCGGCCGACGTCAACGCGGCCGGCCCAAGCGACCAGAGCCGCTCTCTCGGAAGATCGTCCCTGGCGGGGGGTGGCGGAGACCGATGCATGCGGCAAAGTAGCCGCGACCCCAAACCCGGGAGACCACATTTTCGCCCCGCGCGTATCGGGAAACCGCGCGGGAAAGAACGATTTCCCCGGGGCCGCAAGACGACGCCCCCCGCTGAAAAGCGGAGGGCGGCTCGAAAATGGCCCAGGGCGTCCGTGATGCCGATCTAGCTCACTTTCCCTGGCCGTGACATTTCTTGTACTTCTTGCCGCTGCCGCAGGGACACGGATCATTCCTGCCGACTTCCGGGACGACACCGACCGCGGATCGCATCGGACCTGCGGAAGATGACATCGGGGCAGCCTGCGGAGCTGGCGGAGCAACCCGGGTCGCACCACTGAAGAGATCGTCCGGGCCATCGGGGCCCGGGGGCGGCGGGGGCGGACGGCGTGGCGGCTCCTGCCGCGCCGGCTCGGCGTTCACCTGAATCTTGAAGAACCGCTCGGTGAATGTGCTCCGGATATCCCGCATGAGATCCTCGAACATCTCATACGCTTCGCGCTTGTACTCGACAAGCGGATCCCGCTGCTGGTAGGCCCGGTACTGAATCGCGTTCCGGAGATGGTCCAGATCGTAGAGATGATCTTTCCATTTTTCGTCGAGAACGGTGAGCATCACCTGCGACAACACCTGCGCATCGACATCCGGGATCCCGATGGTGCGTCCGAAGTCCGCGAGATACGTGATCTTCCGCGCGAACGTCTGATGTCCCTCCTTCTTGACCTCGGCGAGAATCCGCTCCAGATCCGGCGTCCTGGCGACATCGGTCAGGCCGTCGGCCGAAACCAGGTACTGCGAGATCAGCGTGGACTGCAGACCCGGGCGATCGTAGTCCGCGGGATTCGGTGTTTCCGCGAGCAGCTGACGGGCGGTCCGGTCGAGCGTCGCGTCGATCATCCGGATCGCTTCGGCCTTGAGCTCTTCGCCCCGTTCGAGCGCGAACAGCCGCAGCGAATAGACGACTTCCCGCTGCTGGTTCATCACGTCGTCGTACTCGAGCAACCGTTTCCGGGCCTGGAAATTCTGGAGCTCGACGCGCTTCTGCGCCTGGCTGATGGCCCCGGTGACCCACGGATGCGAAATGACTTCGTCTTCCTCGGCGCCGCCCTTGTCCATCCATCCGGCGATGCGGTCGGAACCGAACAGCCGCATCAGGTCATCTTCGAGCGAGAGGAAGAAGACCGAACGTCCCGGGTCCCCCTGGCGGCCGGAGCGTCCGCGTAGCTGACGGTCGATGCGGCGGGATTCGTGGCGTTCCGTCCCGACGATCTGCAAGCCCGCCGGGTCCGTCGTGAGGTTCAGATCGAGCCCGAGTTTAATGTCGGTGCCGCGGCCGGCCATGTTGGTCGCGATCGTGATCGCGCCGGTCTGCCCTGCCCCCGCGACGATCTCGGCCTCACGCTGGTGATACTTGGCGTTCAGGACCTCATGCTTCAAGCCGCGCCGCTTCAGCTGGCGGCTGAGCGTTTCCGAGACGTCGACGTTGACGGTACCGATCAGGACGGGAAGGCCGAGTCCGTGCAGCCGCTCGACCTCATCGAGAATCGCATTGTTCTTTTCGCGCCGGGTCTTGTAGATCCGGTCGTGCTCATCGAGCCGCCTCGCCGGCCGGTGCGTCGGGATCACCGCCACCTCCAGACCATAAATCTGGAAGAACTCGGTCTCTTCGGTTTCGGCGGTTCCGGTCATGCCGGCCAGCTTGTCGTACATCCGGAAATAGTTCTGAATCGTGATGGTGGCGAGGGTCTGGGTTTCACCCTTCACCTGCACCTGCTCCTTCGCCTCGACCGCCTGGTGCAAGCCGTCCGCCCAGCGCCGCCCCGACATCACGCGACCGGTGAATTCATCGACGATGACAACCTGGCCTTCCTGTACCAGGTAATCCACTTCCTTTTCATAGAGCGCGTGCGCCTGCAGGAGCTTGTGAATGATGTGCAGCTTTTCGCTCTTGATGGCATAGTCGCCTTCGACCTGCAACCGCTTGGCGATCCGTTCGGCGGGGGTCAGCGCCGGATCCCGGTCGATCTGGTGAATTTCCTGGGAAATGTCCGGCACCAGGAAGAGCCCCGGATCGCCCGGAGACATCGCGGTCGCGCCCTGGTCGGTCAGGTAGACCGAGTGACCCTTCTCGTCGAGCACGAAGTAGAGTGACTCCTCCAACTCGCGCATGCGCTGCTGCTTCGTCGGCAGCTTGCGATCCGCGATCGCGTCCAGTTCCACGCGCTGGACCGCCTGCTTGAGCCCCTGCTCGTTCAGGATCTTGAGCAGCTTCTTGTTCTTCGGCATCCCCAGCTGCGCCAGATACAGTTTGACCGCGGCATCAGCCTGATTCTTCGGCTCCGCGAGGAGACGCTCCGCCTCGGCGAGCAGTGTGTTCACCACGCCGGTCTGTTTCCGCACCAGCTCCGCCACCTGCCGGTTGAACAGCGCGTACTTGTCATCGCCTTCATTGCCGACGGGGCCGGAAATGATCAGCGGCGTCCGCGCCTCGTCGACCAGGATTGAATCGACTTCATCGATGATGGCGTACGCGTGCATTCGCTGGACCCGCATGTCCAGCGAAAAGACCATGTTGTCGCGCAGGTAGTCGAAGCCGAATTCGTTATTGGTACCGTAGGTTATGTCGGCCATATAAGCCGCACGGCGTTCCGGCGAGGAGGGCTCGGTGTCGTCGAGGCAGGCGACGGTGAGGCCCAGGTAGTTGAAGACGTGCCCCATCCACTGGGAGTCGCGTCGCGCCAGATAGTTGTTGACGGTGACCAGGTGGGCGCCGCGCCCTGCCAGTCCGTTCAGGTAGAGCGGCAGTACGGCGACCAGGGTCTTGCCTTCACCGGTAGCCATTTCGGCGATCTTGCCTTGGTGCAGGACGATGCCACCGATGAGCTGGACATCATATGGGATCATGTCCCAGGTGAGCTCGCGACCGGTCACCATGACCTTGGTGCCGATGAGCCGGCGGCAGGACTCACGGACCGTGGCGAAGGCTTCCGGCAGGATCTCCTCGAGGCCCGCCGCAAGTCCGACCTTGTAGCTGGCCTCGAGCTTCTGGATCCGGTCCTCGAGGCGGTCGCGCTCGTCCGGATCCGGACAGGCGTGCTTGGCCGCACGAACCTCGTCGAGCTCCGTGGTGACGCTACCAAGGCGTTCGCGCAGCCGAGCCCGGAAGCGTTCGGTCTGGCCCTTCAGCTCGGATTCGTCGACGCTCTTGAGGCGCTCTTCGTGGCGATGAATGTGCGCCACGTAAGGCTTCACCTTCTTCACGTCCCGTTCGTACCGCGTCCCGAAGACGGCGGTCACCAGTTTCTTGATCATTGCCCCAAATATAACCGATGCGCGGCGATGAATTCTGCCACCCCGTCCGGAACCAGGTACCGTATCGACCGGCCCTCCCGAACGCGCACCCTGATATCCGTAGCCGAGATGTCCACGGCGGGAACTGCCAGTGGGGCGAGGCCGGGCCCCGCAGGTACGCCGGCAAGGCCGGGACGCGAGAAGACCACCAGCCGGGCCAAACGGCGGATCTCCTCAGATTCGCGCCAAAGGTGAAACTCGGCGGCCGCGTCCGCGCCGAGGAGCAATGCGAAATCGGCGCCGGGCTCGCGTAGGTGAAGGGCACGGAGCGTATCGACCGTGTAGGAGGGTCCGGGCCGATCCAGCTCCGCCCGCTCGAGAACGAATCGTGGCTCACCGCGAATGGCCAGCGCGACCATTTGCGCCCGGAGGTCGGATGAGACTCCATGCTGTCCCGCCTTGAACGGCTGATCGCGGGCGGGCACGAATCGTACTGCGTCGAGACCGAGGGTCTCGAGCACCGAGCGGGCTACGATCAGATGTCCGTGGTGGATTGGGTCGAAGGAGCCGCCGAGAAGTCCGATCATCGGCAGCAGGCCCCTGGAAATCGAAAGCCCGAGCCGAATCCGAATTCGGCCCGGACCACCGGGTTCAGCAGGAGGCCCTCAGGAAGTGCCGGCCGCATCCTTGGGGCAGACTTCGTCGGCGTGGGGGGCATCCGGGTGGAAACGCCGCAGATATCCGCAGGTTTCCTTCAGATCCTCCTGATAGCCGATCACGCGGTAGGCCTGCACGAGCTTGACCAGCGCTTGCGGCGCGATGCGCGACTTGGGATAGGTGGCGATCAGGTCCTTGAGATACAGGATCGCGGAATCGTACGCCTTGAACTTGAAGTAATACTGCGCGGCCTGATACGACTTGTACGCGAAGCGTTCCTGCAGGTCTAGAATCCGCGCCTGCGCAAGCTTCGAGGCCGAGCTGGCCGGATAACGGGTCAGCAGCTCCTGGTAGGTGGCGAGTGCCGTCTGCCCGTACGTGGGATCGAGCTCGGGCCGCCGCCACAGGTCGGTGTAGGAATCACCGGCACGGAGGAGCGCCTGCGGCGCGAGATCGTCATTGGGGGTTTCGTCGGAGACCCGCCGGAATTCGCGGGCCGCCTGCAAATTCTCCTTCTGGGCCAGGTAACACTCCGCCATGTAGAAATGCGCCCTGCCGGAGCGATTGTCTCCCGGAGCAAACTCGAGTGTAAGTCGCTCGAAACCCGTCTGCGCCTTGGCGAATTGTCCCGTGTGAAACTGATGCAGGGACACGGTCCATAGCGAGTCGATCTCATGGCTCGACGCCGCCAGCGCCACCGGTGCGACGGTAGCGGGCGCGGTTGTCGGCGCCCGGTGGGCACAGGCGGCTAGCAGAAGCAGGAGCACAATAGAACGACGCATTCAGGGTGCTTTCGAAGACGACGAATCGGGTTGAACCGGCGCGGTACTGAGCGCGTTGAGCCGCTGGGTGGCCACGGTACCGATGGAATCAGCTGCGTCGCGTAATGCGGCCGACTGAAAAGCTATGGCGGCGCCTACGAGATCGCCCTGCGAAAGCCGGGCATCGCCCAGTCCGAGGAGCGAAAGCCGTCCGGTATCGGAGGCGGAGTCGGCCGTGGCGCCGCGCTGGAACCACAGGATCGCCTTCTCCGGTTCCCTGAGCTCGAGTGCTTCACGACCCAGCGTCAGTGCACACTCGGAGACGCCCCGAGATGCCACGATTCGGATTCTCGGTTCGGACGCCCGGCGAAGCACGGCCTGAAATCCGTCCGCGGCGGCCTCGCAGTCGGTCGTCTCCTGGAGGGCGCCGGCGTAGGCGTTGAGCAGTGAATCGACGAGGTCCCCATCGCCGGCGGCTGCAAGCGCGAACGGCATGGCCCCGACGAGATCCGCCGGCTCGAGTTTCCCGCTCCGGACGAGTCCCAGTGCCTGGCGGCCAGTCACGCGGTCGGGAGCGATCGAGCGAAGCGTCAGGATCGCACTGAGCAGTGCGGCGGAATCGTTGAGCCGATCCGCGGCCCTCGCAACCCGGTCGAGACCCGCGGCGGCTTCGTTCCGACGGGTCGGGTCCAGTGCCGCGAGGCGACGGTATGCGTCAGCCGCCTCTCGCAGGTCGCCGGTGTGCAGCGCCGCGGCGCCGATCCTGGCAAGGAGCGGAGCGGCCGCACCGCTCTTCGCAGCCGCGTGATATTCCGCCAGTGCCGTCGGATAGTCGGCCCGACCGTATGCCGCGTCGCCAAGTCCGTCGTGGTCCGCGGCCGCGTGGCCGCAGGCCAGCACGAAGATGCCTGCGAGTCCCACCCAGCGCTTCACTGTGCCGTTCGCTCCAGCATCGAGAGATACGCTTCGACTCGCGCATTCCTTGGACGATCAACCAGGCAATCGTGCCACACCTCCTGCGCACCCGCGGTGTCTCCCGCGAGATATCGGGCCAGTCCCAGCGCTGCGAGGGCATCGACGAAGTTGGGACGGTCGGCGACGACGCGCTCCAGCTCTTCCCGCGCCTCGAGCACGTTGCCCACCTCGAGCAGCAACCGAGCGAGCCGATACCGGATGTCCGCGAAGCGTGGACCCAGTTCGGTCGCCCGCCGATACTGCTCGATCGCTTCGCGGAGCACACCGGCCTCGGCATACGCGGCCCCGAGCGCTGCGTGCTGATTGGCGAGACTTGACGCGACATGGGCCGGAAGACCCGCGGACGACTGCGCGTTGTGGCTCGCCGCCAGGCGGAACGACTCCTCAGCCTCGGCCGAGCGCCCAAGGTCGGTGAGCAGGATACCGCGATGGATGTGCGCCTCGATGTAGCGCGGGTTGAGCGCGAGGGCGCGGCCGAACTCTTCCAGCGCGCGCGCCGGCTGGCCGAGCAGAGCAAAGCTCAATCCGAGCAGGTGGTGTACGTCGGCGAACGATCGACCGGACGTCACGACCTCGTCCAGGAGATGCACCGCGCCATAGTAATCCTGCAGCGCAAAGCGCTCCCGGGCCTGGTTGATCAGTGGCTCATCGCTGACTCGCATAGGTCTCCCGAAACCACGCCACGAATCGCCGGATCCCCTCCGGAAAGGGAGTACTGGGATGGTAGCCCAGCACCCGGGTCGATTTCGTGAGATCGGCCGCGGTGTGCGTCACGTCTCCGGGCTGCATGGGCGCCCACTGAATGATGGGAACTATCCCGAGCGCTGCCGAGATTTCATCAACCATTGTTCTGAGCGGTACCACGCGGTTGCCGCCGAGATTGAAGGCCTCGACCCCGACGGGGGCGCGTGCGGTCCAGTCGATGGCCGCGATGACACCGGTGACGATGTCGGAATAATACGTATAGTCGCGCGACTCCGCTCCCGTCCCGAAGAGCGTGATCGGCTGGCCTTCGCTGATGCGCCGGGTAAACGAGTGGATGGCCAGGTCTGGACGCTGACGCGGACCATAGACGGTGAAGAAGCGGAGCGCCGCTGCGCGGAAGCCGAAGTGACCGGCCTGCGAGGAGAGGAGCAGCTCGCCCGCGCGCTTGGTGGCGGCATAGGGAGAGACTGGCGAGATCGCCGCGGCGTCCTCATGGAACGGCGTCGGCGTGTCGTCTCCGTATACCGAAGACGACGAGCCGAAGATGATGCGGGTGACACCGGCGTGTCGTGCGGCGTCGAGCACAGCTGCGGTGCCGAGGAGATTTGCGCGCACGTACGCGAGCGGATCCGCGAGTGATGGCCGGACTCCCGCTTTGGCGGCGAGATGGACGATGACAGTTTCGGGAGTCAGCAGCGTCCGGAGGGCGTCTGCGTCGACCACGTCGAGTTCATGCAGCGAGAAGCCGGGCCGCCCGCGGAGGAGCGCCAGGTTCCGTTCCTTGATGGACCGGTGATAGAACGGGTCGAAATTGTCGACGCCCACGACCTCGTCCCCCCGGGCGGTCAGACTCTCGGCGACATGGGAGCCGATGAAGCCAGCCGCGCCGGTCAGGAGAAGGCGCGTCATCGCCTCAACTGTTTTCCGAAGAATTCGATGGTGCGACGGAGGCCATCTTCCAGCTCGATTGTCGGCTCCCAATTGAGCGCGGCGCGGGCATGGGTAATGTCCGGCTTGCGGACCTTGGGATCGTCGGTCGGGAGCGGATGGCGCTCGATTTTCGCGGATGAGCCGGTGAGGCGCAGGACGGCCTCGGCCAGTTGCAGCACGGTGAATTCGTTCGGATTGCCGACGTTGGTCGGATCGGTGCGATTACTGTGGAAAAGGCGCACGATTCCATCGATCAGATCCGAGACATAGCAGAAGGAGCGAGTCTGCGAGCCGTCGCCGTAGATGGTCAGTGGCTCGCCGAGCAATGCCTGCACCACGAAGTTCGAAACTACGCGTCCGTCACGGGCGCGCATGCGCGGCCCGTAGGTATTGAAGATCCGAACGATGCGTGTATCGATGTCGTGATAGCGATGATAGGCCATGGTCATCGCCTCGGCGAACCGCTTGGCCTCGTCATAGACTCCGCGCGGCCCCACCGGGTTGACGTTGCCCCAGTAGGTCTCCGGCTGCGGGTGCACGAGCGGATCGCCATAGACTTCTGAGGTCGAGGCCAGGAAGAACCGCGCGCCCTTGGCCTTGGCGAGGCCCAGCGAATTGTGGGTGCCGAGCGAACCGACCTTGAGAGTCTGGATCGGCAGCTCGAGATAGTCGATGGGGCTGGCCGGCGAGGCAAAGTGCAGCACGCCGTCGAGCGGGCCATCGACGGCGATGAACTTCGTCACATCATGCTCGACGAAGCTGAATTTCGGATTGTCGGCAAGATGCGCGATGTTCGCGGGCGACCCGGTCCGGAAGTTGTCCATCCCGAGCACTTCGTGACCATCGGCGAGGAAGCGGTCCGACAGATGCGACCCGAGGAAGCCGGCCGCCCCGGTAATGAGCACCTTCATGCGCGAGTCCGCCCGATGCCATGATACGAGAAGCCCATGCTCTTCATGCGCGCCGGATCATAGAGATTGCGTCCGTCGATCACGAGAGGGCGCCTGAGCAGCGAGCGGAGTCGCTCGAAATCAGGATTCCGATACACCAGCCATTCGGTGACGATCACCAGCGCATCGGCCCCATGCGCGGCGCTGTAGGGATCGGCTCCGTACATCACCCGATCGCCGAAGAGTGCGCGGGCAGAATCCGTGGCCTTGGGATCATGGGCCTGTACTCGTCCCCCGGCAGCGAGCAAACCCTCGATGAGCGGAATGGACGGACTCTCGCGCATGTCGTCGGTTTCCGCCTTGAACGCGAGGCCCCATACCGCGACGGTCTTGCCGGCGAGCGTCTCGCCGAGTTCCCGCAGCGTCTTCCGCAGCAGTACCAGCTTCTGTCGCTCGTTGACCGCTTCAACCGACTCGAGCAGATCGAAATCAAGTCCGAGATCGGTGGCGGATCGAATCAGCGCCTTCACGTCCTTCGGAAAACAGGAGCCGCCGTAGCCGGGACCGGGAAAGAGAAACGCCTGCCCGATTCGCCGGTCACTCCCGATGCCCTGCCGCACATCGCGCACGTCGGCACCGACATGCTCGCAGAACTCGGCGATCTGGTTCATGAACGAAATCCGGGTGGCGAGCATTGCATTCGCGGCGTACTTGGTCACTTCGGCGGACGGGATATCCATGAACAGGATGGGATTCCCGGTGCGGACGAAGGGCGCGTACAGCTCACTGAGTACCTCGCGCGATTCTTCCGAATCGACACCGACGACCACCCGGTCAGGCTTCATGAAATCGTCGATCGCCGCGCCTTCCTTCAGGAACTCCGGATTCGAGCACACGCTGAAGGGCACGCTCGTCTCGGCCTTGATGGCGGCGCGCACCTTGTCGGCAGTGCCGACCGGCACCGTCGATTTCGTGATGACGATCTTGGGGGTGGTCATGTGGCGGCCGATAGTGCGGGCCACCGCGAGCACGTACTGGAGGTCGGCGGAACCGTCTTCGCCGGGCGGAGTTCCGACGGCGATGAAGACGACGCGGGAGCGCTCGACCGCATCGCCCACGTCGGTCGTGAAGCTCAGGCGTCCCTCAGCCTGATTGCTGGCGATCATCGGCTCGAGGCCCGGTTCGTAGATCGGGATGTCGTTGGCCTTGAGCCGCGCCACCTTGGCGGCATCGACATCCGCGCAGATCACATCATTGCCAGTCTCCGCCAGGCATGCTCCCGCCACCAGCCCGACGTACCCACTTCCGATAACGGCGACGCGCAAGCTCAGTTGCTCCGCGCGAGGGCATTACGGGTGTCGACCACGAGTACGGCGTGCTTCTTCACGAGCTGGTAGTCGATTGCGGTGTGGTCGGTGACTACCATGACGCAGTCGGCGGCCTTCAGCGTGTCAGCGGAGAAGGCGACCGACCGCATCTCGTGGCCGTCCTCCTTGAAGACCGCCACATGCGGGTCGTGATAACTCACCTTGGCGCCCTGCTGCTCGAGCAGGCGGATGATGTCGAGCGCGGGACTCTCGCGCATGTCGTCGATATCCCGCTTGTAGGCGATGCCCAGAACCAGGATCTTGGAGCCTCGCACCGCCTTGCCTACGCCGTTGAGCGCGTCGCCAACCTTGCGCACCCAGAAGACCGGCATTTCCGTGTTGAGCTCGCCCGCGAGATCGATGAACCGGGTCTTGTAGTTGAGCCCGCGCATCTTCCACGCAAGGTAGTGCGGATCGATGGGAATACAGTGTCCGCCGAGTCCCGGGCCCGGAAGAAACTTCATGAAGCCGAAGGGCTTCGTCGCGGCCGCTTCGATCACTTCCCAGACATCGACGCCGAGCTTGTCGCAGACGATCGCCATTTCGTTCACGAGGCCGATATTGACGCTGCGGAAGGTGTTCTCCAGCAGCTTGACCAGCTCGGCGGCCTCGGTCGTGGAGACGGGGACGAGGACGTCGATCGCCGGCTGATAGAGCGCGCAGGCCACCTGGTGGCAGCGCTCGGTGATACCGCCGACGACCTTGGGCGTATTGCGGGTACCATATTTCGAATTGCCCGGATCGACGCGCTCGGGGCTGAACGCGAGGAAGAAATCTTCTCCGACCGTGAGCCCAGTGCTCTCGAGCGCCGGCAGCATGATTTCGCGGGTGGTGCCGGGGTACGTCGTGCTCTCGAGGATGATCGCCTGTCCCTTCCGGAGCGTCTTCTTCACCGCTTCGGTCGCCGCGACGATGTAGCTGACGTCGGGATCCTTGAACTTGGAGAGCGGCGTCGGAACGCAGATGGAAATCGCATCGGGTTCGCCGAGGCGCGCGCCGTCCGAGGTCGCCGAGAAGCGCCCGCCCTTGAGCGCGCCTTGCAGCTGGGCGTCCGAGATGTCCTTGATGTGCGAATGGCCGGCGTTGAGCCCGTCCACCACGCGCTGATTCACGTCATAGCCGAGTACGCGATAGCCGGCATTGGCGAGCTCGACGGCCAGCGGCAGCCCCACGTACCCCAGGCCGATGATGCCGAAAAGAATGTCCCGCCGTTCAGCCTTCGCGATCAGATCCTGAGCAATCGTCATTGCGAACCCCCGACAGAGATCGGAACGCCGCCCTGCGCGAGTGAGCGCGTTGCGGCATCCAGCACACGTACGACGCGGATGCCATCCGCCGCGTCGGCGCGCGGAGCCTGCTGGCCCCGGACAACCTGCATGAAATGCTGAAACTGAACAGTAAGCGGCTCGGCATTCGGGAGCCGGGGAATGAAGATATCCCCCTCACGGATCGTGAGGCTTTCACCGTAGGACTTGTATTCGGGCGGACGATTGACGCCCTTGTCGTAGATCCGCAACTTCTCGCGCGGAGCCATGTCGTCGAACACCGCCATCTGCCGGGACCCGACGACGGTCAGCCTGCGTTCCTTATGCGGATCGAGCCAGGACATCTGTACGTTGGCCATGATCCCGGAGGCAAAGGTCATCGTCAGGAATACTACGTCTTCGATTCCGCGCTGCAGATAGGAATGACCCTGCGCGGCCACGGTCGCAGGGCCCTCGCCTAGCAAGAACAGGGCCACTGAAACATCATGCGGGCCGAAGCTCCACAACGCGTTCTCGTCGGGCCGGATCTGTCCCAGATTCACCCGCTGGGCATAGAGATAATAGATCTCCCCGAGCGTCTGATCCGTCATCAAAGTTCGCAGCCGTTCCACCACCGGATGGTATTCCAGCAGGTGACCGACCAGCAGTGGCACTCCACGACGAGCCGCGAGCTCGCCAAGTCGCTCCGCATCGGCCACCGTGAGGGCGAACGGTTTCTCGATCAGGGCTGGAATCCCCGCCTCGATTGCCTGGGTGCCCACGTCGGCGTGGGTCTTGGCCGGCGTGGCCACGATGACGGCCTCGACCTTCCCGAGCAGATCCTTGACGGAATCCGTGAATTCGACCGCGGGATACTGTCGCGCCAGCGCGGCACGCGTGGCGGGATTCGAGTCGCAGACGGCTACCAGCTCCGCGTCCGCAGACGTGGCCGCGGTCCGCACGTGATTCTTCCCCCAGGCACCCGCCCCGATTACGCCGACCCGCACGCGGCTCACGCGAAGAAACCCTTGAACGCCGCGATGACGGCGTCCTGCTGGGCGGTGGTCAGCTCGGGATACACGGGAAGCGAGATGACTGCGTCCATCGCCGCTTCGGTAGCCGGGAGGCTGCCGCGTTTGTAGCCGAGGTCGGCGAAGCAGGGCTGGAGGTGGAGCGCCAGCGGGTAATAGACGGCGTTTCCAATTCCCTGAGCCTTGAGATGCGCCTGCAACGCGTCCCGCCGCGGCGCGCGAACCGTGTACTGGTGAAAGATGTGTTCGTTCAACGGGTCGGTGACCGGAGGACGGATTGCCGCGTGTCCCGTGAATGCCTCGGAGTATCGCGCGGCGTGATGACGACGTGCCTCGCTCCATGCCGCCAGGAACGGCAGCTTCGCGAGCAGCACGGCGGCCTGGAGCGTATCGAGCCGACTGTTGGTGCCGACTTCATCATGATGATACTGCTTGGCGCCCCCATGCAGCCGAAGCTTCCGGAGTCTGGCCGCGAGTGCGTCGTCCTGGGTGACGATCATGCCGCCATCGCCCCAGGCGCCAAGATTCTTGCTCGGAAAGAACGACAGCGTGCCCACCGTGCCAAGCTCCCCCGCCATGTGCCACTGACCGTCGATCTTTCGCCGTGCACCGATCGATTGTGCCCCGTCCTCGATGAGCTGGAGACCGTGCCGCGTCGCGATCGGCAGAATCCGCTCCACCGCGCACATCTGCCCGAAGAGGTGCACCACGATGATGGCGCGGGTTCGTGGCGTGATCGCCGCTTCGATGGCCTCGGGGAGGATGTTGAAGGTGACGGGATCGATGTCCACGAAGACCGGCTTGCCGCCGGCATTATGAATGGCGCCCGCGGTGGCGAAGAAGGTGAAGGCCGTCGTGATGACTTCATCGCCGGGCTGCAGATTCATCGCCTTGAGCGGAAGCAGCAGCGCATCGGTGCCGCTCGCGCAGGCGATCCCGTGCTTCGCACCCGAAATTTTCGCGACTGCGGATTCGAGTTCAGCCACCTCGGCGCCCATGATGAAGCCCTGCCGTTCGATGACGGCCATCATGGCGGGGAGCACCGCGTCCTTGATCGATTGATACTGGGCGACGAGATCGAGCAGCGGAACGTTCAAGAGAGAGGCCTCGGAATTCGAATCGTGATGGACGGCAGAGCGGCGCAGAGCACGCCCCCACGGTTATGGGCTATGCGCCATGAGCTCCGGAGCGGTGGCTCATGATGCATAGCCCATTGCACGGGACACTCCGGTCCCGTCAGCGCGGCGGAAAACTAGCGGGAGTCGCGGGGTGGGTCAATCATCGTAAGCGAGCCATCCACTTCGCGATACGTGGCTCCACAGGTCCCGCAGGCCGCCGCCTTGTCCTTGACCTGTAACCGGATGCCGCACTGGCACATCCATCCGACCCGGCGGGCGGGAACGCCGACCATCAGCGCGAAGTCCGGCACATCGCTGGTCACCACTGCGCCGGCCCCGACGAAGGCGTACATCCCCAGGGTGACTCCACACACGATGGTTGCGTTGGCCCCGATCGTGGCGCCTTTGCGCACCCGGGTCTCTCGATATTCGGTCTTCCGCGAGACGTGACTCCGCGGATTGAGCACGTTGGTGAACACGCAACTCGGACCGCAGAAGGTGTCGTCCTCGAGCACCACGCCTTCATAGATCGAGACGTTATTCTGGATCTTGACGTTGTTGCCGATTCGCGTCCCCGGCATGACGACGACATTCTGGCCAAGGTTGCAGCGCTCGCCGATAGTCGCGCCGGGCATCACGTGACAGAAATGCCAAACCTTCGTCCCCTTCCCCACGATCGCGCCGTCATCGACATAAGCAGATTCGTGGACGAAATACTCCGGCATCGCGTACGATCCTTTATTGGCGGATGGCGAGACGCCGCTCCGCGGTAAACCCGCTACTCCCGAGCGGTCTCCATCCGGCCGTCCGGCCGGATGATCTTCACTTCCGTCTCCAGCCTCGCGCCGAACCGCTCCCGCACCGTGCGTTGCACCTGCGCGATGACACCGCGCACTTCGGCGGCGGTCGCGCCACCGGTGTTCACGATGTAATTCGCGTGCATCGGCGAGATCTGCGCTCCCCCGAGAGTGAACCCCTTGAGCCCGGCCGACTCGATGAGCTGTCCCGCCGTCCGGTGGGGCGCGCCCACGACTGAAGCAGGGTTCTTGAACACACTGCCGCAGCACGGCCTATTGAACGGCGTCCCCTCCTGGCGCCAGCGAAAGAGATCGTTCACCTCCTCCGTGAGCCGGGCCGGCGTCTCGGCCCGAAGGATGACGTCCGTTTCGAGGACGACGAAACCCTCGAGACCGCTCGTCCGGTACGCGAAGTCGATCTCGTGTCTGCCCCGCACACTCATCACTCCATCGCCATTCACGAGCGTCACCTGATCGATGACATCCGACCACTGTGCGCCATGGCAGCCGGCGTTCATGAATACGCCGCCCCCTACGCTACCGGGTACGCCGACCATCTTGTGCAGGCCGCTCCAGCCTCCTTCGGCCGTACGCCGCGCGGCGAGCGGAGCGGGCAGTCCCGCACCGATGGTCCATCGCTCGCCTTCGCCCCGAATGCTGTCCAGGCCCTTGCCGAGGCGAATCACCAGCGCGTCCACGCCTTCGTCCGGAAGGAGAACGTTGGAGCCCAGTCCCAGCGCCATCCAGGGAACGCCGACATCGCGGGCCGTGCGGAGCGCGACGGCCACGTCCTCCACCGCGTGCGGCATCAGCACAGTGGCCGGCCCACCGATCCGGTATGTCGACCAGCGGGCGAGTGGTTCCCGTTCCCGAACCTCGCCTGAGACCAGATGGCGCAGAAGCTCGATGAATCCGGGATCGCGAGCGTTCACCCCGCCAGCTCCCTGGCCATCTCCCGCGCCATCGCGTGCCACTCCTGCAGCGAGCGCACAGTGCCCACGCGACTGCGGAGCGCGATAATCGCATCGCAGGCGGCGGACGCCGCAGACATGGTCGTCGTATACGGCACCCGGTGGTGGAGCGCCGCCTGCCGGATGGCGTAATCGTCTGCCTGGGTGAGCTTGCCGAGGGGCGTGTTGATCAGCAGCTGGATCTGGCCGGAGACCAGCAGGTCGATGGCGTTCGGGCGGCCCTCGTACACCTTGAGCACCCGTTCAGTCGGCACACCGCGCGCGCGGAGATGCCGCGCAGTTCCCTCGGTAGCGAGCACGCGGAACCCGAGCTCATGGAACCGCCGCGCGATCGGCAGCACAGTGGTCTTGTCGTGATCGTTGACCGTAATGAACACGGCACCCGACAACGGCAGCGCCCCATCGGCACCGGCCTGCGCCTTGGCGAAGGCCATCCCGAATGAGTCGGCTATCCCCATGACTTCTCCGGTCGAACGCATTTCGGGGCCGAGGATGAGGTCGACTCCCGGCAGCTTGTTGAAGGGAAATACCGCTTCCTTCACGGCGACGTAGGGCTGCAGCACGTCATCGTGCAGACCCAGTTCCTCCAGCGTCTTGCCGACCATCACCGCCGCCGCGAGTCCCGCCAGCTGCACGCCGGTCGTCTTGGAGACAAAAGGCACCGTGCGGGATCCGCGTGGATTCACCTCCAGTACATACACGACACCATTCTTCAGCGCGTACTGCACATTGATGAGCCCGATGACTCCGAGCCGCTCGGCGAAGGCTCGGGTGTAGCGCCGCATCTCGTCAACCTGTTCCTCGCCGATCAAGTAGGGCGGAAGGACACAGGCGGAGTCGCCCGAGTGGATGCCCGCATCTTCAATGTGCTGCATGACCCCGCCGATGACGCAGTGCGTACCGTCGGCGATGGCGTCCACGTCCGCCTCGAATGCATCTTCGAGAAAGGAATCGATCAGTACCGGGTGATCGGGAGCGACACGCACCGCCTTCGCGAAGTATTCACGGAGCGAGGGCTCATCATAGACGATCTGCATCCCGCGGCCGCCGAGCACGTAACTCGGCCGGACGAGAACGGGGTAGCCGACGCGCGCGGCGACGGCCGACGCATCCTCTACGTTGACGGCGGTACCGCTCGGCGGTTGTGCGACGCCCAACTCGCGGGCTAGCGCCTCGAACCGGCGCCGGTCTTCGGCCGCATCGATGGAGTCGGGCGAGGTACCGAGAATCGGCACGCCGGCCTTCTCGAGGCCGCGGGCAAGCTTGAGGGGGGTCTGTCCTCCGAGCTGCACGACGACGCCGATCGGCTTCTCGACGTGCACGATTTCCAGCACGTCTTCGAGCGTCAGCGGCTCGAAGTAGAGCGTGTCCGAGATGTCGTAGTCGGTGGAGACGGTTTCCGGGTTCGAGTTGACCATGACCGTGCGATAGCCGAGCTCACGAAAGGCGAGCGTCGCGCGAACACAGCAGTAATCGAACTCGACTCCCTGGCCGATGCGATTAGGGCCACTGCCCAGTATGACCACCGTGCGCGCGGGAGATCCCAGCGATTCATTCTCCTCGTCGTACGAGGAGTAGAGATAGGGCGTCGAAGACGGAAATTCTCCCGCGCACGTATCCACGGTCTTGTAAGCGGGCCGGATACCAAGGCGATGGCGCAATCCGCGGAATTCGTCCTCCTTCATTCCGCGCAGATCCGCGAGCTGCCGGTCGCTGAATCCCATGCGCTTCATTCGCCGAATCGGCGCTTCCGACGCATCTCCGATCGCACGCAATCCCACCCATTCACGCTCGGCGTCGATCAGCTCCTGCATCTGGCCGAGGAACCAGGGATCGATGCCGCTCCGTTCGGCGACTTCTTCGATCGTGACACCGGCGAGGAGTGCGCGCTTCACCTGGAAGATCCGTTCGGGCGTAGGCGTCCTGAGCGCCGCAAGGAGGGTCTCGGAATCCGCGTTCGCGAGGCGGTCATCGATCAGCGCAGCCGCCGTTGTCCAGCCCGGACGGTCGATCTCGAGCGCGCGGAAGCCCTTCTGGAAGGCTTCCTTGAACGTGCGTCCGATCGCCATCGCCTCGCCCACCGACTTCATCTGGGTATTCAGGCTAGGATCGGCCAGCGGAAACTTCTCGAACGCGAAGCGCGGTACCTTGACGACGACGTAGTCGAGGACCGGCTCGAACGAGGCCGGCGTGGTGCGGGTGATATCGTTGGGCAGCTCGTCGAGGCGGTAGCCAACGGCGAGTTTGGCGCCAATCCGCGCGATCGGGAATCCGGTCGCCTTGGAGGCCAGCGCCGAGGAGCGGGAAACGCGCGGATTCATCTCGATGACGAGTTGCTCGCCATGCACCGGGCTTACTGCGAACTGGATGTTGCAGCCGCCGGCTGCCACACCAACTTCGCGGATGATCTTGATCGCGGAATCCCGCATGACCTGGTATTCGCGATCCGTGAGCGTCATCGCAGGCGCCACCGTGATCGAATCACCCGTATGTACGCCCATCGGGTCGAGATTTTCGATGGAGCAGACGATGACGACGTTGTCGGCGCCGTCCCGCATCACCTCGAGCTCGAATTCCTTCCATCCAATGACACTGCGCTCGATGAGCACTGACCCGACCGGAGAGAGCTCGAGGCCGCGCTTCACCTTGTCCTCGAACTCCGCCCGGTTATACGCGATGCCGCCACCGGTTCCGCCCAGCGTGAACGACGGCCGGATGATCGCGGGATACTGTGTCTCCTCGACCGCCTCGAGGGCCGCGTCGAGGGAGCGCACCGTCCGTCCCGGTGGCGTGGACAGCCCGATCCGGCGCATCGCCTGGGCGAATTCATCGCGATCCTCCGCGACCCTGATCGCCCGTTCACTCGCGCCGATCAGCTCGACACCGTACTTCGCCAGTGTCCCGTCGGCGTGCAGCGCCATCGCGACGTTGAGCGCCGTCTGGCCGCCCATGGTCGGCAGCAGCGCATCCGGACGCTCCCGCTCGATCACCTTCGCGACCCATTCCGGCGTCACCGGCTCGACATAGGTGCGGTCGGCGAGTTCCGGATCGGTCATGATCGTCGCCGGATTCGAATTCACCAGGATGACGCGATACCCCTCTTCCTTCAGGGCGCGCACCGCCTGGGTGCCGGAGTAGTCGAATTCGGCGCCTTGCCCGATGACGATCGGGCCGGAACCGAGAAGAAGTATCGAGGAAATATCAGTCCGCTTGGGCATCGACCACGTCCTGGAGAGTCTGCTCGAACGAAATGCGCGGTACCCAGCCCGTGTCGGCGCGCAGCCGCGAGGCATCGCCAATCAGGGTCGCGATATCCGAACCGCGCGCAAAGACCGCATCGACTTCTGGAATCGGATTGACGCCGATCCGCTCTGCCAGCTGAAAGAGAATCTCCCGGAGCGAGCGGCCCTCGCCACTCGCGACGTTGTAGACTCTCCCGGGCTTTCCTGCCGAAAGCAGCAGCGCATACGCCTCGACCACATCACGCACGTCGAGAAAGTCACGCACCGGCTCCAGATTTCCCGTCTTGATGACTCGCGCGCCGGCAGTCCGTGCGGTGCGAAGGCGACGGGCGAAGGCGGGAACGACGTACTGCTCCGACTGACCGGGGCCGGTGTGCGGGAATGCGCGGGCGATGACGACGCGAAGCCCCGACCGACGAGCTGCTTCCTGCGCCGCAATCTCTCCGCCAAGCTTGCTCGCGGCATAGGGGGAGCAGGGCTCGAGTGCATCAGTGTCCAGCCGAGCATCGCGGCCGACGGGAACCGGTTTTGAAGTCCCGTAGACTTCTCCGGTCGAGATCAGCAGCAGCAGAGGATCGACCTTGCCTCGCGTGCGCTGCCGGACCAGAGCTTCGGCGATTCGGGCAGTCCCCGACGCGTTGATCTCCCAGGCCCGACCCGGATCCTGTCGGGCCTCGCTTCCGGAAGCCATGGCCGCCAGGTGCACCACGCCATCCCAGTCACCGGCGGTGGCCGTCCCCACCGAAGTCGCATCGGTGAGGTCCATCCGGCGCCACGAGATGCGGCTCCGGACATTCGCGGTCCATGATCCCGTCATGCAATCGTCGCCCAGCCCCGTTCCGGTCACCGCGTGTCCCGCGTCGAGCAGACGGGGAACCAGCCATCTCCCGACGAAGCCGTCGGCGCCGGTGACAAGCAGGTTCATCCCCTGCCGCCCAGCCGTGCCAGGTCTGCATCGACCATCATGGTGACGAGACCGCGAAAATCCACCGCAGGTGTCCAACCCAATTCGCTGCGCGCCTTCGAAGGATCGGCGAGAAGAAGATCCACCTCGGCAGGCCGGATGAATTTCGGATCGATGATCACATGCTCGCGCCAGTCGAGGCCAGCATGGCCGAATGCGATCTCGACGAGCTCACGCACCGTGTGGGTTACTCCCGTCCCGATCACGTAGTCCTGAGGAGCGGGACGCTGGAGCATCAGCCACATGGCCTCAACGTAATCACCTGCATAGCCCCAGTCCCGCCTGGCGTCGAGATTCCCCAGACGCACTTCCTTCGCTAGACCAAGCCTGATCCTGGCAACGGCATCGGTGATCTTCCGGGTGACGAACTCGATCCCTCGACGCGGCGACTCATGGTTGAAGAGAATGCCGCTCACCGCATAGAGATCGTACGATTCCCGATAGTTTACCGTGATCCAGTGGCCGTAGACCTTGGCGACTCCGTACGGCGAGCGCGGATAGAAGGGAGTCGATTCTCGCTGGGGGGTCTCGGTCGCCTTGCCGAACATTTCAGACGAGCTGGCCTGGTAGAACCGCGCGGCCGGGTGGGCGAGACGGATGGCCTCCAGGATGCGGGTCACACCGAGCGCGGTGAACTCGCCGGTGAGCACCGGCTGCGTCCAGGAGGTCGGGACGTAGGACTGTGCCGCAAGATTGTAGACCTCGTCGGGCCGGGTTTCCTGCAGGACCGCCGTCAGTGAATGCTGATCGAGGAGGTCGGCCGCGACGATCTCGATCCGGTCCAGCAGATGGTCGATCCGCTCGTAACTGTGGTGGCTGGTGCGGCGCACCATGCCGACAACCTCGTACCCCTTCCCGAGCAGGAATTCCGCCAGATACGATCCATCCTGACCGGTCACGCCGGTGATCAGCGCCTTAGGCATCGAAAGTCGTGCCATCGGGTTGTGCGGCTTGGGCCTGATCGCTATAATTCCCGGCTCGGAAAAACCCCGAAGTTGCAATCTTCATCGACAGGGTGAGTTTATGGCGCGGGTGTGCACTATGTGTGGCAAGGGCCCGGTCACCGGCCACAACGTGAGCCACGCGAACAATCGGACCAACCGCCGCTGGTATCCCAATCTCCAGACGGTGCGTGTCATGGTCGAAGGCGCCCCGCGCCGAGTGCGGGTCTGCACCCAGTGCATCAAGAGCAACAAGGTGAAGAAGGCGAGCGGTCGCGGATCCACGGTCGGCGCGGCGAGCTGATCCGTCCACCGGCGTAACGGCGGCCGGACTGCCCGACGGCGATAGAGTCAAAAAAAGGGGACCCTGGGGTCCCCTTTGGCATTTCTGGTTCGCGGAGTCAGCCCGGAAGTCGCCAGTCACATTGCTACTCGGACAGTAGCTCGATGCGGGCCACATCCGCACCATCACCCTGCCGGTGCCCGAGTTTCAGAATGCGGGTGTAGCCGCCGGGTCGGGCCGCGAAACGGGGACCGATCTCGGCGAAGAGCCTCGCGAGCGCGTCGCGCTCCCGGATGCGCCGGGCAACGAGACGCCGGGCGTGAAGATCGCCACGGCGTGCGAGTGTAATCAGCTTCTCGGCGTACGGCCGGAGTTCCTTGGCCTTGGCCTCGGTGGTCACGACCCGATCGTGCAGGAAGAGACTGCTCGCCATGTTAGCCAGCATCGCCCGGCGGTGCGTCGCGGTCCGGGAAAGCTGACGACCCTTTGCCTGGTGCCGCATCAGCCCTCCTCGCCGGCTTCGACGCCGGCACGAACGGTCGGAGGAGTGCCGCCGCGGAGAACGCGAAGCTCGCCATCCGATTCCTCGAACTGCATTCCGAAGTTGAGATCCTGCTGCCGAAGCAGATCAGCGATCTCGCGAAGGGCCTTCTCGCCTACGTTCTTGACCTTGAGCAGGTCTTCTTCGGTAAACTCGACCAGATCCTTGAGAGTCCGGATGTTCGAGTTCTTGAGCGAATTCAGCGAGCGGACCGAGAGACCGAAGTCGTCGATGAGCCGGCCGAGCCGTTCGCGGAGCTGACTGCCTCCGAGCGGCGAAGCCCCGGACTGATCGGCGCGGCCAAGGGGCACCTTGCCGAATTCGACGAAATAGCGGAAATGCTCCTGGGCGAGTGCGGCCGCGTAGGCGATCGCGTCCTCAGGAGATATCGTGCCGTTGGTCTCGACGGTAACGGTCAGGCGGTCATAGTCGGTGCGCTGACCCACGCGCGTCTCGGCCACCGAGAAGTTGGCCCGACGGACCGGGTTGTAGATCGCATCGATACGAACGAGATCGACCGGCATCGAGCGGTCCGCCGGATGAAGCTCGGACTCGACGTAGCCACGGCCCTTGTTGACGTAGAGCTCGCCACCGACTTCACGATCGTCCTGCACGGTGAAGAGCAGGTGGTCGGGATTGACGACCCGCACCGCGCCATTGGGCTGGATATCCCGCGCGTACACGGGGCCGGGACCATCCTTCTTGATGCGGAGCACCGCGTCGTCAACGTCATCCGCGAGGACGAGCGTCAGCGCCTTGAGGCGCTGCACGATCTGGTGCACGTCCTCGTGCACGCCCTGGATGGTCTGGTGTTCATGCACCACTCCATCGAGGCGGAACGCCCAGACCGCGCTGCCGCGGAGGGAGCTCAGCAGCAGGCGCCGGAGGGAATTACCGAGGGTATATCCGAAACCGCGTTCCAGGGGCTGGAGTCGGAATTCGGCGGCGTTCGGATTGTCGTCACGCTTCGTCATTTCGACGAGATGCGGGCGCACGAGGCCGGTAAGGTCGATGGTCATGGTCACTTCGAGTAGAGCTCGACGATGAGCTGTTCTTGTGCGTTGATCGGAATGGCCTCGCGGGTCGGACGCTCGAGTACGCGACCGGTCGCCTTCTCACCATCGACCGAGATCCAGGACACCGGGGCCCCACGGGTCGAGCTTTCCTGCGCCAGCTTGACGGAAAGATTCTCACGGCTCGCCGGCGCCACGCGGACTTCATGGCCGGGCAGCACGTGGAACGAGGGCACATCAACCCGGCGACCGTTCACGTCGACATGGCCGTGACGGACCAGCTGCCGAGCCGACTTGCGGCTGGAAGCGAAACCCATCCGATAGACGATGTTGTCGAGACGCGACTCGAGCGCCACGAGCAGGTTGGTGCCTTTGACACCGGATTCGCGGCTCACGCCGTCGAAGGTGTTGCGGAACTGGCGCTCGGAGAGGCCATACATCCGCTTCACTTTCTGCTTCTCACGCAGCTGCTTGGCGTACTCAGACACCTTGCGGTGCCGTCCGGTGTTCTGACCGTGCTGCCCGGCGGGATAGGCCCGGCGCTCGACCGGGCACTTCTCGGTCAGGCACTTGGTGCCCTTGAGGAACAGCTTGGTGCCTTCGCGGCGGCAGAGCCGGCAGCTCGGACCAGTATAGCGTGACATGGCTCAGACCCGCCGTTTCTTCGGCGGACGGCAGCCGTTGTGAGGAATCGGGGTGACATCACGAATCGAGACGACGCGGAGACCGACCGAGGCCAGCGCCTGAATGGCGGACTCACGTCCGCTCCCCGGACCTTGCACCCGCACATGCACGCGGCGAAGGCCGAGATTCATGGCTTCCCGACCGCAGTTCTCCGCGGCAACTGTGGCCGCGAACGGCGTCGACTTCTTGGAGCCCTTGAACCCCGCCTTGCCTGCAGAACCCCAGGCCAGCGCGTTGCCGCGCATGTCGGTGATCGTGATCAGGAGATTGTTGAACGTCGCGGAGATATGCGCGACGCCTTCGGATTCCACGACCTTTTTTGAGCGCTTGGCGCCCGTTGGCTTGACTGGAGTCGTCATCTTACTTCTTGGTTACCTTTTTCTTGCCGGCGATGGCCCGACGCGGACCCTTCTTGGTGCGCGCGTTGGTGTGGGTCCGCTGTCCCCGCACAGGGAGCCCGCGGCGGTGACGAATGCCCCGGTAGCTGCCGATGTCCATCAATCGCTTGATGTTCATGGCGACTTCGGTCCGGAGCGCGCCTTCGACCTTCACCGAACGCTCGATGATCTGTCTCAGCCGGGCCACTTCGGAATCCGAAAGGTCCCGGACCCGTGCATCGGGGCTGACGCCGGTTTCGGCGAGGAGCCGGGCACTGGTCGACCGACCGATTCCGAATATGTACGTGAGGGCGACCTCAACGCGCTTGTCGCGCGGCAAGTCAACGCCAGCGATACGCGCCATCTTCAACCCTGCCGCTGTTTGTGTTTGGGATTGCGCTTGCAGATGATCCGTGTGACGCCCTGCCGCTTGACGACCTTGCAGTGCTCACAGATTGGCTTGACACTCGAGCGTACCTTCACACTTCTCTCCCTATGGCCGGTTTGATGACTAGCTCGGCAATATACCGGCGGCCCAAAGAGGGCGCAAGGGAAGGTGTCAGCCCGAGATACGGACTTCCACCAGAACCCAGCCGGACGACTGCTTCGTGTACCCAAGGAAGACCGTCTGGTCCCGCATCTCCTGAGTTCCGGACACCCGGAACCGCCGCCGCAACTCGACGTACCCTCGACCATCGCCGACTTCGCGGGCCGCCCGGACCTCGAGCGCAACTTCCTCGCTCCGGCGAAAATAGGCCCTGAGAAGTGCCGAGGCCTGGGCCTGGCCGACGGGGGCGGACGGATCGGCTCCCGGAAGCTGGAGGAGAATTCGCGGACTCGAGGCCACCAGCGCTTCCACGTTCTGGCTGCTCAGCGCACTGCGAGCCGCCTCCGCGGCGGCCGGCAGCGATGGAAACTGCGCCTCCAGCGGAACCGCCAAACTGAATAACCACGCCGCGAGTGACCAGGTTCGAATACTCATCGGGCCGCGTCACTCATTTCCCGGAAAACCGCAGACGGCTCGGTGGCCTGCAGGATCGGCCTGCCGACGACCAGATGGGTTGCTCCTGCGGATACCGCCTCGGCCGGCGTAGCCGTCCGGATCTGGTCCCCCGCGGAATCCCCTGCCCTCCGAATTCCCGGAACGACGATCCAGGAGTCTTTCCCGATCCGAGCCCGAACCAGTGCCGCCTCTCGCGCGGAGCAGACGACGCCCTGCAATCCCGCGCCGATCGCGTTTCCAGCCTGGCGCCCGACCTCTTCCATAACATTGACCTCGTCGCGGCCAAGCGCCGTTCCGTAACTCGCGGCATCGTGCGACGTCAGCACGGTGACGGCAACAAGGCTTAGCTGATTTCCGGCGGCCGCAGCCGCAGCACGCATCATATCGGCGCCACCCAGCGCATGGAGCGTTGCCAGCGAAACGCCGAGCTCCCGTGCGGCCTCGACTGCGCCGACGACCGTGTTCGGAATGTCGTGCCATTTGAGATCGAGGAAAACCCGAAGGCCTCGACGAACCAGCTCCCGGATGAGCTCGGGTCCCTCGCGTGTCATCAGGATCGGGCCGACTTTCACCCACCGGACCTCGGGAGCGCGGTCGAGCAGTTTGAGCGCCTCGGATTGACCGGGCAGATCGAGCGCCAGAATGATCTCAGCCATCGTAATCGCCGAGGTCACGCACGATCCGTTCGGGGATCCGGGGATCGGCGAGCGCGGCGGTGCCGATGGCCACCAGACTTGCACCGGCCCGAAGATACTGCATCGCATCGGCCGCGGACCGGATTCCGCCCACACCGATGACCGGAAAACCCGGGGCCCGCTCCTGCACCCTGCGGGTGGCGAGGACGCCGATCGGTAACAGCGCGGGGCCGCTGACGCCGCCATTTCCATTCCCCAGACGCGGGGCGCCGTGGGAGTCGGCGAGATAGCCTGGAAGCGTGTTGACCAGCGTCACCCCATCCGCTCCCGCATCGCGCGCGACCAGCGCCATCGCTGCGATGTCGGGAAGTGCCGGAGACAGCTTGGCCAGGAGCGGCCGGCGTGTCGCGGCACGACAGAGCCCCAGCACGCTCCTCACACTCTCGGGGTTTGCGCCGAATTCGAGTCCGCCCGCATGGCTGTTGGGACAGGAGAGATTCAGTTCGAGCGCCGCAATGCCCTCGACATCCTCGAGTGCCGCGACGACATCGCGAAAGTCTTCCGCCTCGTTGCCGACCACGTTCACCAGGATCCGCGCCCGCGAGAGCCGCGTCACCAGCCGCGGCAGTTCCCGCTGACGCACCAGCTCCAGGCCGGGATTCGCGAGGCCGACGGAGTTGAGCATTCCTCCGCCGAACTCCGCCACGCGCGGAGATCGGTTGCCCGGCCGCGGCTCGAGAGAGACGGCCTTCGTGACGATGCCACCGAGCGCGTCAAGGTCGATGACGCCGGACACCTCCTCACCGAAGCCGGCGGTACCGGCGGCGAGGAGGACTGGATTCTGAAAGTGGACGCCGAAAATGTCGCGGGCGAGGGTGCCGGGGTTCACTGAACGTCGGCGGGCTTGCGAGCGGCCGGCGAGGTGGGCGCGCCCGGCTTCCGAGCCGGCGTTCGGATGGGGCTGGGCGGAGTCACGCTGGCAAAGTGACGAAGGGAGTCTTCGAGTTGGCGGAAAGCCGGGGGATCCTCGCCCCGGAGGATCGCGAGGTAGGGACTGTCGGCGTAACGGGATCGAAGAATGGCCCACACCGAATCCGCGTGAATACTGTCCAGCTCCGCGACGGCCATGAGCGCCTTGGGTGCGAAGGGCGACTCGGGCCAGTCGCGCGCTACCTGACCGAAGAGCGCTGCCGCCAGGACGGGAGCGCGGAGTGAATCCCGGGTGGTCTCCGCCGCGAGGAACAGCTGCATGTCCCGCGCGGGCAGCTCGGGCGCCTGCGAATCAGTGCTGGCGAGAACCCGGCGAATCCTGCCGGCCAATGTCGACGCTTCACCCGCCGCGGCACCGGAGCCTTCCTGCATATCCTCCAGCGTCGCGAGCGCGGTCCGAATTTCCGCGAGGCTGTCCGCACGGTCTAGATGGAACCGAACGATGGCGAGCCTGGCGAGCGAAGTGGGGCTGCCTCCTTGGCGGATGCGCTGGAGTTCCGCCAGCCTGGCCAATCCCCGCGTGGTGTCGGTCTTGAGCAGGCGAAGCCCGTCACCATAGACCCACCCTGCCTCCTCGACCGGGGAGAATTTGGGCGACGCGCGCAGCCGCTCGACGAGAGCGGAGGCGGCGGCCTCATCGTGGGCGCCGAGCAATTCCAGAGTCGCATCCCAGGGTGCTGCGGTATCACCCCGTGCGATCAGCGAGTCCGCGACCGCCATGAGCGCGGCGGTGTTTCCCAATCCTGCCAGCGCCGCGGCGCGCTCGCCGAGGGCCGCGGGTTCTTCGCTCTGGTTGAGCTCGACGAGCGCCTGTGCATAGTCGCCGTCGAGACGCAATGCGCGCCCGTGACGAAGCAGCGCCTTGTGCCGGCGACTGCGATCGGCGCTCCCGATCAATCGGCCGTAGGCGATGCTTGCACCCGCCGGATCGCCGAGCGCCATCCGGCATTCGCCGAGCAGCGCGGTCGCCTGCTCCACCATTTCCCCTTTGTCGCCCTCATTCGCGACATCCTCAAGGAACGGCACGGCGGTGGCGCAGTCACCGGTCCGGCTGAGTCCCATGCCCCTGAGAAAACGGAGCCGGACGATCGAGTTCTTCTTCGGCCGGCGTATGAGCAGCGATTCCGCCTTCACCGCCACCTGTCCCCAGAGTCCGGATGCGTCGATGGTGCGTCCCTCGCGGTCCGCACGCGTTGCCTCCTTAGCCAGACGGTTCGCGTTGTACATCCCGTTGTTGTATCCGCAGGCCACCAGCGCCAGGAGTCCAAACATGAGTGCGCGGGGCTTCATCGGCGCGCGTCCGAGTCCGCGGGCAGGCTGACTCTCCGTTCGTACTCCTGGAGATACTGGACGACGGCGTCTGCGATGGCCGCGGCCAGTTCACGCTGACTTTGCACGCGCGTGAGAAGCGCACCGTCCTGCGGATTGGTGCTGTATCCCATTTCAACGAGTACCGCCGGCCGGCGTGCCCTGGTGAGGACCATGAACCCCGCCTGCTTGACGCCGCGATTGTCTCCAGTATGCACGTTCTCGAGATGACTCTGTACCAGTTCGGCCATCCGTGCCGACTCACGGAGATATTCGTTGAGCTGCAGATCCCGGAGAATGAAATCGAGGCCGCCGCGCGCGCCGGCATCTGCACGCGGCGCCTCATACCGGACCGCTTCGTTTTCCATCCGCTCCACCCGTTCCGCCTCTTCCGTCTTGGCTTCCGCGAGGAAATAGGTTTCGTACCCGCGGGTGGCCGAGTATCCCGGGCGTTTCTTGAGCGAATTGACGTGGAGGCTTACGAAGAGATCGCAGGTCTCGGTGCAGTAGCTGCCACGGTCCGCGAGGGCGATGAGCGTGTCGGTCGTGCGCGTCATCCGGACATCGACGCCTCTGCGCTTCAATTCTTCACGGAGCAGAATGCCGATCTGCAGCGTCACGTCACTTTCGGTGATGCCGCGGGGGAAGAAGATGCCAGGGTTTCCCGGGTCAATGCCTCCGTGACCGGGATCGACGGTAACGAGATGCGCGAACCGGAGGCCCGCAGGGCCGGGCACTGGTCCCGGCGAGGCCTTGACGGGTGGCGGTGTCGCTGCGAGCGGCGTCGTCCGGGCTCCGCTCTCGATGAGTTTTCCATTCGCCGCGTCGTAGCGATAGCGTTCGGCGAAGAGTTTCGGCAGCACTTCAACAGCGAATTGCAGCGGCAGGAAAAGCGTATCGTTGGAGGTCCAGGCCCAGCCCGCGAGCGGTTCCATGCGCTCGTTGAACTGGTAGACCGGCGCGCCGAGGAGAAATCGAAACGGCTGGCGGGCGACCATCAGGTCCACCCAGTCGGACTGGCCCGATCGATAGGTGGCGTTCAGGGCCAGAGCCAGTCCCTTGGCGGGAATGCCCGGACCGGCCAGCGGATCCATTCGAACGGTCAATCGGCTTTCGCCACGCGGAGTGCTCACCACCAGCGTGCTCGGCGCGGCATCATGAACGTGTAGCGCGGCGACGAGGGCGAGTACGATGATCACTGTCGGCCCTTCATGCTCATGGCCCGGGCGACTTCGCGTGAAGCGATCCGCTTCTTGGCATCTTCACGTTTGTCGTGGGTCTTCTTGCCGCGTCCGAGCGCCAGCGCGATCTTCGCGCGGCCATTCTTGAAGTAGAGCTCGAGCGGAATGAGTGTCAAACCCTGCTGTTCGACGGCGCCGATGAGACGTTCGATCTCGCGCCGGTGCAGGAGCAGCTTCCGGGATCGGACGGGATCGTGGTTGTAGCGATTGCCCTGCTCGTAGGGGGTGATGTTCATTCCCTCCAGAAATACTTCGCCATTCCGGAGACGAGCGAACCCTTCCTTGATCGACGCCTTGCCGTTGCGGAGCGACTTGACCTCGGTGCCGGTCAGAACGATTCCCGTCTCCCACGTCTCGAGGATGTGGTAGTCGTGTGTCGCCTTGGGATTTCGGGCGACCGAAAGCTTGCCCTCCTCGGGCCGGGAAGTTTTTGTAGCCACAGTATGCTCCGTAAACGCAAGATAGGCCGCGCGTTGAGGGGGGTCAACGGCGCTTAACGCTCGAGGCTCGCTGCTTCGGAGGGGCGGGCCCTCGAGTGGCGGAAACAGCGGCCGCATTTGGGGCGAGAGCGACTGGATATTCGTGCCGCCCATCGCTTGACGCGGAGCGAGCAGACCATCTAGCTTTGCCCCCCACGCCGGAGTGGTGGAACTGGTAGACGCGCTGCGTTCAGGGCGCAGTGGGCGCAAGCCCGTGCGGGTTCGAGTCCCGCCTTCGGCATACAACGAGAACGGGTTTCGGCTGAGCCGAGACCCGTTCTCTGTTTTCCGGTACACGGCGTTTCCACTCAGGGCCGGCCCCGCGACTCCCGCTCAGTACCGCGCGAGCGACTGATCGACGTCGGTCGCCCAGCGGTCGATCCCGCCTGCCAGACTCCGCACCCTCGAAAAGCCGGCACCACGCAGTATCTCGAGCGCGCGAAGCGATCGGGCTCCATGGTGGCAGTGCACCACGATGTCCGCGTGAGCATCCAGTTCCCGAAGACGCGCAGGGAGCTCACCGAGCGGGATCAGGGTGGTATCCTGCAGATGGACGATGTCGTACTCATGCGGCTCGCGAACATCGACCAATGTGATGCTCCGTTTTTCATCGAGCTCGTGCCGCAAATCAAGCGGCGTGATTTCCGCGCCCGCGGCGGGCGGCGCAAGGATTCCACAAAACGCCTCGTAGTCCACAAGTTCGTGAATCGTTCGTCGTTCACCGCAGAGCGGGCAATCCGGATCCTTCCTGAGGGCGAGTTCGCGAAACTTGAGGCGAAGTGCGTCGAAGAGCAGCAGACGCCCGACGAGCGAGGTGCCGGCGCCCAGGATGAGTTTGATCGTCTCGAGCGCCTGGATGCTGCCGATGATTCCCGGCAGGACGCCGAGCACACCGCCCTCGGCGCAACTGGGGACGAGCCCGGGAGGTGGTGGCTCCTGATAGAGACACCGGTAGCAGGGACCATGCGCAGCATCGAAGACCGACGCCTGGCCTTCGAACCGGAAGATGCTGCCATACACGTTCGGCTTGCCGAGCAGCACTGCGGCATCGTTGATGAGGTAGCGCGTGGGAAAGTTGTCGGTGCCATCGACGATCACGTCAAAGGCGCCAAGAATTTCCATTGCATTCCCCGACGACAGCCGCTCGGCGATTCCTTCCACGCGCACGTGCGGATTGAGATCATGCAGCCGTTCACGTGCGGACTCGAGCTTCGGGCGACCGACAGTGGAGGTTCCGTGCAGGATCTGCCGCTGCAGATTGGTCAGGTCGACGACATCGAAGTCGGCCAATCCGATGGTGCCGACACCGGCCGCGGCGAGGTAGAGCGCCACGGGTGATCCGAGGCCGCCGGCACCGACGACGAGCACCCGTGACGATTTGAGGCGCCGCTGGCCATCCACGCCGACCTCGGGCAGCAGCAGATGCCGCGAATAACGCAGTACCTCGTCGTGCAACAGCGTGGGGAGCGCGGAAGAAGCGGGGTTGATCACGAAGCGCGAATCCTGGAGAAAAGTGAGCGCCGACCTTCGTCAAAATAATAACGCCCGGCCATCCGGGCCGGGCGTTCGAACGCGTCGAGTGGAAGGCCTTCAGATGGAGGAAGTCAGGGCAATGATTTCCTGGACTTCGTTTTCCTGCTTGAGGAGATCCGAAAGCGTGATGCTCTCGAGCAAGGTATCCACGCGGCGCTGCAGCTCGAGCCACACCGGACGGATGCTGCACGAGGCGTTGATGGCGCACCGCTCGGAATCGACCGGATGGGTCTCGCAGTTCATTTCGAAGGTCTGGCGCTCGGACGCCGTCATGATGTCGCGCATCGAGATGGTCTTGGGATCTCTCGAGAGGAGGTAGCCGCCCTTGGCGCCGCGCACGCTGTCCACGAGGGAGGCGCGCCTCAGCCGAAGCAGAATCTGTTCGACGTAATCCGCCGGAAGCCGTTCCGCGTCGGCAATTTCCCGTGCGGCGACCGGAGCACTGCCGTGCTGAGCTCGCCGCGCGAGATGAATCGAGATGATCAGACTGTATTCAGTCCAGGTGGTAATGCGCATTTGGAACAATAGGCCGACGGCACGTTTGTCGGCAATAGGCCTACACTCAACTGGCCAGATTGGCCTCTGTTGAGGCTCAGCCCCCACCTGGCAGCCCCTTGCCGCCCGGCACACCGAGTTCGGTCATGGCGCGGAGATCGAGGGTCTCCTCGAGCTCCTTCCCCACGAGCAGTCCCTTCTTCACAACCAGTTCCTTCACGGTCAGTCCTGTTGCAAGCGCTTCTTTGGCAAGCTTGGCGGATTCCGCGTAGCCGAGCTTCGGCGCCAGGGCGGTGACGAGCGCCGGACTGCGCTCGAGCCAATGAGTGCACATGGCTTCATCAGCTTCGATGCCGCGAACACACTTCTCGGCGAAGACCCGGCTTGCGTTGCCCACGATGATCATGGCGAACACGATGTTGTGCGTGATTACCGGCATCATCACATTGAGCTCGAGCTGACCCGCCTCGGAGGCCAGCGCAACCGTCGTGTCGAGGCCGAGCGCCTGGTAGCAGACCTGATTCACCATTTCGGCGATCGACGGATTCACCTTCCCCGGCATGATGCTCGAGCCCGGCTGCACCGCAGGGAGCATGATCTCAGCGATGCCGGTCCGCGGGCCCGAAGCAAGCAGCCGGATATCGTTGGCGATTTTGTTCAGGTCAAGTACAAAGGCGCGGAGCGCACCGCTGAAGGTCGCGATATCACCCATCGACTGCATGAGCTGCACGCGGTTCTCCCCGACGGCCAGCGCGAGTCCGCTCACGGCCTGCAGATGCTTGACCATGAGCGCGGGGTAGGCTTCCTCGGCGTTGATGCCGGTCCCCACGGCGGTGCCACCGATGTTCATCGGGCGGAGCCAGTCGGCCGCCTGGTCGAGTTTCCGGATATGGCGAGCCACCGTGAGGCCATAAGCAGCGAACTCCTGGCCGAGGCGGATGGGCGTCGCGTCCTGGAGATGAGTGCGTCCCGATTTGATCACATGATCGAACGCTCGGCCCTTCTCGAGCAACGCGTCCGCGAGCGCGGCGAGCGCGGACAGCAGCGTGGGAAGGGTGGCCAGCGTCGCCAGGCGCATCGCGGTGGGAATCACGTCGTTGGTGCTCTGCGCCATGTTGACGTGATCATTGGGATGCACCGGCGCATAACTCCCTCGAGGCGTCCCCAGGATCTCGTTGGCCCGGTTCGCGAGGACCTCGTTACAGTTCATGTTGTGGCTCGTGCCGGCGCCGGCCTGATAGACGTCGACGATGAACTGGTCACGATACTGGCCGGCGAGGATCTCGTCGGCGGCCTGGATGATCGCATCCGCGAGACGGGGCTCCAGGCGGCCGGTTTCCCGGTGCGTCAGGGCGGCGGAGCGCTTGATCCAGATCACCGCGTCTACAAACGACGGGAGCGGTCGAAGGCCCGAGATTGGAAAATTTTCGGCGGCGCGCAATGTCTGGATGCCGTAGAGCGCTTCAGCGGGAACGGCCTTTTCGCCGAGCGGATCCTTCTCGATGCGGGTAGACATTGGCGGTAAGCGGTGAGGGGTAGCAGTGAGCGGGAGTCAGGGGGCACAACCGTCACGAGAAAGAGATCGAATGCCGGATTACTTCATTCATGTCGATGGCGCGGCCGGATTCGACGCGGACCGTGGCACCAAGGCCGATCTCGCTCAGGGCGATCATCTGTTCGCGGGCCTCAACTGTTTCGAGCCCGGCCAGAGTCAGCGGGTGCATGCGCACCGTGGCGCGGACAAATTCTACTTTGTGGTATCCGGAAAGGCGAGGATGATCGTGGGCGACGAGACCCGCGAAGTCTCCCCGGGCACTCTGATCTGGGCGCCGGCCGACGTACCACATGGTGTCGCCGAAGCACTCGAACGGACCGTACTGCTCGTTGCAATCGCGCCGGGACCCGGAGCTATCGGTTAGGCAATTCCGCTCGATCAGCGAAGACCCGTCCCCGCGGTGGGCTCGGACGTTCTCCGCGACATTCGATTCTTGAGCGCCTTCCAGCCGTAGATCCTGCCGGCGAGCCAGAAGCCCAACAGCGCGCCGGCCCCCACCGAATAAAATCGCCACGCCAGCAGCAGCAGTCCGCTTCCGTCTCCCAGATCTCCCGCGGCCCCCGCCATAAAACCGAGGTCCACCGCGCCGGCGCCTGAGGGCGTCGGCAATATCAGCTGGCTGTAGAGCAACGCGAACGATCCGACCGCGGTGGGACCGATCGCCGGCGGGTCCGAAACGGTGAGTGCCAGTACGGGCAGCAGTGCCGTCCGCGCCACCACGTTGATGAACGTGAGCGGAAGACTCGCCAGAACCGGCCAGCGGGGCATGCGACGCCAGTAGACCATTACCCGACGAATGGGCCGGCGAAAGTTGCGGACGGCGGACTTCGCGCGCCGTCGCGCAGCTAGCCAGGCGAGCACGCTCAGCAGCGTGACCACCACCAGCCAGGGCCAGGCGTGATGCGCGAAGCGTTCGAGATGCGGACCCACCGCCGCCCACCACTGGGGTGCGTACGCCCAGGCAAGCAGCGCCGCCGAGATGATGACGACCGGCCAGGCCGCGAGGATCTCGATGCTGATCGCCACGAACGCGGCGGTCGCCGGAACCCGCGCGCGGAGCATGCCGCCGAGTCTCGCGGGCTCGCCGCCGATCCGGAGCGGGGTGAGAGCACATGCGGCATCGCCGAAGGCATTGAGGGTGAACGCTTCACCGAAGGTGATGCGGTGACCGAGCCCGCGCAGAAAGAACTGAATTCGAAACGCGCGTGCAATGAGATCGGTGAATACGAGGCCCACGCAGAGCAGGTGCGCGGTCAGGACAGAAAGATGATTGGGGATAGGATCGGGTCTGGGTAACGGGTGAAGGCCAGCGGGCGGCGAGGCCACCCTCACTCACTGCGGCGGGCCTGCGAGAATCTGACGGTACGCCTGAAAGAGACCGTCCAGCACGACGGGCCAGGCGTGATTGAGTTCCGCGTACCGGCGGGCGAGCACGCCAAGCGCCGGGAGATCGCTCTCCAAGAGGCGGATGGCCGCGTCGGCGAGAGCGGAGGAGTCGCCGCACGCGTAGAGTGCTCCCGCGCCGGAGCCGTTCACATGCTCGGGCACCGCACCACGATCCACGGAGAGCACCGGCGTGCCGCTCGCCATGGCTTCGAGCGCCGCAAGTCCGAACGTCTCTACCGGTCCCGGCGCAATGTACATATCGGCCGCCGCGAGCAGATCGGCGAGACGATCCCTATCCCCCTGGTACGGGAGAAAGGTGATGCGACCACCAGCCGCGGCGGCTGCAAGTGCGGGCCGCTGGGGTCCGTCGCCCACCAGCACGAGCGTCGCTCCGGTGCGGCGTTCAATCGCCGGCCACGCGCGCACGAGCACGTCGATCTGCTTTTCCTGCGCAAAGCGACCGGCAAAGATCGCGAGCGGCCCCTCGGGCAGACCTGCCCGCGCCCGGGCCTCTTCGCGCGAGTCGCGTCGGGCGGGAGTAAAGCGGACGAGATCGACGCCGAGCGCGATCCGGACTACCCGCTCGACACCTACGCGCTCGAGGTCCCGGGCCACGGCGTCCGAGGCAGCGAATGTGGCCGCGAAGAGCCTGCTGACTCGGCGCACGTGTCGCCAGGCGAGGTCGGCGCCGAGGCTCCGCCAGCGGGTGGCGCCGGAACCAGGCGCGATGATGCGCGGATAGTTGGTATGGTAGAACCACACCATCGGCGCGCGAAGCCGCTGGTTCGCATGATGGGCCAGCCAGGGCACCAGGAACGGGCTGCCTACCTCGACGATGTCGGGGCGCTCGTGCTCGAAAAGCCGGCGCGTGGTTCGAGTGGCGAGCAGGAAGCGGTAGGCGTCCTGGGTTGGAATGCGGGGACCGCGCAGCCGGTAGCAGCGCACGCCATCGGATTCCATCAGCGCATCCCGCGCCCCCGGCACCAGCAACACCTGGCGAAGCTCCGGGTGAAGGCCGACGTAACGTGCCTTCTCCAGCAGATAGGTACGGATGCCTCCGGTCGCATCGCCGAAATATTTGGTGATGTCGAGTACGGACAGGCTTGCGCCGGGCCGGAGGATGGGCGGTGGCTCGATACGTGAGAGATCGATCGAGGGCCGGGCGGCCGGCGGCTCGAAACTCCATTGCGGATTCGCACCGGTCGGAATGACCCCGGCGCGCGTGGGCGACGTGGCCGGTCGATTGGGAAGTGACGTATCAGTCCGAACAGTCGCCAAGGGGATACACCGTTCCGCAGTTGGGACAAGGATTCTTGCAGCCCCAGGCCTTGGAGATCACCTCGAAGCCACAACGATTGCAGCGGGGGTGCGTTGACCGCTCCGTGACCGCGCCTGACTCGCTGCCGGGCTCCTGATGCGATCTTCCCGATCCGGCGACACCCTGCCGCTCGTCATTCAAGCCGGTAGGCTCCGGTCAGGAATGGATTGGTCATCCGCTCGACGCCGATGGTGGTCTCCGGTCCATGACCGCTGTAGACGATGGTGGAATCGGGAAGGTTGAAAAAGGCGTCGTGGATGCTGGCGCGGAGTGTGGACAGGTCACCGCCCGGCAAGTCGGTCCGCCCGATGGAACCGTTGAAGAGCACATCGCCGCCGAAGACGAGTCCGTGACCCACGAAGCTCACGCTCCCCGGCGAATGCCCAGGGGTGTGTCTCACCTCGAACTCGAATCCGCCCACCCGCAGCCGCTGGCCATCCTCGAAGGGATGATCGGGGGGCGGCGGTGCCGTCAGGTGCAAGCCCATCCAGCCGCCCTGTCCGGGGAGCGCGTCATAGAGCGGACGATCCGCGGGGTGCAGATGGATGGGAACGCCCGTCGCGCGCTGGATGGCCCCGACACCCATGATATGATCGACGTGCGCATGGGTGAGCCAGATCGCCGAGAGGGTCCAGGCCCGGGTATCGAGCTCCGCGAGAAAGAGCGCGGGCTCCTCGCCCGGGTCGATGATGATGGCCTCACGGGACGCGCGGTCTCCAACCAGATAGCAGTTCTCCGCGAACTGTCCATTGGGCAGAGCCACGATCTCCAGCTCAGACACCGACCTTGCTCCTTCGCCCGGCCAGATACTTCTCGACCGCGATCGCCGCCGTCGTCGCATCTCCAACAGCCGTCGTCACCTGGCGCGTGAGCTGGACCCGAAGGTCGCCCGCGGCGAAGAGGCCCGGAATCGAGGTCATCATGCGATCATCGGTGATGATGTATCCGGCGGGATCGTGGTTGAAGTGCCCATTCACCAGATAGCTGTTCGGCCGGAAGCCGATGAAAATGAAGCAGCCATTGGCCGCAAGCGTTGAACGATCGTCGGTCCCGGTGTCCTGAAGGTGAATCGTGTGCAACCCGCCGGGCCCGCCATCGAGCGCGGTGACCACCTTGTTCCAGATGACCTCGATTTTCGGATTCGCGAACAGACGTTCCTGCAGCAGCCTGGATGCGCGGAATTCCTCGCGGCGGTGAATCACGTAGACCTTCGACGCATACCGGGTGAGATAGTCCGCCTCCTCAACTGCGGCATCTCCGCCTCCCACCACCGCGATGGTTTCTCCCTTGAAGAAGGCGCCGTCACACACCGCGCAGTAGGAGACGCCACGCCCGGCATACTCGACTTCGCCGGGAACCGACAGCTTGGTCGGCGTGCCGCCGGCGGTCAGAATGACGGCAGCGCCCCGATAGGTCTTGCCGAGGGAGGTGGTCACGCTGAACGTGCCGTCATGCAACCGCGTGATGGCTTCGACATTCTCCTGGCGGATCTCAGCGCCGAACTTCTTCGCGTGATCGGTCATCCGGGTCGCGAGCTCGCGGCCGAGAATCGACTCGAATCCAGGATAATCCTCGATGGTCTCGGTATTCAGCAGCTCGCCGCCGGGGACACCGCGCTCGAGCAGCACGGCGCGAAGCATCCCGCGCCCCGCGTACATTGCCGCGCAGAGCCCGGCCGGACCGCCGCCTACAATGATGACATCGAATTCGAACTCGTGGGACATGGTCGCTATCGGTTGCGGGTTTTCAGTCGCCGGACTGCGTATTGCTCCGACGCTCCGGACTCATGGGGAAATAATATAGACCCTTCCAGCGGACAGAGTCAGAGCGCGCCCAGATGCAGGAGGTTGACCGCGCCATGACATGCGGAGACCGTGCCGACCAGTACATCGACCTCGCTTCCCCCCTGTCCTGCCTCAGCGACCACCGCATCTCCAGCACACACCGCCGCGACGCTGAAGGTTCCGACTGCGAACACCCGATGCCGGCATACGAAGAGGACCGGGCCAGCGGTCGGCCGGTCCCCGTCGAGCTCCCCCCGGAGCACGCCGAGGGTGTCCGACATCTCCCATGTTCGCGGAGCGCGAATGGCGGGACAGAGGGCCGGCTCGATGCAGTGCGTAGGACAGAGCCAGTCCGCGAACGAGACGTATCGAGTTCCGTCCGGGGCGGCGGTATCGTACGGTGTCCCCGGGCCGCGAGCCAGCGGACGGGTTTCGATCTCGCGTCCGGGCCACCGAACCTTCGCGCGGCGCACCAGCCATTCGTACATGAGATGTGGCATCAGCGGCGACGGAACGATCTCAGCTGCCGATGCTTCGTCAGCCGAACGGCGGGCAGCAGCTCCAAGGTACGAGTCCAGAAACTCGGTCCAGTCCTTCACGACCAGCGTCCGATCGTCCGACGGCGCCATGTCCCTGGTGAACTGGCAGGAAGGATCTCGATCGACGATCAGCAGCCGGGTATAAGTCGCCTTGCCGCGCCGCTTCGCCTCCGCGAGCTGAGTCGCATAGAAGGTTCCGTAGCAGCCGCCTCCGATGATGACGACCTCGCCGAGCGTCGCAGCATCGAGCTCGGGAATGTGGGTCGCTTCGGTTTGCCCCATGGACATTGGTACTCCGGCCTGATCCGGTTAATCGATCCCAGCGAAGGTGCTGCGCCCCGGATAACTAATCCGGGAGGCCGCATTGTCTACCCCGGCCAGAACGCGAGCAGGTATGAGCAGGATGCGACGCGGAATGTGACGGGACCGATGGATGCGGAAACGAGCGGAGCGCCGGAATATCTCCGGCGCTCCGTCTCACAAGCGGGCTACAACTACCGCGGCGTTGCAGAAGGACCTATTGCAGCGCCGTACGCGGATCGACGCGAGTGGCCCGCCGGGCCGGAAGATACGCGGCGATTGCGGCCACGCAGCCCATGAAGAGCATGGCGCCGCCGAGGACTCTCGGATCAAACGTACTGACCTTGAACACGAGTGCGACCATGATGCGCGAAAGCGCGACCGCTCCCAACAGCCCGGCAACCGTTCCGATCGCGGTCATGGTGAGGCCTTGTCGCATGACCATCCGGCGGATCGCGCCGGGCTGGGCGCCGAGAGCCATCCGGATGCCGAACTCCCGTGTGCGGAGCCGCACGCCGTACGAGAGCACGCCGAAGAGCCCGAGCGCGGAGAGTGCGAGTGCTACGATCGCAAAGCAGCCGAGGACCCGCAGTGTGAAGGTGCGCTGTGCTTCTCCCTGCCCTACCGCATCCGACAACGGCATGGGTTTCCACATGACGAGCTGCGGGTCCATGGATGTCAGAAGTGCGCGGGCGTCTGCCTGCGCGGCATCGAGCGATCCGCTGGTACGGAGGATCTGCACGAGCGCCCAGTTTCGATCGCCGGCCCACTGAGCGTGCCAGTGGTAGACATACTGATCCGGATCACCCTCGGCGTTCACCGCGACATCCCCCACGACGCCGATGATCTCGCTGACCCGCCCGCCTGTGTTGAGGCGCTGGCCGACGGCCCGCACACCAGGGAAGAGCGCTTCGGCGAGACTCTTGCTGACCAGCGCGCGGTCGGGCGCGCGAGCGTCGTCGGTCGCATCGAAGAGCCGTCCATCGAGCAGTGGAATGTTCACGGCCTGAAAATACCTGCCGGAAACGATCCGTTGCTCGGCCGCGACGTTTCCCTTCCGCTCATCGTTGGCGTATGGCCCGGTCAGCGCCTGCGTGCCCCACTGATGGTACGGGCCCGTCGCGGGAAGCTTCGAAATGCCACCGACCGCGGTGACGCCGCGCAACGTGCCGGCCTGGTCCGCAAAAGCGTCGTAGAAGCGCGCTCGCGCAGTCGAATCGTATCGCGCGTCCGGCAGGTGCAATTCGAAGGCGAGCGCCGCTGCGGGCTCGAACCCGAGATCCACCTGCCGGAGACGCTGGATGCTCGCGACGAGCAGGCCGGTCCCGACGAGCAGCACGAAGGCGAGTGCTACCTGGGCGGCTACCAGCCATTCGCGGGTCCGCATGCGCGCCCCGCCGCCCGTCGCGGAACGACTCTGTTCCCGTAACGATTCGCCCGGCTCAGTTTGCGCCGCACGCAAGGCGGGAGCGAGCCCGAACCCGACGGCGCAGAGCGTGGAGAGCGCGAACGAAAAGACCAGCAGGCGTGGCTCGAGGTGCAGAGCGCTGAGCCGCGGAATCGAGCCCCCGCCCAATACGATGATCGCGGACATGCCGAGCCGCGCAACGACAAGCCCGGCGGCGCCACCCGCAATGGCAAGCGTGAGACTTTCAATGAGCAGCTGGCGGATGAGGCGGGCGCGTTCCGCGCCGAGCGCCGAGCGAAGCGCAAATTCCTGGGTCCGCTCGGAGGCGCGGACCAGCAGCAGGTTGGCGACGTTCACGCAGACCAGAATGAGCACGAGTGCCACTGCGCCCAGCATCAGTTCGAGCACGCGACTGGACGTGCCCACGACATCTTCCTTGAGTGGATAGAGGCGGGCTCGGCTGTTTGCCGCGTTCGGATACTGTTTGGCGAGTTCGGTGCCCAGCAGATCGAGTTCCGCTTCCGCCCGCTCGATCGGCAGGCCGGGCCGCAACCGGGCGATTACCGTCAGGTAGTGGTTGTTGGCGTTGGAAACATCTTTTCCCGCGCGCAGGTCCATCGGAATCCAGGCGTCGATGGTGCCGGCGATCGGGTCCACGAAACCAGCCGGCATCACGCCGGCCACCACGAAGGGTTCGCCGTTCATGACGAGCGTGCGTCCAATCGCGCCGGGGTCGCCGTTGAATTCCTGCCGCCAGAGTGACTGGCTCAGCACCACGCTCCGGGCGCCGATTCCGATATCCGCCACGGCGCCGGGACCATCTTCAGCCGCGCGATCGAATGGTCGTCCCAGGGCCGGTGGCACCCGGAGCACGGTAAAGTAGTCAGCGCTCACCGGGAGGAGCCGGATCCTTCGTCCCGCATCTCCACGACCGATGTCGGCACCGGTTTCACTGTAGGTCAGCAACGCCGCCGTGCTCTCGAATGACGACATGCGACTGCGATAGTCGAGAAAGTGGACCGGGGTCACCCACGCGTGATAGTCGGAATTATGGTAATCGTAGGCCATGTACAATCGGACTAACTGGCCCGGATCCTGGTAGGGAAGCGGCTGAATGAGCACCGCGTCGACGGCGCTGTAGACCGCGGTCGAGCCGCCGATACCGATGGCAAGCGTAAGGATGGCGACGATGGCGAAGCCGGGGCTTCGGATGAGTGTGCGGGCGGTGTATGCGACATCGGCTTTCATGTCCTCGAGAAGCCGAGTGCCCCGCGCATCCCGGACTTCTTCGCTGATCTGATCGACCCCGCCCAGCGCCAGGTGACCCTGGCGGCGCGCCTCGCCGGTATTCATGCCCGAGCGCCGATTGCGCTCGGTTTCCATGTCCACGTGAAATTGCAGCTCCTCGTGCATCTCGCGATCTTCGCGGGCACGAAAGAACAGCGCACGCAGGCGTTCATACAGGTCGGAGACGAGACTCATGCCGTGCCACCGGCGAGGCCATACTGCGAGTCGAGAATCCAGTTGATCGCAGTCGACGCGCGGGCCCAGGTTGCCCGCTCGACGGTGAGCTGGCGGCGACCCGCCGCGGTGAGCTCGTAGTACCGGGCCCGACGATTATTCTCGGTGATTTTCCAGGACGTAGTGACCCAGCCGCGCCGCCGCATCCGGACGAGCGCGGGATAAAGCGAGCCCTGGGTAACTAGAAAGACGTCCTGCGACATCTGCTGAATGCGTTGCGCGATGCCCCAGCCATGCATCGGCTCGAGCGCAAGCGTCTTGAGGGTCAGCATTTCCAGGGTACCCTGGAGCAGATCGGTGCGATGGTCGGCCATGGCAGCTCCTTCAGATTGCCTGAAGGTAGGAGGATGTGGCGAGGGTTGCAAGAGTTTCGCGAAGGGCGTCCAGGACCAATGGATGATTCGGGAGCGGGAAGGCAGGATTGTCGTACGAGGAACTCAGCGTCAGCGAATCATCCGGCCTCCATCGACTACGATGGTCTGTCCGGTGAGGTAATCTCCGCCTTCGAGCAGGAAGAGCATCGCGC
>JBDUEA010000002.1:0-50357 GCA_040002695.1 Gemmatimonadota bacterium | reverse complement strand
GCCCAGGTCGAGGAAGTCATCTTCGAGCTGATGGGCTGGTCGGAGGGATACTTCGCCTTCGAGGAGCGTGGCCGGGAGCACTGGGAAACCGAAGCGACCTTTCGGATTCCAACGGCGGTCCTGCTGATGGAGGCGGCGCGCCGGATCGACGAGTGGTCCCGTATCGAGAAACGGATCACCCATCTCGGGCTCATTCCCCGACTGACGTCGAATGGAGAGGGAACCGCGCCGCTCGACCTGCTGCCGGCGGAATGGGAAGTGCTTGCCGTCGTCGACAGCGAACGCAGCGTACGCGACATCGCAAGCCAGCTGGGCCGGCCCGAGTTCGATGTCGCGAAGACCGTTTTCGGATTGACCAGCGCGGGTATCATTCATCTCGAGGATCCCGCGCGCCGCAGCAGCCAGGGCACCAGCGGTGGCGAATTGGCCCGGCTGCTTCAGGAGGCCGAGCGTCATCTGGCCGTCGGGGACCCCGCCTCGGCGATCGCTGCGGCCGAGCGGGCGATCGCCGCGCATCCGCACCAGCCCCTCGCGCAATTTGTCTATGGCCGAGCACTCCTCGCGTCGTCGCGCTACGAGGAGGCTGCGGATTCGCTGTGGATCGCCGTCGAACTCGATCCCACTTCTCCGGCGGCCCACCGGGTGCTGGGGCTCAGTCTCGCCGCGTGCGGCCGGTTCCGTGAAGCGGTGGAAGTCTGGGATCAATGGAAGAATCTGGGACTCATGCCACCGGAAGAGGAGGCGGAGATGCCACTGATCGAGCGGGTGCGTCAGGCTGCGCTGACGATTGACGTCGCGCTGCGAGGTGGCGCGTGACCGAGGATATTCGCGGCCTTACCGCGGCGCTGGCCGCCGACCCCGCCAGCCTGGTATTCCTGCGTCTTGGCGAGGCGCTCCGGCGGCGCGGCCAGCTCGACGCGGCGCAGAAGGTGGCGCTCGCGGGACTGAATCGATATCCGCATCTCCCCGATGCGCACGATCTGTACGCGCGAGTACTCGCCGATCGGCGGGACTTCGCCAGCGCGTTCGATGAATGGGACATGGCATTGCGTCTCGATCCCAACCACCTCGGCTCACTCAAGGGAATCGGCTTTCTCTATTTCCAGGCCGGAGACGCGGAGCACGCGCGCGAACACCTTCGCGCGGCCGCGGCCATCGTTCCGGATGACGAAGGCATTTTGTCCGCACTGGCGCTGGTCGAAGGCGGGCGACTCTCGCCCGCTCAGAGCGAGCCGGAGGTGTCAGCTGCTGTGTCGACGGTCCCCCCGACGCCGAGTGCCGCGCCGGTATTCTCGTTCGCGTCCGCGGACGAGGGCGTCGACGAGCAGGGTCCCTTCGCCGGAGTCGAGAATGCCCTGAATATGCTGCTCCTGGTAGATGGAAGCGGGCTGCGCCTCGGGGGAGAATTCCGCAGCATTGACGGTGCTGATATAAGCGAAGAAATCAGCGCCTGTGGCGCTGGAGCGGCGCGCGAGGCAGCACGCGCGGCGCGAATTCTCGGATTGGGGGAATGGAAGAGCGTCTCGGTGGAGACGGGTGAATGGAATTTCTCGCTGGTGCAGCCGACGCCGGATACCTGTCTCATCGCGGCGCGTCCCGCCGACCTGCCCGTCGGGCAGGTCGGCTTCCTTGCCGAGCGGGCAGCCAAGGCCGCACGGCAGTGGCTGGAGCTGGTTCGATGAGCGTCGACTACGTCGCCGTTGTGGATGCGCTGACGCGCGTTCGCGGCGTGCATGGCGCGATGGTCGTCGCCGGACAGGACGGCGTGGTGGTCGCGGAATCGCTGATGGAAGGCGTGAAGGGTCGTGCGCTCGCCGCACTCGCGGGAAGCCTGGCGAAACGGGTCGAGGGAATCACGCGGGCAGCAGCCGGACAGGCCCCGCATTTCATTCATCTCGAAGGGGAAGACGGCGCACTGCTCGTGGCGGCGGGAGCGGGAGACCTTCTGCTGGTGATCCTCGCGGGCCGTGAAGTCCCCATCGGACTCGCGCGGCTGGAGACGCTTCGCGCCGCCGAGCGCCTCGCCTGATGAAGGCGATCGAACCGTGGGTCGCCGGACCGCTGAATACCTTCGTCGCTGAATCGTCCGCGCGACTGACGCTGCTCATGACGCTTTCGGGACAGGTCGTGGCGCAACACGGTTTTGCCGGCGCGCTCGATCTCATGTCCGCCGCGGCACTCGGGGCCGGCATCGTCGCCTCGTCGAGTGAGCTCGCGCGGCAGATGGGATGGCGACCGTTTCGCGTGCTGGTGCACCAGGGGCAGCGACAGGGTCACTTCCTGGCGTGGTTCGAGACGCCGCGCGGACCGTGGATCGGCCTCGTGGTGTTCGGCGGCGAGACGACGCTGGGAATCGTGCAGCTGTTCTTCGAACAGATGGTGGAGGAGCTGGCCGCGGCGGCACCGCGCGAAGCTCCCAAGCGAGAAGTGCTGGCGGAAAATTTCGAGCGGGAGCTCAACGCGAGCCTTCGCGCGCTCTTCGGACGGTAACCAAATGTCTCTCGTGAATTTCACGACCCGTGAGATCACCTGCAAGATCGTATATTACGGACCGGGGCGGTCCGGCAAGACCACGAATCTGCATTACATCTACGGCAGAGTTCCGGAGACCCGTCGCGGACGCATGGTCTCGCTGGCCACGCAGGCGGACCGGACCCTGTTCTTTGATTTTCTGCCGCTGGACCTCGGGATCATCTCGGGGTTCACGACGCGCTTCCAACTCTATACCGTCCCGGGCCAGGTCTATTACAACGCCACCCGAAAACTGGTGCTGCAGGGCACCGACGGCGTGGTGTTCGTCGCGGACAGTCAGGCCCGGCGCCTCGACGATAACATCGAAAGTATGCAGAATCTCCAGGCCAATCTGCTGGGTCAGGGCGTCGACGTCCGCCAGTTTCCGATCGTCCTGCAATACAACAAGCAGGACCTGCCGTCCGATCTGACCCTGACTCCGGCGGATCTCGATGAGGCGCTGAATTTCCGTCCGCACCGAAGCTTCGGCGCGGATGCCCTGCGCGGCGCCGGCGTATTCGAGACCCTGAAAGGGATTTCCGAGCTGGTGCTCAAACGGCTCGCGGCCGGGGCGCCGACGCCGTGACGATTCAGCTGAACCCTCGCTACCGCTTCGAGAATTACGTCGTCGGTTCCGCAAATCGTCTTGCGGCAACCGCAGCGAAGGCGGTCGCGGAATCACCGGGATCAGTCTACAACCCGCTCTTCATCTATGCCGGGTCCGGGCTGGGGAAGACGCATCTGCTCATGGCGATCGGGCAGGCCGCGACGGTGATCAATCCCCAGGTTGCGGTCGAATACCTCACCCTCGATGACTTCGTCGAGTCGTTCCACGCGGCGATCGCCGCGGGGCAGGGAGACGTGTATCGCAAGCGATACACCGAGGTCAATCTGCTGCTGGTGGACGATATCCAGTTTCTCACGCATCGGCGGGAGATGCAGGCGGAGCTGCTCAGGCTCACGAACACGATGCTGAGTTCCGGACGCCAGATCGTACTCTCGAGTGACCGTCCACCGAACGAAATCGAGGCGCTCGACGAGCGGCTCATCCAGCGCTTCGCGGGCGGGCTCGTCATCGATATCTCGGCGCCGGACTACGAGACTCGCGTGGCCATTCTGCGCCGCCAGGCGGAGGAGCGGCGTGCCGATTTCGGACCCGGCGTCATCGAGACGGTCGCCTCCCTCGCGATCAACAGCATCCGCGAACTCATCGGCGCGCTCAATCGCCTGATCGCCTTCCAGGCCGTCAGCGATACGCCGCTCGATGCAACGCAGGCGCGCGCGGTCCTGGGCAAGTCGATTCCGGCGGCACTGCGCGCACCGGCGGGCGTCGAAGGAAGCGTCGTCACCGGTGTCGCGAGCCCGGGTGCCTCACGTGCGGAGCCCGCCCCCGACGAGTTCGGCTCCTTTCTCTCCGAAATCGTGAACACGGTAACGCAGCAGGTGGACGCATGGAAAGCCCGCGTCGCTGAAGCGATTCTCCGCTGGGAAGGGGAGGGCTACCGGACTCAGCGCCTCGATGCGCTGCTGGAGGAGCAGTCGCCGGTGGATCCTGAGGCGGTGGTGCAGGAATTCGTCAAGGACATCGAACGCCTGCGACTGCTGCAGGCCGAAGCGACTGAACTCGATCCGGCGCTGCCCGGACTCCCGCTCTTCCGTGATCCTGACGCGGTCGAGGAGGCGCGGGCGCTTGTCGATCGCGCACGACTGGGCACCAGCCCACCTCCCGGTCCCTCACCCTTCTGGGATCTCAAGGAGTTCGTCGAAGCCGCGAGCAACCGGATGGCCCTGCGTGCGGCGGCGGCTGTCATCGCCACGCCGGGGAACGAATACAATCCGCTGGTGATCACCGGCGGCACCAGTGTCGGCAAGACTCATTTGCTGCACGGCATCGGGAATGAGCTCGCGCATGCGGCCGAGTCGATCGTCGCCTGCCTCAACGCACAGGACTTCATCGATGAGCTCATCAAGGCCATCGACCGCGACCGGGTCACGTGGTGGCGCGCGCGCTACCGGCGCATCACCGCGCTGCTGCTCGACGATATCCACCTGATCGCCGGCAAGGAACGGACGCAGGAGGAGCTCTTCTGGCTTTTCAACCTCCTGCAGGAGGCAGGTCGCCAGATGGTGTTCACCTGTGCGCTTCCGCTGCAGGAGCTCGAAGGCGTCGAGCCGCGCCTGATCACGCGCCTCGAGGGCGGCCTGGTCGTAGAATTGCCGATGCCGGAGCGGGAAATTCGTGTCGCCATTGTCGAGCGGCTGCTCTCCGCACGCCTCGAAAATCAGGATGAGGAACTGGTCGCGTACCTGTCCAGTCGTCCGGCGGATTCGATTCGTGGATTGCAGGGACTGGTGCAGCGCGTAGTCCAGGCGGCTGACGCTCAGCAGGTTCGACCCAGCCTCACCATCGCGCGGCGGCTGCTGGAAGGCAGTCCGGCCGCGCCGGTCCGGCGTACAAATTCCGGCCGGACGAGTGGCATCGTGTCTCCGCTCGGCAGCGTCCGGAGCCGGGAAAAGACGGTCTGGGACTGGCCGGATGTCGCTGACCGTGTGATCGAGGATCTGCGCTGATGGCGATCAAGGGCAGTCTCAAGGAAGCGAGTCTTCCGGACGTTCTCCAGCTCCTCGCGCTAGGGAAGAAAACCGGCTGCCTCGCCGTGGCCGATCGTCACAACTTCGGCTACATCTATTTCGACGAGGGGTGGATCTGCTACGCATCCATTGTGAATCGACGGGATCGCCTGGGTGACCTGCTGTCGAAGAGCAACCGCATCAGCCGGGAGCAGCTCGAGCGCGCGATCGAGCTCCAGGAAGAGCACCGGGAACAGAAGCTGGGCGAGATCCTGGTGAACATCGGGGCAATCGCGCGGTCGGAGCTGGAAGAGTACATGCGCCTCCAGATCGAGGAGGCCGTCTACTTCCTGTTCACGTGGACGTCGGGAACCTTCAACTTCGAAGCCGGGGTGCGGCCTGAGCAGCAGGATTTCCTCGTCCAGATCAATCCGGAGTCGTTGCTGCTCGAAGGCGCGCGACGGGTCGACGAATGGAGCCTGGTCGAGAAGAAGATCCCCACCTTCGACCTGATCTTCGCGCCGGATCGAGACCGCACGAACGGTACCGACGCTGGCTTGAGCCCCGAACAGGAACGCATCCTCCTGCTGCTCGACGGCGCGCGGGACGTGCACCAGGTCGTGGAAGACTCGGGCCTCGTGGAGTTCGAGGTGGGGAAAGCGCTATATGGATTGATCACCGCCGGATTTGTGCGGCGGATCGGCACTTCCGCGACGCCCACCGCACCCAAGGTGAACGACGTCCGCGTCGAGGAGCATCGAAACCTCGGCATCGCGTTCTACAAGACCGGCATGCTCGACGAGGGCCAACGCGAGTTCCGCCGGGTCGCCGAGCTCCGGCCCGCCGAGGCCAGTGCACCCTTCTACCTCGGCCTGATCGCGCTCAAGCAGGCGCGCTGGCTGGAGGCGGTGGATGCCCTGCGCCAGGCGGTGGACAAGGGAGGAAGCCGCCCCGCCGCCCTGCATAATCTCGCCTTTGCTCTCGAGCAGCTCGGCCGCCTTTCCGAAGCCGAGACCGCCTACGGCGAGGCGGTCAGTCGCTCCCGTGATGACGCGCGGCTGATGCTCGGATGGGGAATCATCGCGCTCAAGCGGAACGATGCCGAAGTCGCCTCGGGCAGACTCGCCCGCGCGAAGGAGCTGCTGGGAGACCGGCCGGTGCCGGCCACCTGGTACTGGGCGAGCGCGCTCGCGGCCGCCGGGGCCGGAGACATCGACGGCGCACTTGCAGCCGGCAGGGACGGCGTGGCGGCGTATCCGGGAAATGCGGTGCTGCGGAACAACCTGGCTGTCCTCCTGGAGCTGAGCGGCGATCTCGAAGGCGCCGAGGCGCTGCTCACCGGCGCGCTGCAGGAAGAACCGACCATGCCGCAGATCTCGAAGAACCTCGCGGACCTGCATTACCGGGCCGGACGCTACGAGGAGGCTGCGGAGGCCTATGAACGCGCCGCAAAGCTGAGTCCCGATCTCGGAGATGATCTCTACTTCAAGCTCGGCAACATTGCGTACAAACGCAGAGACCGCGAGCGGGCGCGATACTGCTGGCAGCGCGTCACCGAGCTCAACCCCGGACACCAGCTGGCGCGGGCCAATCTCGATACGCTGGATGCAAGCGTGTGAGCGCCGAGGATGAAGCGAGCTTTGCCGCGCTTGCCACCGTCATTTCCGCCGGCACGGGAATGACTCTTGGCGCGTATAAGGAAAAATGCCTCCGCCGGCGCATCGCGGTTCGCATGCGCGCGTGCGGAGTTCATACCTTCGAGGAGTACCGCCGCGTGCTGTCGAAGACTCCGGCAGAGATGGCATCGCTCTTCGATGTGCTGACCATCAACGTGACCAAGTTCTTCCGGAACCGGGAGGCATGGGCTCGGGTCTCCGAGACCGCCATCAGCGACCTCTTCGAGCGCCTGCACGGACGGGTCCGCGTCTGGAGTGCCGGGTGCTCGTCGGGAGAAGAGCCGTACACGATCGCGATCCTGCTGGCCGAGGCCGGATTGCGCTCCAATCCGCAGTGGCGTGACCGGTACGCGATCGACGCCACGGATATCGACCGGATGTCGCTGGAACGGTGCGCAGCCGCATTCTATCAGACGCCTTCGCTGGCGGAAACGCCACCCGAACTCATCTCGAAATACTTCGTCTCCGATGGCGCCGATGGCTGGAGCGTTACGCCGGAACTACGCGCCCGAGTGCGCGTCACCCGGAATGATCTGACTCGGGAAGCGGCTCCCGGCGCTCCGTATGATCTCATCACCTGCCGGAACGTCGTGATCTATTTCGATCGGCCGACGCAGGAAGCGCTGCTCGAGCGCTTCCATGACGCGCTTCGCCCTGGAGGTTACCTGCTGCTCGGCAAAGTGGAGACGATCTTTGGTCCGTCGCGCAATCGTCTCGAACTGGTGGACGCGCGCGAACGCATTTATCGGCGGCCCGTCGAATGAGTCGGGAACTGATGGTGCGGGTGGCGGATCTCAAGGCCGGCAGCGGGGAAGACATTCTCGTCACGCTCGGCCTCGGCAGCTGCGTCGCCATTCTGCTGTTCGATAACGAGAGCAAGGTCGGTGGTCTCGCGCATATCCTGCTTCCATCTCGATCACTGAGTCGGGGCACCGAGAATCCCGCGAAGTTTCCTCAATCGGCCGTCCCCGCCCTGGTTGCCGAGATGAGCCTTCTCGGCGCGATTCCGGGACGGCTGACCGCCCGTCTCGTAGGTGGAGCGAGCATGTTCGCCGGCCTGGCGCCGCCGGGGTCGATCCAAATGGGTGAGCGGAATCTGGTAGCCACCAGGGAAGTCCTCAACTCGCAGGGCATCCCGGTCATCGGGGAATCGGTTGGAGGAGATTTCGGCCGCTCCGTACGGTTCCATGTTCGCCTCAACCGGATCGAAATTAAATCGGTGGCGCACGGTGAACAGCTCCTCTAGCATCCCCGGCGTCCTCGTCGTGGATGACAGCCTGTTCTTCCGCCGGCTGATTTCGCAGATCATCAACGGGTCGGGCCAGTTCCGCGTGGTCGGGACCGCCGCGAACGGGATGGAAGCGCTCGCCAAAGTGCACGAGCTCCAACCCGATCTCGTCACGATGGATCTCGAAATGCCACTCGTCGACGGGATCAGCACGATCGGTTACATCATGTCCGAGAGCCCGAGGCCGATCGTCGTGGTAAGCTCCTACGCCGGGGCCGGATCCGCCCTCACCATTCGGGCTCTCGAGCTGGGCGCCGTTGAACTTGTGGAAAAGGAAGACGATGGCGTCCGGCAGGACGCCGTACGCATCGGGCCTCGTCTCATCAATGCGCTTCGCGCCGCGCGCGCCGCGGATATCTACCGGGTGCCGATGCTGGCCCGGCCGCGCCATCGCTCGATCGAGAAGCAGGACCGATCCCCCAACGAGGCCGGTGCCTGCGTCGCGGTGGCCGCCTCGACCGGAGGGCCGCGGGCACTCGCGGAGCTGATACCGCAACTGATCACAGGGCAGGGGGCCGCCGTCCTCGTCGTCCAGCACATGCCGCCTCGTTTCACGCGGAGTCTGGCGGAGCGACTCGCGGCGCAGAGTCAGCTGCTGGTAGTGGAGGCGGAGCATGGTTCTCCCGTGAATGCCGATACTGCCTATATCGCCCCCGGCGATTTCCACATGCGCGTCACCAATGGAGACGGTGGCCTGCGGCTCGTGCTGGATAAGGAGCCTCAGGTCTGGGGAGTCCGGCCCGCCGCGGACCCGCTCTTTCATTCGGTCGCGGGAATTTTCAACGGATCCGCAATTGGAGTCGTCCTCACCGGCCTAGGCCGGGATGGCGCACTGGGACTTCGGGCGATTCACGATGCGGGCGGCATCGGGATTGCTCAGGATCGGGAAAGTTCCACCATCTTCGGAATGCCCAATGCCGCCGCACAGAGTGGCGGGGCCGACGAAGTGCTCTCACTCACCGCGATCGCACCGAGGGTCACTGAGTTGTTGACCCGGCTTCCGCGCAGATGAGCGGCGCGAACTCGTTCCTGCTTGTCCGGGTCGACCGGCTGAGCGTCGGACTTCCGCTCGAGGACGTGATCGAAGTGAAGGATCTCGGAGCGGTGCACCCGGTACCGTCCGTCATACCATCGATGCGCGGCGTCACGCTCGCGAGGGGTCACCTGGTGCCGATCTTTCATCTCGGGGCGCTGCTCCGGGGCGGCCCGATAGGCGAGAACCCGACCGCCGCTGGCGTGCTCGTCGATGTCCAGGGGCTCTCGATCTGTCTGGAAGTCGATGAAGCCGATTTTGTATCCGATGGAGAACGGCTTCCTGTCCCACCCGGCGAATCGATGCCGTGGGCGACATCCGTCGTTCGCCGTCCCGAAGGCCTGATCCCGATTCTGAACCTGAGTGCGCTGGCCGAGCGCCTCGCGGAGGCTAAACCGATCTCATGACCACCGCAGACGAATTGCAGTTCGTGACCTTCCGGGTGGGGAGCCAGGAGTTCGCGCTCAACATTTTTCAGGTCGAGCGGATCCTCCGGTATTCGAAGCCCGCGAGCCTGCCCAAGTCTCCCGACTACCTCGAAGGTGTGGTGCCGTACGCCGGTGGCGTCGTACCGGTGATCGATCTGCGCAAACGGCTCAGTGTCGAAGCCAGGCTTCGCGAGGAAACCAGGCAGATGGTCCTGGAGCTCGAAGGGCAGCGCATCGCGGTAGTGGTTGACCAGGTACTGGAAGTGCTTCGTGTCGATACCCGCACCATTTCCGCACCGCCGCCGATGGTGCGCGGGCTTTCGGCGGACTACATCTCCGGAATCATCAGCCGGCCGGGCCGGACGATCGTCGTACTCAACGCGGGCCGCCTGTTCAGCTCGACCGAGCGGCTCGCGCTTGCCGAGGCAGCGTCATGACAGCGCCGGTTCCGGATTCGCCGGTCGCGGGGCTCAGGGCGCAGTACCAGGAAATCGTCGCCCGCCTGGAGCAGGCGGGCACCACCCCCGAACGGGAAGCGATCAAGCGCGAGATCATTTCCTTCTTCAAGCGGGTCGATGGCTCGCTCACCGAGCTGACCCAACTCAAGGAGGATATCCGTGGACTCGTGGAGCGCTACAAGCAGCTCGCCGCGTCGACGGATTCGGCGCAGGCGCCACAGTTCACTGGGGCGAGACCGGTCGTCCACGCGGATCACCTTGGCGCCTCCACCTACATCGAGAAGGGTTGGAGCCTGATTTCCCTCGGCGATTATGCCGCGGCGATCCAGAGTCTCAACAGGGCGCTCACGCTTTCTCCGGCGGATATCCAGGCGCAGTCGCTACTGGGCTGGGCCCAGATGCTGCATGAAGAGTACGATGACGCGCTGACGACGTTCTCCAAGGTGCTGATGAAAGAGCCCGCGAATTCGCTCGCCCGCATCAACGTCGGGTACATTTGTCTCAAGAAGCGGATCTTCGGAGAGGCGATCGAGCATTTGTCCAAGGCGATCAGGCTCGACAACGATCGCAAGGCGACGTTGTACGCGCATTATTACCTGGGGCTCGTCTACCTGGAGCGCGAGATGTTCGAGGACGCGCAAACCTTCTTCCAGAAGACGGTCCAACTCGGTCCCAATCTCATCGAGGCGTACTTCGAGCTCGGGCGAGTGGACTGGTTTCTCGGCGAGCGTGAGCCTGCGCTCCAGACCTGGACCGAGGGTTACAAGGCGAACAAGTTCAATCCGTGGGGCAAGCGCTGCAAGGAAATGCTCGACCTGATCGCGTCGGGAGGGGAACCGCCGCGCGGACTCTCCTCCTAACGATTCCCCTGACAGGCATGCTCCTGCTCCGGGCTTCCGGCGCACGAGCCCAAACGATAGCGCCCGGTGCCGTCGAGACGCAGGTCGGCCGGATCACGGTCATCGCCGATCCCGCACACCTCGCACTCGGAATCGGGCTCGCGGAGCGTGCCGACCGGCCGCTTCCGTGGCCTGGGCTCGGGACACGCGTACTGCCACCATTTCGGTTGATCGTCGTTGCGGACGCTGCGGCGCTTGCCCGGATTTCCCGCGGGAGAGCGCCTGCCTGGGGGGCGGGCATCGCGCTCCCGGACCCGCACATCATCATTCTCCGCGCCGATCTCGACGGGCTGGATCATACGCTTCGTCATGAGCTCGGTCATCTCGCCCTGCATGACGCGGTCAAGGTCCGGGTGCCCCTCTGGTTCGATGAAGGGTACGCGTCGTGGGGAGCCAATGAGTGGGACCGGCTCGAATCCCTCAAGCTCAATCTCGCCGTGGCGAGCGGCAGCCGTCCGGGGCTCAGAGAACTCGACGGGCTCCTCCGCGGTTCCGCCAACACGGCGGATGCGGCCTACGCGCTGGCGGTGTCGGCGGTCCTGGAACTTGCCCGACGTAATCCATCGGGGACAATCGCCCCGCTAATGAGTCACCTCGAAGCAGGGGAGGACTTCGATTCCGCGCTCGTCGAGACCACGGGGCTGACCGAGAGTCGCTTCGAAACGGAGTGGCAGCGGTCGCTCAAGACACGTTACGGTATCCTCACGTGGCTCCTTGCAGGTGGGTTCTGGGCGATCGTGGCGTTCGGATTGGGAGGGATACTGTGGGCTCGGAGGCGGGCGGATGCGCCTCGTCGTGCCGCGCTCAACGATGGGTGGGTGATCGTCGAAGATCCGGAGCCGCCGGTTGACCAGCACGACGGGGTTGTGTAAGCTCAACCCCTATGCCAAGTTCCCCCTCGCCTTCCGGCGGCCCTCAGCTGCGCTTCGGCCGGCGAAATGTCCTTCTTCTCGCGTCCGCTGTCGTCTCCCTAGCTGCCGGGTACTACTGGCTGCAGTCCGGGGGTACAACTGGAGCGGCGCTATTGCTGGTACTCGGCTACTGTGTGCTGATTCCGCTCGGTATCGCCCTGTAGGACCAGTTCTCATCGGTGGCATGTCTACTGCTTCATGGCAGTGGGCGTGAAGGCAGTCTGGGGCGAATAGCTCAGCTGGTTCAGAGCGCCTGCCTTACACGCAGGATGTCGGGGGTTCGAATCCCTCTTCGCCCATATCAGGCCACAACCCCCTGTGGCCTTGAGATGCACGAGGCCCGTTCGGATACGGAGGCTCTTTAATGCGCTTGGCCCGTTTGTTCATTGTCCCGCTGCTGAGCGGTGTGACCGCCGGCACCCTGTTTTCCCAGATTCCCACACGTCGTCCCACCCAGGCCGCGCAGGCGTCGAGCGGACCGCGGCTTCTGGTCGCGAATCCGTACACATTCGTGGCGCAGGACTCGGCTGCGAGCGTGGCGGTGGGAGATGGTCTCAGAACCCGGATGGACAAGGTCGTCGGCGGGCAGTTCTTCGTCATTCCGAGGGCGCAGATGAATGACGCGCTCAAGCAGTTCGGATATCCTGCGGATGCGATTCTCGCTCCGCCCGTCCAGCGCAGCTTCGGCAGCTCAATGCAGTCGCGGTACCTGTTGAGCAGCACGATTACCAAGGCGGAAGGCGGGCGATACAACATCGCGGCCCGACTCGCCGGGCTCAATGAAGATGCGGGAAATACCGTCTATCTCACGCAAGCCTCCGGACAGACTCCAGCGGATTTCAGCTCCGCAGTGGCGGACGCGTTCCAGCCGGCCATCAAGAGTTCGGCGGACGCGAAGGGGTGCATGGACCAGCGCAGCACCGCGGCACCCAAGGCGATCGCGTCAGCCAAGAAGGCTCTGGCCACGATGCCGAAGAATGGGCTGGCACATTACTGCCTCGGGCTGCTTTCACTTGACCTCAAGACCAAGAATGACAGCGTCGAGGCGATGAATCACCTGCTGGCCGCGGTCGCCGGAGACTCGCTGAGTCTGCCCGCGTGGACCCTGCTCGCCGCCGGGTACGAAGCCCACGGTGACACGAATCAGACGGTCGAATCCCTCAAGCACATGCTGCTCGTCGCTCCGACGAATCAGCCGCTCCGCGAACAGGCGTTCAAACTCTTTCTCAAGTACGGCCATCCCGAAGCCGCCGAACTGGCCGCCCAGGAGGGCCTCAAACTCGATCCGACCAATTCGGACCTCTACGACCTCTTGAGCAACGCCCGGGTCTATCGTGGTGACTACGCCGGCGCAGTGGACGCGCTCGAGCAGGTGATCGCGAACGACTCGGCGAAGGCGGACAGCGCGTTCTATCTCAAAATCACGGTCATGGCCAGCCAGAAACCCGACACCTCGCGCCTCCTCCGGTGGGCGAGTGCGGGCGTCAAGAAATATCCGAATAACGTCGAACTGCAGAAGCAGCTGCTGACCGCCTACGCGCTGAGCGGGCTCACCGACAGCGTCGTCGTCCTCACGTCGAAACTCATGCAGACCGATTCGACCCAGGTACCGGCGGCGTTGGCCGCCGCGCAATCCCTGCTCAACGCGAAGCCCGCGAAGACCAAAGACGCGATGCCCTTCCTCGACTACGTCATCAAGTATGGCGATCAGGCGGCGAAGGATGCGGCGGCAACGCTGATCACGACATCGGCCCTGCCGCTGCTGCAGGAACCGCAGGATCTCGCCGGGGCGGATACGATGCTCCACCGTGCCGTCGCCGTCGCGAGCCCCACGAGCAAGATCGCGCCGTTCGCGAACTACTATCTTGGCCTGACCACGTTCCTCGAAGTCACGAAGACCGACGCGGGAACCGAAAAGGCGAAGTCCTGCGAGGGAGCAAAGGCCGAACAGGCGTCGCTGGCGGATGCGGAAAAGTTTATGACGGCGGGTCAGTCGGCTGCCAAGCCGGAGGATTACGCGAAGTACCTGGACTACATCAAGAAGTACCAGGTTCGCGCGGCGTCCATGGTGAAGGCCTTCTGCAAGTAGGGCATAAGAGCCAGTCGTGTTGAGGCCGGTTCGGGCCTACCAATCTGGGGGATGCGTTCCTATATTGATGCGCTCTTCGCCGGGGGCTGTAGCTCAGCTTGGTTAGAGTGCCGCACTGTCACTGCGGAGGTCGCGGGTTCGAGCCCCGTCAGCCCCGCTGGTTTACTCGATTCCTCACCCCGTCCGCGCCTGCGGGCGGGGTGTTGCATTTCCGACCGGACCCGGCGCCATGAGCGACCTCCCATCGACCTATCATGAACCAGTGCTGCTCCGTGAAGTGCTCAACGCGGCGCGCGGCGCCCGGCGTGCCGTGGATGGCACGGTTGGCGGTGGTGGGCATGCCGCGTCGCTGCTGGACACTGGAGTAACGCTCCTCGCAATCGACCGGGATCCGGTAGCGCTCGAAGTGGCGGGCACCCGGCTGGCCGGTCGAGACGTCACCCTGCTGCTCGGCGCATTCGGCGAGCGCACGGTGCTCGAGGCGGTTCAGGCCTTCCATCCCGATTTCATCTTGCTCGATCTCGGCGTCTCCTCGCGTCAGCTCGACGACGAGACTCGCGGGTTCAGTTTCCGGCCGGGCGCTCCACTCGATATGCGCATGTCCTCTACGGGGACGAGCGCCGCCGATCTGCTGAACGAGGCCTCGGAGGAAGAGCTTCGCGACATCTTCTCCGACTACGCCGACGAGCGACGGGCGGGGCGTCTCGCCCGGGAAGTAGTCCGCCGCCGCGATCGGGGTCCTCACGCGACGAGCGATGACCTCGTCAACGCTATTCGCGCCGTGCTGGGTCCTCAGTCTGGCCCCTCGGATTTCGCCCGCATCTTTCAGGCGGTCCGCATTGCCGTCAATGATGAGCTCGGCGGCCTATCCACGGCGCTCCCGGTCTGGCGCGACGCCCTGATGCCTGATGGGGCGCTGGCGATAATCAGTTATCATTCGGGGGAAGATCGAGTGGTGAAGCACGCCTTTCAGGATTGGGCGCGCTCCTGTGTCTGTCCCCCGGAACAACCCATCTGCACCTGCCGCGCCCGTCCGCTCGGCACTCTGGAGCCGCGGAAACCGATCGTGCCCGCTCCCGCCGAAGTCGCCTCCAACTCCCGCGCCCGCAGCGCAAAGCTGAGGGTGTTCCGCGTTCCTCATGAGCGCTAAAGGCCGCCACTGGGTGATGCTGTGGCTCCTGCTCTTTCTTGTGGTGGCGGTCATCGTCACGGCGCGTCAGACCTCCGCCATCAGCATCAGCGGTCGGCTGACGAAGGTCCGGGAGAATCGGACGGCACTCGAGGCCCAGCGCGCCGAACTGCAGCATCGCATCCGCGAACTGAGCGGTCGCCAGGCGCTCGGAAGGCTGGCCGAGCAGAGTCTCGGACTGCACGCGCCGAGTGATTCGGAGATCGTCCTGCTGAAGATTCCGGCGAATCCAGACGAGCATCCCTGATGGCGAGGCCCGCCGCGCGCATCACGCTGCTCGAGGTCTGTTTTCTCCTCGCGATTGTCGCGGTGGTGGGACGCGCCGCGGATCTCCAGATCATTCACGGCCAGCACTGGACTTCGGAGGCCGAACGGCAGCGCAAGGCGGAGGTGATCCTGCCGGCGCGGCGGGGAAGCATCTTCGATCGCAACGGGAGCGCGCTGTCGATCACGCAGGAGTATTACCACGTCGGCATCGCGCCGAACGAGGTGTCGAACCGCGCGGCGCTCATCCGCGCGATGACCACCGGCTTGGAGTTGCCGAGAGCACGAGTCGATCGTGATCTCGCGAGCGGGAAGCGCTGGCTCTATTACTACGGGCCCTTCACCGCGCTGCAGATCGAGGCGCTCCGTCCTCTGAGTGGCGTCCACCTCGACTCCCAGTTCGCCCGAACCTATCCGGCCGGCGCACTTGCCCGCCCGGTGATCGGCGCGCTCACGTCGGACAGCGGCACCGGAGCGAGCGGCATCGAGCTGGCACTCGACTCGATGCTCCGCGGGGTTCCGGGAGTCGCATATCAATTGCGGGACCGTGCCGGCCACCGATTCGACTCACCTTCCCGCCGGGCCCGGGAGCCGCTACCGGGAGTGGACGTGACGCTCACACTCGATGCGGAGCTTCAGGATATCGCCGAGCGCGGACTGGAAGACGCGCTCGCGGCGATGCACGCGATCGGCGGAGACGTGGTATTTCTGGACCCTCGCACCGGCGAGATTCTGGCGCTCGCGTCGTTGCAGGAGTCTCCCTCCGGCCCCACCGGTCTTCGCGCGGCAGGATTCACGGATCCATTCGAGCCCGGCTCGACCGCAAAGCTCTTCACGGCCGCCGCACTGCTCAGTCATGGACGCGTGGACAGTACCGACCGGGAATTCGCCGAGAACGGGCAGTGGATCGTGCCAGGACGACCGCGGCCGATCACCGATGCACACAAATCGATCGGGAGCCTGACGCTCGCCCAGGCAATCCAGGTCTCCTCGAATATCGTGATGGCGAAATTTTCCCGGCGCCTGACTTCCGCGGAGCAGTATGACAAGCTGAGGGATTTTGGATTCGGCAGTCCGACCGGGGTGGAATTCCCCTCCGAGTCTCGCGGGCGTCTCAACCGGCCTGACCGCTGGAACGCGGGAATCAGCGGGCAGAGCATCGCGATGGGGTACGAATTCGGCGTGACGCCGATCCAGCTCGCGACCGCCTATGGCGCCATCGCGAATGACGGTATCCTGCTCGCGCCGACACTGGTGAAGGCAATCCGCGGTCGCGACGGCACGGCGCTCTACGAGCATCGACCCGAGCCGGTGCGACGCGCGGTCACCCCCGAGATCGCCGCCCGACTCCGGGAATTTCTTCGTGGCGCCGTGGGTGAAGGAGGCACCGGAGAACGCGCGCAGCTGGCAAACTTCACGCTGATGGGAAAGACAGGAACCGCGGAGCGATTCGAGAACGGGCGCTATGTGCCCGGCAAGTACACCGGATCGTTCGCCGCGCTCTTTCCCGCGGACGATCCCCAGCTCGTCGTCATCGTGAAGATCGACGATCCGAAAGGGCAATACTACGGCGGCAGCACGGCAGCCCCCGTCACGCGCAGCATGCTGCAGCAGGCGCTCTCGGCACGCCGGGTAGCGCTGGATCGGTCGAGGCTCGCCACGAGCGGCGCCGCGGATACGAATCCAGCTGCTGCGGAAGCCGTGCCTTCGGCGGAGCGAAGAGTGGTGATCCCGTGGCCCGGTCCAGTCCCGCCAGACTCGGAGACCGGAGCCCGGCTGGTTCCGAATGTCGTCGGCACGACGAGCCGTCGCGCCGCACTGGCGCTCCACCGCCGAGGCTTTCACGTCTCGGTCCGGGGACTGGGGACCGTCACCCGAACGGAGCCTGCTCCCGGTGATTCGGCCCGGTACGGCGAGACCGTCATCGTGTGGGCAGAGTAGTTCGAGATTATCTTGCGACTTTCCGGTTCGTTCCCTCCGATCAATTGACGCGAACGATGAAACTGACCGAACTCCTGCTGGCGCTGGTCCGCGAGGGCCTCAGTCAGGCCGCGCCGGTGCCTGATACTGCCGTGGTCGGCGTCAGTGCGGATAGCCGGGCGATCGCGCCCGGCATGGTCTACGTCGCGGTGCGCGGATCCCAGGCGGACGGTCACAAGTTCATCCCTGATGCAATCGCACGCGGTGCGGCCGCGCTGGTCGTGGAGACCGCGCAGGGATCCACCGTACCCGAGATACTCGTGCGCGATGGCCGTCTGGCGGCGATCGCCCTCGGTCGCGCATGGTACAAGGACCCCGCACGGAAGCTGACGCTCGTCGGCGTCACCGGCACCAACGGCAAGACGACGACGGCGATGCTGACGCAGCACCTGCTCAATGGCGCCGGCACCGCAGGGTTCATCGGGACACTCGGCGCGTTCGACGGCTCGGGCGCACCGGTGTCTTCGACCGCTGGTTCCCTCACGACGCCGGGCGCGATCGACCTGCAGGCGACGTTCGCGGCGCTGGTCGCGCGAGGCTGCACCCACGTCGCAATGGAAACTTCGTCCCACAGCCTGGACCAGGGCCGCCTCGACGGGCTGGTCTTCGCCGCCGGAATATTCACCAACCTGACACTCGATCATCTCGACTATCACGGTACGATGGAATCGTACCTCGCCGCCAAGCTCCGGTTGAGCGCGTACCTCGCGCTCGACGGCGTCGAAGTTGTGAATCGCGACGACCCCGCCTGGCTCGCCATGCCCGATCGCAGCACGCGGCTCACCTTCGCGCAGCATGCAGCGGCGGACGTCCGCGCGGTGGATGTGCTGATGGGGAGTGAAGGAAGCTCGTTCGTACTCGAGACGCCGCAGGGCAGACATCCGGTCCGCCTTCCGCTGCTCGGCGATTTCAACATCTCCAACGCGCTTGGGGCCGCGGGCGCGGCACTCGCGCTCGGTATCCCGCTACGGGATGTGGCCGCGGCACTCGAGCATGCTCCGCAGGTGCCGGGGCGCATGGAGCGCATCAGCGAGCGTCCCTGCGTCGTGCTGAGAGATTACGCGCATACTCCCGATGCGCTGGAGCGCGCGCTGAGCACCCTCAGGCCGCTGACTGGCGGCCGCCTCATCGTCGTCTTCGGCTGTGGCGGTGACCGGGACCGCGGAAAACGCCCGGTGATGGGACGGATTGCGGCGACGCTCTCAGATTTTCCGATCGTCACCTCGGACAATCCGCGGACCGAGGACCCTGGGTTCATCATCGATGAGGTCGAACTTGGCATGGGCAGCGTGCCCCACCTGCGCTTCAACGATCGCCTCGCCGCGATCGATGCGGCGCTGGCAGAGGCGCGAACGGGTGACACCCTGCTCCTCGCGGGGAAGGGACACGAGACCTACCAGGTCATCGGCACGACCAAGGTTCCGTTCGACGAGCGCGCCATTGTGCAGGAGCGGGTTGCGCGGGCGGGAGAAAGCGGCCGATGAACCGGCGGGGTCACTGATGTCCGACTCGTGGACCGGAGCGACCGTCGCCGATGCACTCGGCCTGCCGGCCCCCGGATCGATCGGCGAGACGGAGTTTCCGTCGATTTCCACCGACACGCGCTCGCTCCGGCCCGGAGCGCTGTATGTCGCTCTCGCGGGAGAGCGGTTCGACGGGCATGACCATCTCGCGAATGCGGTGCTGGCCGGAGCGACGGCCGCCGTGGTGCGCACCGGGACCGCGCCTGTCCCGGGACTCGAGCTCTTCCAGGTGCCCGACACTCTACGCGCGCTCGGTGATCTGGCTCGTGCGTGGCGAATGCGGATGCCCGGACCGGTAGTGGCCATTACCGGCAGCAACGGGAAGACCAGTACCAAGGAGATGGTCGCCGCAGTGCTCCGCACGGCGTACCGCACCCATTCGACCCGCGCCAACGACAACAATCTGGTCGGGATTCCGCTGACCATCCTGGCGGCGCCGATCGACACCGAGGCCCTCGTCGTGGAGGCAGGCGCGAATCAGCTCGGCGAAATTCCCCGCGCTCGCGAGATCATCGAGCCGGATGTCGCGATCGTAACCAACGTGACTGAGGCGCACCTCGAAGGGTTCGGCAGCGCGGACGGGATTCTGCGCGAGAAACTCGCGCTCACCGATGAAGTGCCGCTCGCGATCACCGGGCCGGAGCCTCGGCGCCTGGCGATCGAAGCTCGGTCCCGCGCACGCCGTGTCATCAGTGCCGGGCTGCGCGATGCCGATTGCGTGCCGGAAGGTGTCCACATGGATGCCACCGGGCGCGCGACCATCTCGGTAGACGGCCTCGAGATCCGGCTACCGGTGCTGGGACTCCACCAGGCGGCGAACGCGATGCTCGCCTGGGCGCTGGTACGGGAGGCTGGACTCGATCGCAAGGCCGCGGCCGAAGCATTGAGTTCCCTCAGCCTGCCGCCGGGACGCGGCGAGATTCTCGAATCGCACGGGCTCACGATCGTCAACGATTCCTACAACGCGAATCCCGGCTCATTCCGAAGCGCGATCGCGACCGCCCGCCTGATGCGGCCGAACCGGAAACTCGTGTTCGTGGCCGGCACGATGCGGGAGCTGGGCGAAGCCTCGGCGGCGCTGCATGCCGATATCGCTCGCGAACTGGTCGCGCTCGACCCGGAGATCCTCGCGGTGGTGGGGGAATTCGTCCCGGCCCTCCAGCCGTACGCGAGCCGCCTGGACGGACGACTGCTGAGCGCACCGGACGCGCTGTCCCTCGGGCCGATCCTGGCCGAACGACTCTCCGGCGATGAACTCGTGGTGCTCAAGGCATCCCGCGGCGTGGCGCTCGAACGTATTATTCCGCACCTCCTGGCCCGCGCGCACTCACCGAACTGAGGAACGATGTTCTATCACCTGCTCGCCCCTCTCGGCAAGCGCTACATCGTCTTCAATCTTTTCACCTACATCAGTTTCAGAGCCGGGGGCGCCACGGTCACGGCGCTTCTGCTGGCCTTCGTCATCGGTCCCGGCATCATCCGGCTCCTGCGCGAGCGCAAAGTCGGGCAGGTGATTCGTGCCGAGGGACCGGCCAGCCACCAGGTGAAGCGCGGCACGCCGACCATGGGCGGACTCATCATCCTGCTCTCGACCATCGTACCCACACTGCTCTGGGCTCCGCTCAACAACCGGTTCGTGCTCGTCGCCATGCTCGCGACGCTCTGGATGGGGAGCATCGGCTTCATCGACGATTACCTCAAGGTGGTGCAGGGCAAGTCTCGCGGGCTGGTGGCCAAGTGGAAGCTCGTGGGGCAATGCTCGTTCGGCCTGGTGCTGGCGCTGCTGCTGATCTGGAAGCCGGTCGTCTCGATCGACACGATCCCCGCGACGGCGACGGCGCTGCCATTCCTCAAGTACCAGGTCGTCAACTTCGCACCCTGGCTCTTCGCCCTATTCGTCACCACCGTGATCACCGGCAGCAGCAACGCGGTCAACCTTACCGATGGCCTCGACGGGCTCGCGACGGGCCTCGGGGCCATCGCGGCGGCCGCCTTTGCACTCTTCGCCTATCTGTTCGGACGGGTCGACACGACGCAGTACCTGAACCTCTTCTACCTCCCCGGCGCCGGAGAGCTCACGGTCTTCTGCGCGGCGCTCATGGGCGGGTGCCTCGGCTTTCTCTGGTTCAACGCGTATCCGGCCCAGGTCTTCATGGGCGACACAGGCAGCCTCGCGATCGGCGGCGCGTTCGGCACCGTCGCGATCCTGCTCAAGGCGGAGTTCCTGCTGGTGCTGATCGGTGGCGTGTTCGTCGCGGAAGCCGTCTCGGTCCTGGTGCAGACGAGCTGGTTCAAGCTGATGAAGCGGAGCCGGGGACAGGAATATGCGAGCGCGCATCGAGTCTTCCGCATGGCGCCGCTGCATCATCATTTCGAAAAGATCGGCTGGGCGGAGACGACGGTGGTGACACGATTTTATATCCTCGGGATCTTCTGCGCCATGCTCGCGCTCGCGACGCTCAAGGTGCGCTGATGTTCGAGCGCTGGAGGAAAAGCGGCGGAGAGGTCGCCGTGCTCGGCCTCGCCAAGAGCGGCGTCGCGGCGACGCTGGTGCTCCGCCAGGCAGGATTCCAGGTCTACGCGTCCGACAAGGCGTCGGACCCTGCGACTGAAGCCCGCGCTGAATCGTTGCGTGCCGCCGGTGCGACCGTCGAACTTGGCGACCACGACCTGCCACGCATCGGTCGCGCGACGGCGGTGGTCGTTTCTCCCGGCGTGCCACCCGAGGTCCCAGCACTGGTCGCTGCTCGCCGCGCAGGCATCGAGATCGTTTCTGAATTGGATGTCGGGGCCGAAGCGGTACAGGGGGCCAGGTACGCCGTGATCACGGGGACCAACGGCAAGACGACGACGACGGCGCTGGTCGGGCACCTGCTCACGACGGCAGGCATCACCTCACTCACCGCCGGCAACATCGGACGGCCGCTTTGCCAGGTGGCGCTCGACGGCGAGCATCCGTCCTGGATCGCGCTCGAGATCTCTTCCTTCCAGCTGCACGACACGCACTACCTGGTGCCGGACATCGGGTTGCTCACCAATCTCGCGCCCGATCATCTCGACCGGTATCCCACGCTCGAGGGCTACTACGCGGACAAGCGTCTGCTCTTCCGCCACGCGACGCTGTCCTCCACGTGGATAGTCAACGGGGACGACGACGCGGCGGTGCGGATGGCCGAAGGGGTCGAAGGCCGGCAGCTCCGCTTCTCCGTCCGAGATCGCGCCGACGCGTGGTTCGACCGCTCGACCTCTATGCTCATGCTCGGCGACGTGACCGTCGTTTCGCGGAAAGATCTGTCACTCCTCGGCGACCACAACATCGCCAACGCGCTCGCCGCGGTGCTGGTCGCAGAGGCAGCAGGCGCACCGCTCGACGGCCTGCGTAAGGGGCTGGTGAGCTTCCGCGCGCTGGCGCATCGTCTCGAGCCGGTGCGTGAGGTCGGTGGGGTGCTGTGGATCAACGATTCAAAAGCCACGAACGTCGCCTCGACCACGGTTGCCGTGGCGGCGCTCGACCGGCCATTCGTGTTGCTGCTCGGTGGCCGCCATAAGGGAGAACCGTACACCGGTCTCCTCGAGCCGATGGGCGATCGCTGTCGAGGCGTGGTCGCGTTCGGCGAAGCGCGACCGCTCGTCGTCCATGATCTCGCGGGCCGAGTCCCGGTGACCGAAGCGGTAACGTTTGGGGAAGTGCTGTCGGCGGCCCGGGCGCTCGCACGGCCAGGTGACGCCGTGCTGCTCTCTCCCGCCTGCTCCAGCTACGACATGTTCAAGAATTATGAGGATCGCGGCGCTCAGTTCCGCGCCGCCGTGGAAGCGATGTGACCGGCACCGGCATCCGTCATCCCGGCGAACTACGCTGGGAAACCCGATTGCTGGTCGTCGTCACCGCGACGCTCGTGGTGTTCGGTCTCGCCACGACGTACGGTGCCTCCAGCCTGCTCAACAACAAGGACCACACGATCGTCGGCATGTCGTACGCGCTGCGCCAGTTCACCGGCGCCATCGCCGGCGGCGTGCTGCTCCTGATCGCTGCGCGCTTCGATTACCGCCGGCTCCGTGCGCTGGCCTGGCCGCTGCTGATCATCACGGTCGTCTGCCTGCTCATTCCGCTGCTGCCGTTCACCCATGCCCTCTCGCCTTCGCTCAACGGCGCCCGCCGATGGATCTCGTACGGGCCGATCAGCTTCCAGCCATCCGAACTCGCACGGCTCGTCGTGGTGATCTGGTGCGCGATGCTGGCCGCGAAGAAGGGCGAGCAGGTCCGCCAGTTCAAGCGTGGCGTCGTGCCGTTCATCCTCGTACTCGGCGTCGTGGCGCTCCTCATCCTCCTGCAGCCCAACCTCTCGATGGCCGTCGTCGTCTCCCTGCTCGGCGGCATTGTGCTGTTCACCGCGGGCGCCAAGATCGGACACTTCCTCCTCCTCGGACTCGCGTCGGTGATCATCGTGGTCAACGCGATTCACGCGCGCGGCTATCGGGGTGACCGACTCGACAAGTTTCTTAACGGCGCGGACGCTACCTCGCAGATCAATCAATCGCTCATCGGAATCGGCTCGGGACGGATCTTTGGAGTCGGGTTCGGGCAGGGCCAGCAGAAACTCGGATACCTGCCGTACGCCTACTCGGATTTCATCTTCAGCACCATCGGCGAAGAGTGGGGATTCCTCGGCGTCGTGCTCATCGTCTCGCTCTTCGGGCTCTTTTGCTGGCTCGGCTTCCGGATCGCGCGCACCGCAGAGGATCCGTTCGGAAAGTATCTCGCGGTGGGACTCACCGCGGCCATCGGGCTCACCGCGTTCATGCACATGGCCGTCTCACTGAGCCTGATGCCGACCACCGGTCTCACGCTCCCTTTCATGTCCTATGGAAGATCGAGCCTGGTGATTTCGCTGCTGGGTACCGGCATCCTGCTCAGTGTCGGACGTATGCGCGGCCGGGGAGAGCGACGAGCGGATTCGCGATCGGATGAGCCGCGCGGCCGGCGGTCCAAGTCTTCCGTATCCGTGGAACTGTGAACGCGGTGGTCGAGCGACGCGATCCAGCCGAGCATCGGACCATTCTCATCGCGGGCGGCGGAACCGGCGGGCACCTGATACCGGCCCTCGCCATCGCGAACGCGTTACGGGAACAGGCGCCGGCGTTCGAACCGGTGCTGGTCGGAGCGTTGCGCGGCATCGAAGCGTCACTGCTGCCGACCCGCAATTTTCGTTTTCAGCTGCTGCCGCTCGAACCGATTTATCGGCGGCAGTGGTGGAAGAATGCGCGCTGGCCGATCCTGGCTCTCAGGGTAGTTCGCGACATCAACCGCCTGCTCGACCAGGAGCGGCCGGCCGCGGTTGTGGGCACTGGAGGCTACGCCTCCGCGCCTGTAGTGTGGCTCGCGGCCCGCCGCGGCATTCCGACCGCGATCCAGGAACAGAACGCGTTTCCGGGGCTCGCGACGCGGCGACTCAGTCGAGTGGTGCGCGAGGTTTACCTCGGTCTGCCTGAAGCGCGGGCCCGACTGCATTTCGGCCGCGAGACGACGGTCTTTGACACCGGCAATCCGATCACGCCGCCGGACCATTCACGCCGGAATGCGGCGCGAAAGCGTTTCGGCCTGACGGATGAGACTCCGGTCCTCCTCGTGACCGGCGGAAGCCAGGGCGCTCTTGCCATCAACCAGACGGTCTCCGAATGGCTGGACAGAGGCGTAGACGGACTGGTCGTGCTGTGGGCGACCGGGAAGGGAAGCTACGCCCGTTTCTCACGGCATCATCGTCCGCCGGGTGTCCAGGTCTTTGATTTTCTCGATCCGATGGCGGATGGCTACGCTGTCGCGGACCTGGTCGTGGCGCGCGCCGGCATGATGACCGGCGCCGAGCTCTGCGCGTGGGGCCTGCCGAGCGTACTGATTCCGCTCCCCTCCGCCGCAGCGGATCATCAGACGTACAACGGACGAGCCCTTCAGGCGGCAGGCGCCGCTGAGTTGCTGCTCCAGTCCGAACTCTCGCCAGAGCGGCTCGGCCGGACGGTCCTGGAGCTGATGGCGGATGGAGAGCGAAGGCGACGAATGGCCGAGGCCGCCAGGAGTCGCGGGAAACCGTACGCCGTAACGGAGATAGTGTCGCGTCTTTTGACGCTCGCACGCTGAACTCGCTCTTTCGCAACTATTGGAGGCATCTTACATTAGCTCACCGACGATGGACCTGTTCGCCCCTTCCGATCCGCGTCCCGTTCACTTCATGGGAATCGCTGGCGCAGGGATGAGTGCCCTGGCCCTCATCGCGCGCCGTCAGGGAGTGCCCGTTACCGGCTGCGATCCGGAACCGAGCGGTGCCGCGGATGTCGCTGCACTCGGAGCCGTGGTGCATCCCGGACATGATCCTGCGCATGTGGAAGGCGCCCGGGCGGTCGTCGTAACCGCCGCGGTTCCACCGCACCACGCCGAACTGGAGCGGGCTCGCGCCCTCGGCGTCCCGGTAGTGCCTCGGAAGCAGGCGCTGGCCCAACTCGTTTCCGCGGGGAAAGTTGTCGGCGTCTCGGGGACCCACGGCAAGTCCACGACGACGGTCATGACGACCGAGGCTCTCATCGCGGCCGACCTCGACCCGACCGGCGTCGCCGGCGGCAGGGTCGAGGCCTGGGGAGGCAACGCCCGGCTCGGCGGCAATAAGCTGTTCGTGGTCGAATCGGACGAATACGACCAGGCATTTCTCGCGCTCACGCCGTCGATCGCGATCGTGAACAACGTGGAAGCGGATCACCTCGAATGCTACGGTTCGCTCGAGGCACTGGAGACCGCGTTCGTCACGTTCGCGAATCGCGCGGAGCGGGTGATCATCGGCGCGAATGATGCAGGAGCGGCGCGTGTCGCCAGGCGCCTGTCAGTCCCAGTGTGGCGCTTCGGAACCGGTGAAGCGGATCTCCGTCTCACCGAGATCGAGCAGGGGAAAGACGGAAGCCGTTCGACGCTGGTTCTTCCCGACGGACACCGAATCACCCTCGCGCTTCGGGTTCCCGGCCTGCACAACCTCCGAAACGCGACCGCGGCCGTCGGCGCCGTCCTCGCCCTCGGTGGAGCACTGGAACCCGCCCTCGAGGCACTGGCCAGGTACGGTGGGCTCGGCCGACGCTTCGAACGGCTCGGAAAGTCGGGCGGAATCGACATCGTCGACGATTATGCTCACCACCCGTCGGAACTGGCGGCAACGCTCTCCGCGGCACGACAGGCGTTTCCCGGGCAACGGCTGGTCGCGGTCTTTCAGCCGCATCTCTATTCGCGGACCGAGACGCACGGTGAAGCAATGGGCCGGGAACTCGCCGCCGCGGATCTGGTGTTCGTCACCGAGGTCTATGGCGCGCGCGAGCAGCCGATTCCCGGCGTGAGCGGAGAGCGCGTCGCGGAAGCCGCCCGACGGGCCGGCGCCGAGACCATCTTCGAACCTGACCGGAGTGCTGTTACCCGTCGAGTACTGGCCAGCCTTCTTCCCGGGGACATCGTCATCACGCTCGGTGCGGGAGACATCACTCGAGTAAGCCGGGAGCTGTTCGAGTGCCTTCGTTCCGCCTGAAGAAGGGCTGGTACGTCCTCGGTGCTCTGGCACTCGGAGCGACGATCTGGTTCGGGATGCCGAGGCTGCTTCGGCAGATGTCATTCTTCCGCATCCGCCGGGTCGAACTCGTGGGACTCGAGCACCTGCACGCCGAGGAGGTGCTGCGCGCTCTCAAGATTCCGCAGCGCATAAGTGTCTTCGACGATGCGAGCGCAATCGAGCGAAGGGCGCGGGCGCTGCCGGGCATTCATGAGGCGACGGTAGTCCGCCGGTGGCCGGGGACACTCCGGATCACGCTGCAGGAGACGGAGCCCATCGCGCTCGTTCCGCAGGGACTGCTGCTTCGGCTCGAGGATCAATCAGGGAGAATTCTCCCCTTCGATCCGACGCTGGATCCACCGGATCTTCCGGTGGCGCGGGAGCCGGATTCGCTGGTCACGGGGCTCCTGGCGCGCGTGCGGAGCGTCGAGCCGACTCTCTTCAGCCGCGTCTCGACGGCGTGGCGGGTGCAGGATGACATCGTGCTGAATGCGGACGGGCAGCGTTTTCGGTTGCGCCCCGACGCGGCGGCGGAAGCCATACGGGCGGTTATGATCGTCTCTCAGGACCGGATCCGCAGGGGACATCGGAATGATGAACTGGATGGCCGTTTCGCGGGCCAGGTGATCGTCCGCCGGGGGGGCGCATGAGCGTGGCCCCGCAGCGCCTGGTCGCCGCACTCGACCTGGGCTCGACGCGCGTGAACGCCGTCATCGCCGAGGTGACGGGAGACTCGCGGGCCCCGATCGCGCGGGTGCTCGGTGTCGGCACCGAGCGCAGCAGCGGCATCCGCCGAGGCGTGGTCCGGGACATCGAGGAAACCACGCGGGCGATCACCAAGGCGATGCAGAACGCGGAGCGGATGGCCGGAGTCGAGGTCGGGACGCTCTACTGCGGCATCGCAGGGGAGCACGTCGCTGGCAGGAGCTCTCATGGGATGGTCTCGGTCACCGGCGACGAAATCCGCACCAGCGATGTCGCGCGCGTCAACGACATGGCGAGCAACATTTCGTTCGGCCGGGATCACGAGTTGCTCCACGCGATTCCGCAGGACTACCTGATCGACCAGCAGTCGGGCATCAGTGAGCCGATCGGCATGACCGGGACACGGCTCGAGGCCGAGGTCTATCTGGTGACCGTGCTGTCGAGCGCACTGCAGAATCTTCGGAAATGCGTCGAGCGGGCGGGATACCACGTCGGTGAGTTCGTGCTCGAGCCGCTGGCGGCGTCGCTTGCGGTCCTGACACCGGATGAGCGCGAACTCGGCTGCGCCATCGTCGAGCTGGGCGGCGGATCGACCAACGTGGCTATCTTCCACAACGGCAAGATCCGGCACACCGGGTCATTGCTCTGTGCCGGCGGCCACGTGACGACCGACATCGTTCACGGACTTCAGGTTACCCAGCAGGATGCCGAACGTCTGAAGGAGAGGCACGGCGCGGCGTACGAGCCGCTGGTGCCCGAGTCCGATATCGTCGAGCTGCCGAGCACTCCGGGGCAGGGAACCCGGAACGCGCATCGCCGCGTGATCGCCCATATCATGCACATGCGACTGCAGGAAGTGATGGAGTTCGCGCTGGATGAGATCACCCGCGCCGGGTATCACCAGCGACTGCCCGCGGGCGTGATTCTCACCGGTGGTGGAGCGCAGGTGCCTGGCATCACGGAGCTCGCGCGCGAAGTCTTCGCGATGCCGGTCCGGATCGGCCGACCGGGGCAGGGACTCTCCGGGCTCGCGGACAGCGTGGAAACTCCGCGGCACGCGGTGGCAGCGGGACTCGTATTGTATGGCGCGCGGCAGCTCGCGCTGGGCAGCGCGTTCGGGTCCGGAGGGCGCAAGACGCAGGCGATGGGCAAGTGGGTCGAACCGGTGAAACGATGGCTTCAGGACTTCTTCTGAGTCGGTCCGGAGAGGACAACCCATGATCTTCGAACTGGAAGAGACCGGGGCGCAAAACGCCCGGATGAAGGTCGTCGGCGTCGGCGGTGGCGGCGGCAACGCCGTGAACCGCATGATCCAGGAACAGCTGGGCGGCGTCGAGTTCATCTCGGTCAATACCGACGCCCAGGCGCTATCCGCCTCGAAGTCGGACATCAAGATCCAGATCGGACGGAAACTGACGCGCGGACTCGGCGCCGGAGCCCGCCCCGAGATCGGGCGGCAGGCCATCGAGGAAAACCGGGACGAGGTCATGCAGGCCATCCATGGCGCCGACCTCGTGTTCATCACCTGCGGCATGGGCGGCGGCACCGGAACCGGAGCGGCGCCGATCATCGCGGGAATGGCGCGTGACGGAGGAGCACTCACCGTCGGCATCGTGACCAAGCCCTTCCTCTTCGAGGGCAGGAAGCGAATGAAGCAGGCCGACATGGGCATCGCCGAGATGCGCAAGAACGTCGATACCATGATCGTAGTCCCGAACGAACGCCTGCTCGCCGTCGTCGGGAAGGGCATTCCCTTCCAGGACTCGCTCAAGAAGGCGGATGAAGTTCTGCTCCACGCCACGCAGGGCATCGCCAGCCTGATCACTTCCACCGGCATCATCAACGTCGACTTCGCGGACGTCCGCACCATCATGCAGAATGGCGGAGCCGCGCTCATGGGGACCGGTATCGGCCGCGGCGAGAATCGGGCGCTCGAAGCGGCGCAGCAGGCGATCTCCAGCCCACTCCTCGACAACGTGTCGATCGCCGGCGCCACTGGTGTGCTGATCAACATCACCGGCGGCGAGGATCTCACGCTCGGTGAGACCACGCACATCAACGACATCATTCACGACGCGGTTGGGGACGATGCGGAGATCATCTTCGGCGCCGCGACCGATCCTTCCATGCAGGGCGAGGTGCGGGTGACCGTGATCGCGACGGGATTCGACCGGGCCGTTACTCCCGAAGTGCCGCTGCGCTCCTCCTCGATGCCGGGCGCCGGAGTGCTCAGCTTTCCCGCGCAGAAGCGGCCCAGCACGCCGCCGCCGATCATCCAGCCTTCGACGCCACGCACCGAGCCCAAGCGCGGTCCCGGCGGCGCGGCCGACGTGCCCGAGATGGAAATCCCAACATTTATTCGCAGGCAGATGGACTAATGCGGTTCGCACGCGCGCTCGCTGCCATTCTGATCCTCGGCGCCGCCACCGTCTTCGCGGTGCGCGGCGTCTGGCCCTGGCATCGGCTCACCGTGCGCACCTTTGCCGTGACGCCGGATACCGCGACCCGCTTCTCGCAGATCTCCGATACGCTCCGCCGCGGCGAGACTCTCTCCGATCTCTTCGCCCGGCAAGGACTCCACGGCCTCACGATTCCGGCACTCTCGCACGGACTCGCGCTGGATCCGAGAAGGCTTCGCGCGGGAATGGTTTTCAACTTCCTGCGCGCCATCAAGGACTCGATTCCCTCACGCGTACTGGTGCGCACCGGACCGGATCAGCTCGTTCGCCTCGACCGCATGCCCGAGGGCTGGACGGCGGTCGCGCAACCGATCATCTGGTCACCCGAGGTCATCCGTCTCGAGGGCCGGGTCGACAATTCGCTCTACCAGTCGCTTGATGAACAGGTCAGCGACGCGACCCTCGGCGCCGTCGAGCGAGTCCGTCTCGCGTGGGATCTCGCGGACGTCTACGCCTGGCAGCTCGATTTCACCCGGGATATTCATCCTGGCGATCACTTCGTTGTGCTGGTGGAACGGCTCATTTCCTCCGAAGGAGAAGTCCGTTTCGGTCACGTGCTCGCCGCAAGCCTCCAAGTCGGGGGACGGGAGCTGAGCGCCTTCCGCTACAACGAAGAAGCCGGCCACGCGGCGTATTACGACGCACAGGGAACTTCGCTCCGACGAGCCTTCCTCCGCGCGCCCGTTGAATTCCGGCGCATCTCCTCAGGTTTCAGCACCGCCCGCCTCCACCCGATCCTCGGCACGACCCGCAAGCACGAAGGCACTGATTACGCGGCCGCGCCTGGCACTCCGGTGATGGCGGCTGGAGACGGCACCGTACTTCGCGCCGGAGTTGCGGGCGGGTACGGCAATCTCATTGAGCTCCGGCACCGGAACGGGATCACCACCCGGTATGGTCACCTCCGCGCCTTTGCAAAGGGCGTTCGCTCCGGCGCCTTTGTCACGCAGGGCCAGGTGATCGGATTCGTTGGATCCACCGGCCTCGCGACCGGCCCCCACCTGCACTATGAATTTCGTGTGAATGGTGTCGCCCGCGATGCCCGCACCGTGGACGCCGGCAACGGCGATCCGATCCCGTCACGTGACCGCTCACTGTTCGAGCGCGAGCGCAATCATTACCTCGCCCTGCTCAGCCATCCCGCAGCCCGGGCCGTGGCGACGGCCGGCGCGCACGACTGAGCGCCCGCCGCTCGCCCTACCTCGCACGGCCGCTGTGGACATCCTTCCCGCCATCGATATACGCCGTGGACACGTCGTTCGGCTCAGCCAGGGTGAAGCCGCACGCTCGACCGCGTATGAGACCGACCCCGTCGCGCAGGCGGAGCGGTTTGCAGCCGACGGTGCCGCGTGGCTGCACGTGGTCGATCTCGATCGCGCCTTCGGTGACGGCGAGAATTCCGTCCTCATCCGCCGCATCGCGGAGGCGGTTGGAGCCACAGTGCGCATCGAAGTGAGTGGGGGGATCCGGTCGGCAGAGAGTGCCCGGTCGGCGCTGCGGCTTCCGATCGCGCGGGTGGTCATCGGCACCGCGGCGGTAACGGCACCCGGCCTTGTCGCACCGATCGTCAGGGAATTCGGCAAAGCGCGCGTGGCCGTCGGACTCGACGCCAGGGCGGGGAAGCTCGCGATCAGGGGATGGATCGAAACCAGCGACGAGCTCGTTAGTGACGTGGCCCGCAGAGTGATCGATGCGGGCGTTGAGACGATCATCTATACCGACGTGACCCGGGACGGCATGCTCACCGGACCCGACATCGACGGAGCCGTGCAGCTCCAGGCCCTCGGCGCCCGCGTGATCGCCAGCGGCGGCATCTCTGGCGCCGCCGACGTCCGTGCCGTGCGCGCCGCAGGCCTCTCCGGCGTCATCATCGGTCGTGCGCTCTACGAGGGACGGCTGACGCTCGCCGAGGCGCTCGCATGCGCCTGAGTGGCTCCGCCGAATCCGGCGAGGAGCTGGGCCGTATGGTTGCCGGACCCGCCCGTCCGCCGTACGGACGGGGATTGTTCTCGACTGCTTCCTCCCGCCAGGATTGACGCTACACCACCATGGCGATCGCACTCGTCGTTCTGCTGGCCGTGGTGGCATCCGCCTTCACCTACTGGCGCCTCGAGCACCTGGGCACTCGGGCGCTGGTTCCTTTCATCTTTCGGGCGATTGCGTGGGCCACGCTGGGGCTCCTGCTGCTCAACGTGAGCTGTCCGGCTCCGGGGCCGGCACTCGCACGACCCCTCGTGCTGCTCGACGGCAGTCTCAGTCTGGCCGGCGCCGCCGGACGCTGGCGCGAGGCGAAGGATTCCGCGGGACAGTGGGGGGAAATCCGGACCTTCGGTGACGAGCGATCACAGGGCGATACCACGCCGGATCGCGGACGCTCGCTGCTCGCGCCGTCACTCGTCGCCGCACTCGCGGGAGACCGGCCCGTACTCGTCGTGAGTGATGGAGAAATCGAGGACGGCCCCGACCTTCCCGCGGACCTCATCGCGCGTGCGGGCGTGCACCTCTTTCCCCGGCAGACTCTGCGCGACGTGGCGGTGACGCAGTTTGATGGCCCGGCGCGCGTCACTGCCGGCGATTCGCTGGCCATCGAGGTGCAGCTTCGCGCCTACGGCGATTCCGGAACTGATACTGTGAAAGTCGAGATCCGTTCGGAGCAGGCGACGCTGCTCACCCGCAAGGTGACGCTCAAGGGCGGCGCTGCCTCCTTCCGCGCGACGCTGCCGACGCGGGCGCTTCCCGCGGGTGAACACCTGCTCCGCGCCCAGCTCGCCGGTCGGCCCGACGGCGAACCGCGCGACGACGCGCGCCTGCTGCTCGTGACGGTGACGGCCACGCCTGGTGTCGTGCTCCTCGCGAGTCCCGCCGACTGGGACAGCCGGTTTCTGTACCGGACCCTCAAGGACGTCGCACAGCTTCCGGTCCGGGGCTACGTTCGCGTGGAGAATGGTCGCTGGCGCCGGATGGACGACCTGTCGGTCGTGCCGGCGGATGAGGTACGACAGGCGGCACAGCGGGCCGATATGCTCGTCATCAAGGGATCCGCGCCGGAAATGCTGCGCGGCAGCCGGGCCCGAGGCGTATGGTCATGGCCGAGTGGAGAATCGGGGGAGACGCTCATCGCAGGCGACTGGTATCTGTCGGCCGGGAGCGCGAGTCCGGTGGCGGGAGCGTTCACGGGGGCGCCGATGGATTCCTTTCCGCCTGCCATACAGATCACGCCCATCGAACCCGGCGCACGCGACTGGGTCGGGTTGACGGCGCAGGAGGGACGGCGTGGCGTTGGGCGTCCGGTCATGACGGGGCGCGATTCGGCGGTGACTCGCCGCGTCACGGTGGCAGCGGATGGATTGTGGCGATGGGCGTTTCGCGGTGGAAGCAGCGAGCAGGCGTACCGCTCGCTCGTGGCATCGACAACCACCTGGCTCCTCGGTGGAGCGGATACCGTCAGCGGTCGCGCGCGCCCGGTGCGTGAGGTGGTGCAGAACAGCCGTCCAGTGACATTCGAGTGGGTGGCGTCAAGTCCCGCGACACCGCTCCGGATCGTCCTCGATGCCGAGAAGACCAGCCTGGAAGACACCCTGCGTTTCGATGGCGCCGGCCGTGCGCAGCTTCGGCTCCCAGTGGGGCGGTATCGCTATCGGCTGGAAGGCGGCGGGTCGGGGACGATCGCCGTGGAGGAATATTCCGATGAATGGCTCCCACGTCCCGTGGTTCTCGCGGATCACCCCGCGGCTCAACGCCCGTCGTTTGCTCGTACCAACGCGCGGCAGTGGATCTGGCTCTTCGGCATATGTGTGGCGGCGCTTTCGGGCGAGTGGCTCACTAGAAGACGCCTGGGCCTTCGCTAGCCTGACAATTCATTCCCGTCCGCCCTCGTCCGCCACGTCCGCCGGGCCCCCGCTAGATTTCCGGCCCGAGCAGTTCGTATCCTGCGAACGGTTTCGGCTGCTGATGCACCGCGACGAATAGAATCGACATGAAGACTACCCGACTCGGCGACGGCCCGAAGCTCAGCCTCTGGGGCCGCATCAAGCGGCTTGCGCTCAGCGACGTCAATGCGCTGATGCGCGGCATGAACGCCGCCGATCTCGAAGCGCTGGAACAGACGCTCATCGAGGCAGACTTCGGTGTGGCGGCCACGCTGGATCTGGTGCAGGCGGTCGAGGACGAAGTGCGCCGAGGCCGTCTCAAGACCGAGAAAGATCTGCACGAGGCGATCGCCCGGAACATCGCCGCGATCCTTGCCGGCCCCGAGCATCCGGAACGCATGGCTTCAGCCGAACCGGGCAATCCTACCGTCATCGTCATGATCGGCGTTAACGGGGTCGGCAAGACCACGACAGTCGCGAAGCTCGCCAGCCGGTTGAGCCGGGAAGGACGGAAGGTGATCCTCGCCGCCGCCGACACCTATCGCGCCGGCGCAATCGCGCAGCTGCAGACCTGGGCTGAGCGACTCGCGATTCCCTGCGTCGCCGGGGCGCCGGGAGGAGATCCGGCCGCGGTCGCGTTCGATGCGCTCGAGGCCGCGCGGTCCCGTGGCGCTGATACTCTGCTGATTGATACTGCGGGGCGACTGCACACGCAGGAAGGCCTGATGGAGGAGCTACGCAAGGTGGTGCGCGTGCTCGCGCGAAAGAGTCCGGGCGCTCCACAGGAAACCCTGCTGGTGCTCGACGGGACTGTGGGTCAGAACGCGGTGCAGCAGGGCAAGCTGTTCGCGCAGGCAGTGTCTCCTACAGGAATCATCGTGACCAAGCTCGATGGGAGTGCCAGGGGAGGCGCCATCGTGGCGCTCCGCCGCGAACTCCAGATTCCGATCCGGTTCCTCGGTGTCGGCGAATCGGTGGACGATCTCGAGCCGTTCGACGCCGCTGTGTTCGCCGGTCGCCTCCTGGAAAGCGCCGAATAATCCCGGCATCGGAGGCCGGCGAACTCACATCGGCGATCGCGGACATGCTCGGTGACGCACGCCGCCCCGCCGCCACGACCGCGTAGACCTCTCTCATGCCAGCACTCCGGCTCGACACCCCCATCAAATTCCTGAAAGGGATCGGCGAGCGACGTGCGGAGCAGTTCGCCCGGCTCGGTGTGACCACCGCGCAGGAATTGCTCTGGCACATTCCGCACCGGTATATCGACGCCTCCACGGTGACGCCGCTGGCGGAAGCGCGCGTGGGCATGGACGTCGCCTGCATCGGGCGCGTCGTCGCGAAGCGAGTGATGCCCACCCGGCGCGGACTCCGGATCTTTCACGCGGTGCTGCGGGACGAGAGTGGAGTGCTCGAGTGTGCCTGGCCGGGGCAGGCCTTCCTCGACCGCAAGATCGTCGAGGGGCAGACGCTGCTCGTGGCCGGGCCAGTCCGGTTCTATCATGGTCGGCAGATGGCACCCCGCGAATTCCTGGTGCTCTCGGAGGCCAGCGCCGACGGAGAGACGGCGCCTCCCGGCAAGGTGCTGCCGGTCTATCCAGCCACCGAAGGGCTCAGTCACAAGATCATTCGATCGCTGCTTGACCAGCATCTCGATGCGCTGGTGGCACTCAGTCGAGATGTTCTGCCCGAGTCGTTGCGTCGTGAGTTGGACCTCCCCGCGCTGCCCGAAGCCCTCCGCCTCGTCCACCGGCCGGCGACCATCGAAGAGGCCGAACGCGGCCGTCGGCGGCTTGCCTTTGACGAGCTCTTCGACCTGCAGCTGATGCTGGTCCGGGCTCGCGCGCTCGCCAAGCGCCGCCGGACCGGCGTCGCCTTCACCGTCCGCCACGACCTCACGACCAGACTGATGAACGCCCTTCCCTGGCCGCTCACCAGGGACCAGAAGGCGGCTGTCCGCGAGATCACCGCGGATATGACGGCTCCGGAACGCATGCACCGGCTGCTCATGGGAGACGTCGGAACCGGCAAGACGGTCGTGGCCCTCTTCGCGATGCTGCTGGCCATGGAGAATGATTTCCAGACCGCGCTGATGGCGCCGACCGAACTGCTGGCCGAGCAGCACGCGGCGACACTCACCACACTGCTGGCACCGCTCGATATCCGCCCGGAAGTGCTGCTGGGCCGTCTCACGACCGCCGAAAAGATCGCGCGACGCGCCCAGCTCTCGACTGGACAGGTGCGTATCGTGGTTGGGACCCACGCATTGCTGCAGGAAAGCGTCTCGTTCAAGCGGCTGGGACTCGTCGTCATCGACGAGCAGCATCGGTTCGGCGTGGAGCAGCGAGCTGCACTGATCGGGAAGGGGGCGATGCCTGATGTGCTCCTGCTCACGGCCACGCCGATTCCGCGCTCACTGGCGCTAACCCGGTTCGGAGATCTCGACGTCACGGCGCTCCGCGAGCGTCCTCCCGGTCGCGGGATGATCCGCACCGGAATCCGCACCGAGGCGCAACGCGCCAAGGCGCTCGATTTCGTCCGCGAGCAGTGCGAGCAAGGACGCCAGGCGTACGTGGTGCTTCCAGTGATCGACGAGTCGGAGAATACGGACCTGCGTGCCGCGACGACCATGGCGGAGACGCTGCAGGGCAGGTGGCCGGACCTGCGCGTGGGACTCGTGCACGGCAGGCTCAAACCCACCGAGCGCGAATCCCGCATGCGGGAGTTCCGCGCAGGACAGCTCGATGTGCTCGTGGCGACGACCGTCATCGAGGTCGGCATCGACGTCGCCAACGCGACCGTGATGCTCATCGAACACCCCGAGCGATTCGGGTTGGCACAGCTGCACCAGCTTCGGGGCCGGATCGGTCGCGGGACCGGTGAAAGTTTCTGCATTCTCATGGCTGGTGAGCAGATCCCCGCTCGGCTCCGCGCCTTTGCGGCGACCGACGACGGTTTCAAGATCGCGGAACTGGATCTGCAGGAACGGCAGATGGGAGACCTGATCGGAGACCGGCAATCAGGTGGGTTCGACCTGCGGCACGCTCGATTGCCCGAGGATGCCGACCTGCTGGCACGGGCGCGGGAACTCGCGACCACGGCTATCTCCGCCGATCCGACGCTGGCGAAAGCCGAGCATCAGGCGATGAAGGAGCGGGCGCTGGCGCGATATCCGAGGGCGGTGGAGCTGTTCAGGATTGGATAAAACAATTCACCATAGGGGCACAGAGAAAGTGCAGGATATTCTTGTTTTACTGTAACAGGTCCTTCAGAGGCACTCTCCGTGCCTCAGTGGTGAATCCCTTGTGAAGCGCCGACTCCATTGAATCCGTTCAGGATTGGATAAACAGCTCACCACGAAGGCACGAAGGACACGAAGGCATCGTGCAACGGGGAGATCGCTGCGTTCTCGAGCTTGGCTCCAGCACACAACATCACGATAATATTTCAAACGGTTCACCACAGAGGCACGGAGAGATTATTGGATTCTTGTCTTACTGTAGAAAGTCCTTCAGAGTTACCCTCCGTGCCTCTGTGGTGAATCTGCTTTGAAGCGCCGACTACGATGATCGCCGCCCGAGCAAGTCCGGTACTCACCTTTCCTTAAATCCTTCGTGTCCTTCGTGCCTTCGTGGTGAAACACAAACTGGTCACCACAGAGGCACCGGGAAATCGCCCGATGTAATGGTAAATCGTCGTGCGGATTCGCCCTTCGTGCCTCTGTGGTGCACCTGCTGTTCCGCTCGACATTCAGAACGTGAATCGAATTCCGAGGTGAGTCGTCCCATCGCGTGTCGACACCTCGGGCCGAAAGGGGATGTTGTCCGGCGGTCCCTTCGGCTGACTCAGCTCCCAGACAAACATCGCGACGCTCCCGAGCAGAGCCGTCTCTCCCGCGATGAGCCGGAGTCGCGTGCGACGATCATAGCTGAGCGACTGCTGAAAAAGCTGTTCGCTCAACGGATCCCCATAGGCGCCGTTGGAGCCGGTGTTGCACCGCGCAAAATCCACGTTGCAGTAATTCTCCAGGCGATGGAACGCGCTCTCCGCCTGATCGTGGGTTCGGAACGCCAGTGCGTTGAATGCCAGGGAGACGCCCAGCGTCCCCCATTTGCCGTACTTGATGAGCGGACTCACCTTCTGCGCGACGAGCGGGGTCGAGCACAGAAGGAGGAGCAGCGTCGCCCCGGAGAGCAGGCGCGTCGCCCTTCGACGAAGGTCCACTTCCGATCCCATGATCCTCATTGGCGATACCGGTGAAGGTCGCCGCGTCCGCCGAGTGCCAGGAAGCCGTCGACGATGAGCCGGGGGGGATTTTCCGCGGGACGTCCGATGCGAAGACGCCAGCGCTCGTTTCCATCCATGCCAAAGGCGCGGACCGTTCCATCGGCGCCGCCGAGCACTATCAGGCTGTCGAGGAGGACCGGTGCGCTGGTCACGGGCCAGGACAGATCCGCGATCTTGTGAATCGAAGGCTCCGGCGTGAGCGTCACGCGGAAGAGACCGCCGATCGCTGTCGCGGCGTAGAGGGTGTCTCCTTGCACCGCGGGCGTCGAGAGGATTGGCCCATCAGCGCGGACCTTCCATGCAACAGTGAGGTCGGACGCGCGCAGGCCGATCACCAGCGAGTCCGTCGTGCCGGCGATCAGCTCGGTCCCGCGACGCACCCAGCTCGAGAGTATCACGCCAGGCGTGGGAATCCGGGTGAGCACTTTGCCGTCGGTACCGTTCAGTCGAAACAGCGAGTCGATCGTCGCGACGATGACGACACCACTGTCACCCTCTACGGCCGGGGCGCGCGATGGACCGACACGCCGGCGCCACTTGATCGCGCCGGTCGCGGGATCGAGGGCCATCACGACCCCACGCCGGGACTGCGCAATGAGCAATCCGTTGATCAGACTGAGTGGCGCGCCGATCCCACCGGTTGATGTGCCCCAGAGCTTGCGACCATCCGCGACGCGGAGCGCGAAGACTTTGGTGCCGGGCTGGTCGGTGGGTGCGTAGACGACACCCCCAGCGTACAGCACGCCTGCAACCAGCGGTCCTCCGAGGCGGAGGCTCCAGCGAGTCTTACCCGAGGCAAGCGAGACGGCCTCCACTCTCCGGTCCGAACCGCCAAGGTAGACCGAGGAATCATCCAGCGCGAAGGGCGCGCTGATGCCGCGCCCGGGCTGGCTCGACCACACTTCGGTCAGCGGACTATCGCTTTCCCCCGGCGGCACGACGACAGGGGGAATGGTCACTCGACCCCCGCAGGCCGCGTTGACGCATCCTGCGAGCAGGACTAGACTCCAGCCCCTTCTTCTATTTCTGGTCTTCAAACACGCGGGTCGTGCATGGCGTTCGCGCGCATCGATGAATTGAGCAAGCATTCCGACCAGACCGCGACGGTGCGGGGCTGGGTCGTGACCACGCGGTCCAGCGGCAAGATCGCGTTTGTGGTGCTCAGGGACGGCAGCGGATTTCTGCAGGCGGTCATCTCGAAGAAAGAGGTCTCGGATACGGTGTGGGAACGGTTCCAGTCTCTGACCCAGGAGACGAGCCTGGCCGTGACCGGGATGGTGCGGGCCGAGCCGAGAGCGCCGGGCGGCTACGAGCTGCAGGCGACGGACCTCGAGATCCTGGGGCCGAGCGTCGACTTTCCCATCTCTCCCAAGGAGCATGGGACGTCTTTCCTGTTCGAGCATAGACACCTCTGGCTCCGCAGCCGCCGCCAAGTCGCGATCGCGAAGGTCCGGCACGAGGTGGTGCAGGCGATCCGCGATTTCTTTCACGAGCGCGGCTTCACCCTCGTCGATACCCCGATCCTCACGGGCGCCATCGGAGAGGAAGCCGGAAATCTCTTTTCCACCGACTACTTCGATCTCGGCAAAGCCTATCTCGCCCAGACCGGCCAGCTGTACGTCGAGGCGGCCGCGGCCGCGCTCGGTCGGGTGTACTGCTTCGGTCCGACCTTTCGGGCCGAAAAATCGAAGACCCGCCGGCACCTCACGGAATTCTGGATGGTGGAACCCGAGGTCGCATTCAACGATTCCAACGATAACATGCGGCTGCAGGAGCAGTTCATCAGTTACATCGTAAGCCGGGTACTTGAGCGGAAGCGGGAAGAGCTCAAGGAACTGGAGCGGGACACGACCGCCCTTGAAAAGATGACTCTCCCGTTCGCACGCATATCGTACACCGACGCCGTGACGAAACTGAATACGCTCGGCTCCGACATGGTGTGGGGCAACGACCTCGGTGGTGACGACGAGACGCTTCTCGCGAAGGAATTCGAGGGTCCGGTCTTCGTCTTCAACTATCCGAAGCAGGTGAAGGCGTTCTACATGAAGGAGAATCCCGACGATCCCCGGACGGTGCTCAATAATGACTGCCTGGCTCCCGAAGGCTATGGGGAGATCATCGGTGGCTCGCAGCGGGAGGACGACTACGACAAGCTTCTCGCCCGCATTCTCGCGCAGCACCTCGATCCCGAGGCCTACCGCTGGTACCTCGACCTCCGGAAGTACGGCACCTTCGTGCATTCGGGGTTTGGACTCGGCGTCGAGCGCACCGTGGCCTGGCTCACGGGCGTTCCCCACATCCGGGAGACGATCGCCTTCCCGCGGCAGATACATCGGCTGTATCCGTAGGGGGCGGAGAGGGCGGAGAAGTGGGAGAGGACGGAGAGGTACGCTCGGGCCTTGATTTCCGAGCTCGACTACCGCTCCGCCTTCTCCGCCTTCTCCGCCTTCTCCGCCTTCTCCGCCTTCTCCGCCTTCTTCACCCGCTCCCACAACTCATCCAGCTTCGCCAGTCCCGCCGTCGGCACATCTACACCTCGATCCGCGGCCAGGCGTTCGATGGCCTCGAATCGTGACCGGAACTTGCGATTGGCACGGTCGAGAGCGGAGGTCGGCTGAACCCGCGCCTTCCGCGCGAGGTTCACGACGGCGAAGAGCAGGTCGCCGATCTCATCGATGAGCTCCTCCTGAGCTACCGACGTAACCGGCTCACCGGTCTCCGAAGAGGCCGCGGGCACTATCGGCGCGGCGCGGGCAATCTCCAGTTCCACCTCCTCGAGCTCCTCCCGAACCTTGGCGCTGGGACCCGTCGCATCGGGCCAGTCGAAGCCCACCGTCGCGGCCCGTTCCTGGAGACGCCACGCCATGAGCAGGGCGGGGAGCGACGGCGGCAGTCCCTCGAGCGTCCCGCGCGACTTCTCCTTCTGCTTGAGTCGCTGCCACGGTTCCGCGGGACCGAGATCGAACAGATGCGGATGCCGCCGCCGCATCTTTCGTTCGAGATCCGAGGCCACATCATCCGGGGTGAATTCGCCGAGCTCACCGGCGAGCACCAGCTGCCAGGCGAGATGGAGCAGCAGGTCGGAGACTTCCTCCCGGATGGCCGCCGGATCGGCGGACGCGAGCGCGTGGTCGAGCTCGTGAACCTCCTCGATCAGGTACGGTCGCAGGGTTTCCCGGGTCTGGGCCCGGTCCCAGGGGCAGCGCGTGCGCAGGTCGCGCACCATTGTGATCGCACGTCCAAGCGCTGATTTATCTTGCATTTATCCTCCGTGGCTCCTATCATACCCGCCGGCTTCCGACCATGCAAACACCGGCTGAAACGGCGCGCGCCTGGGTCGATATCGACCGTGGCGCACTGATCGCCAACGCGAAAACCCTGGCTGCCGTTTCCCGCCGTCCTCTCCTCCCCATGGTCAAAGCCGACGGCTACGGACTCGGGGCCGTCGAGGTCTGCCGGACGCTCGAAGCGGTTGCACCCTGGGGATTCGGCGTGGCAACCTCCCACGAAGGTGCGGCACTCCGCGCCGCCGGCATCCGTCGCCCCATCATCGTATTCACTCCGCTCCAGCCCAGCGACGTAGAATCGTGTCTGGCCGCAGGTCTCCGGCCAACCATCGGTCACGCGGACGCGCTCGAGGCGTGGCTCACGCGTAGCGAATCTCCCTTTCATCTCGAGATCGACACCGGAATGGGGCGGGCCGGATTTCGCGCGGAGGAGATCGCGGACTGCGGCTCCGTGCGACGACGCGTCTCGGATGCGCCGGGCTGGGAGGGGGTCTTCACCCACTTTCATTCGGCCGAATCCAATCCCTCGTCGGTCGCCACGCAATGGGCGCGCTTTCAGCATACGCTCGCGCTTTTCCCGCGCCGGCCCGCACTGATTCATGCCGCGAACAGCGGCGCCGCACTCCTTGGCGAAGCCTATGCGGCCGATCTGATCCGCCCAGGCATCTTCCTGTACGGCGGGGCCGCCGGAACGGGGTACACGCCGTTGCCGGTGGCTCGTCTCCACGCGCGGGTAGTCGCAGTGCGCACCGTCTCCCGCGGTGAGACTGTGAGCTACGGCGCCGACTGGACGGCTCCCGCGAATGCCACGATCGCCACGCTCGGAATCGGCTATGCCGACGGCGTACATCGGTCGCTGGGCCACGGAGGGCGGGTGGAGATCGGCGCGGACCTCATGCCCATCGTGGGACGGGTGACGATGGACATGACGATGATCGCGACTTCCTCGCCAGTCCATCATGGTGATATCGCCACGATTTTTGGCGGCCGGATTTCTCTCGATGCCCAGGCCAGCGCCGCGGGCACCGTCTCCTATGAACTTCTCACTTCACTCGGCGGCCGTGTCATCCGCCGCTACGCTGATCACTCATGAACTCACACTTCGCCTCACTCATCCTCGGCCTCGCTCAGCAGGCGGAGATGGCCATCCAGGGGAAATTGCCGCCGGGCGCCGAAGGGGCGGCCGCGGACTCCCGCCAGGTGGCACAGATGCTCATCGACACGCTCGGCATGCTCGAGCTCAAGACGAAGGGACAGCTCGAGCCCGATGAGGAGAAGCTTCTCGCCGAGCTGCTGACGGCGATCCGCTTTCGATTCGTGCAGACCGGCAAGAGCTGATGCGCCGAGCGGCGATCATCGTACTGGACGGCGTCGGCATCGGGCCGGCGCCGGATACGGCGGCCTATGGAGACGCCGGCAGTCACTCACTCGGAAACGTGGCGCGGGTCTCCGGTGGGCTCCGGCTTCCCGAGCTGGAAGCGCTGGGTCTCGGCTGCTGTGCGCCTCTCGAAGGCATTGCCGCGGTGGCCTCGCCGCTCGCCGCCACAGGCATCTGCGTGCCGGCTGGCGCCGGGAAGGACAGCACGACGGGACACTGGGAGATCTGCGGGCTCACGCTCGAGCGGCCGTTCACGACCTATCCCAACGGATTTCCCTCGTCCTTCGTAGAGGAGTTGTCGCGACGGACCGGGCGCCCGATCCTGGGAAATCGGGCCGCCTCAGGCACCGCGATAGTCGACGAGCTCGCGGCGGAGCAGGTGCGGCGCGGAGCGCTGATTCTCTACACCTCGGCCGACAGCGTCTGTCAGCTCGCTGCGCACGAGGACGTGGTTCCTATCGGCGAGCTGTATGCGGCATGCGAGCAGGCCAGGGAACTGCTGGGGACGGACGTGGCCCGCATCATTGCCCGCCCATTCGTCGGCTCCTCGGGAGACTGGAAACGGACCGCACGCCGACGTGACTTCAGCGTCGCGCCGCCCGGACCGACGCTGCTCGATCGTCTCGCGGATCGTCATATTCCCCGACTCGGCGTCGGCAAGGTGGATGATCTGTTCGCGGGCAGAAATATCACGAGCATCCATGCCCCGACCAACGGCGAGGCGTACGAGCTCATCATTTCCGCGCTGGGCACGATGCCACGCGGACTGCTGCTGGCCAACGTCATCGAGTTCGATCAATCCTGGGGTCACCGGAACGACGTGCCGGGCTACCTGCGCGGCCTCGCCGAGCTGGACCGGGCCATCCCTCGGCTGCTGAAGCGGGTTTTGGAGGAGGACCTCGTTATCTTTACGGCCGATCACGGCAACGACCCGACTACTCCGTCCACCGATCACTCCCGCGAAGTGGTCCCGCTTCTGGTGTATGGACCCCGGATCCGGCCTGCGGCACTGGGGACTCGTTCCACCTTCGCCGACATCGGGCAAACCGTCGCCGAATTTCTGGGGACGGAGCCGCTTTCCTCGGGCACCTCGTTCCTCGCTGATGTCTGGCGTGAGTGAGTCGCTCGAGTCCGCCGCGCGCGAGGCGCGAGGGCACGCGCATGCGCCCTACAGCGGATTTCGAGTGGGAGCGGCGATCGAGGGAGAAGACGGTTCGGTCCACATCGGCTGCAACGTCGAGAACGCTTCCTATGGGCTCACGATCTGCGCGGAGCGATCGGCGGTCGGTGCCGCAGTTGCGATCGGCCTCCGCCGGTTCAGGCGGCTGGTCATCGTGACCGATGCCGACCCGCCGGTGGCGCCCTGCGGGGCCTGTCGCCAGGTGCTGGCGGAGTTCGGGCCCGGTCTTGAAATCCTATCGATCGGGAGCATAGCACGGAGGGAATGGCGGCTGGCCGAACTGTTGCCCGATGCATTTGGAGCGGACGCGCTGAAACGTGACGTGCCGCGTCTGCGAGAAACACCCTGATTGTCGACCCTGCATGAGGAACGAATGACTTTGAAGTCCCGATATCGGTCCCTCCGCTTCCTCGCCGCCGCGGCCTTCGCCGCCGTGACGATGGGCTGCCAGGAAAAGCTCAACGCCCCGGCCGACTGTCCGGCCTTCTGCCCGGCGAATACCGTCATCTTCGACACCATCCTCGCGCCGCTCCCGGGCAGTGATTCGAGTTTCACCGGTTACGTGTTGCGGGGGCAGGGCGCCTCGCTCCGCGTGTCGGACCAGCTTCCGGCCTCCGAGGACCGGGCGATCGTGCGCTTCACTTCGCGCGGTGACTCGGTCCTCGTCTCGGACACGCTCCGGAGCTACGTCCTCGACTCCGTTGCATTCAACCTCACGATCCTGGCCCGCGACTCGTCGGTCAAGGGTCTCACGGTATTTCTCTACCGGATTCCGATCGCGCTCGCGGATTCCGTGGCGACCTTCCCGGCCGTCGACAATCTGCTGGTTCCCGCGAACCTGATCGACAGCGCGATCGTGTCGGACACGCTCGCGGGGGGATTCGTCCGCATGGTGCTGGGCGGTGCGGATACCGTGCGTGCGAGTATTCCGGCGGCGGACAGCGGGCAGTTGGCATATGCCATCCGCATCCACGCGAATGCGCCGACCGGCGTCCGGTTCGGCGGTGCGGCCTCGGGATCCACGACGGGTCCGGTGTTCACCACCTTTGTCACGGCGAATATCGCGGACACTGCGCTGCGGCATCAGGTGTTTACCGAGCTGGCCGCGTTCAACACGTTTGTCTCGCAGTCGAGCCCGGTACTGTCGCCGGACCTGCTGGCAGTGGGCGGATCTCCGAGCTCACGGACGCTGCTCCGGTTCGCGATCCCCGCGCAGTTCAAGGACTCGGCGCAGTTCCTCAAGGCCACGCTCGAGCTCACCCCCTCGGCGCCAATCATCGGCCTGCCGAGTGACACGGCGATTCTCCAGGCGCGTGCTGTGTTGTCGGACTTCGGCAAGAAGTCGCCGACGGCGTCGAACCAGATCAGCAATTTCCCGCTGATCGAAGGCTCCGCCGACACCGTCCGCGTCGAGGTCCTCAACCTGGTCAAGGCGTGGCAGGGACCGAATGCACTGCCCTCCGAGCTCATGATCTCGATGGAGCCTGAAGGCAGCGGCTTCACGCTCGTGCAGTTCGGCTCGACGCGCTCGGCGACGCCGGCTCCCCGCCTGCGACTGACGTATGCGCTTTCCTTCCCTTTCCAGAGGCCATAGGTGCGCGCGCCGACGCTCGTCGCCTGCATGATCGCCATGGTGGCCACCGCCGCCATCCCGCGCACGGCCGCCGCGCAGTCCTCGATGTTCGGTGTGCGCGGACTCGGGCTGCCGAACCGGTTTCTCAGCCCGCGCTCCGAGGCCACGGGCGGGAGCTTCGGGCTCTTCGATAACGAATCGACCCTGAACCCGGCTTCGCTCGCGGGGGTCAGTACAGTGACTGCGAGCTTCGTACTGGCGCCGGAGTGGCGGCACTGGACGACTCCGGCAGGCACCGGTTCGCTCCGCAGCACGCGCTTCCCGCAGGTCTTCATCAAGGGGCCGATTCCCAAGACCCCCGTCGCACTTGGACTGAGTTTTTCCTCGTACGCGGACCGGGATTTTACGCTGGCCACGGTGGACACCATTTCACCCCGCGGCGTCCCGCTCCCGACATTCGACACGCTCAGCTCGCGTGGCGGTCTCAACGACGTGCGGATCTCGGCGAGTTACGCCCGGACTTCCGCCTGGTCGGTCGGAGCGTCGGTTCACATTCTCACCGGGTCCAACCGGATCATCGCGCGACGCGCCTTCGGCGATACGACCTTTCACACGGCCGGCTCCTCAACCGAGCTCTCGTACTCCGGACTGGGTTTCGACGTCGGAGTGATCGGTGCGCTCTCGCCGGCGCTGTCGGTGTCGATGATCGCGCGGAAGGATCTCCGCCTCTCCGAGGAGCAGGATTCCACCAAGGTGGCGAGCTTCGACATGCCGTACACCTTCGGCGCGGGTGTCGTGTACCGCCCCTCGAACCGGCTGCAGGTGGGCGCTTCGGGAGTGTACCGCACCTGGTCGGGCGCAAACAGCGACCTGCTGGCCCTTGGCGGCGTCGGTTCTCGCAACAGCATGGACCTGTCCGTGGGGCTCGAGGCCACGACCAACGTCAAGCGTCCCTACTCGAAGCCCCTGCGACTCGGGCTCCGCTATGGCCAGCTCCCATTTTCGGTCCTCCCTGGAGGGAAGCCGCACGAGTTCGGGATTTCCGCCGGTACGGGAACGCGTTTCGCGAAGGAGCGCGCGGGTGTCGACCTGACACTGGAGGAGGTATTCAGATCCGAAGGAAGTCTGTACCGCGAACGAGCCCTGCAGCTTTTCGTGGGCATCTCGGTCCGGCCCTAGCCGAGCACCAGGCACTCTCGCGTGGGCTCGGGACGCCGGGCGCCGGAGCCCCTTTGCCGTACTCCCGTCGTCTTGTCCCTCCCGACTCTCCGGGCCATCTTTCCGCATCATGAAGCGCCTCTATATCGAAACGTATGGCTGCCAGATGAACGTCGCCGACAGCGAGATCATGCTCGGCCTGCTCGCGCGTGACGGCTACGTGCGCACCGACGTTCCCGATGATGCCGACGTCCTCCTGCTCAATACATGCGCGGTGCGGGACAACGCCGAGCAACGGGTGATCGGGAGGATGGGAGAGTTACAGCGCTTCAAGAAGGCAGGCGGAGTCCTCGGCGTCGTCGGCTGCATGGCGCAGCGTCTCGGGCCGGTACTGCTGGAGCGGGTGCCGCGGGTGGATCTCGTCGTCGGCCCGGATGGCTACCGGAATCTCGGGACCCTGATCGCGGCGGCCGCGGGTGGCCAGCGCCTGAGCGAGACCGAATTCCGCTCGTGGGAGCATTACGAGGATGTACCGCCCGTTCGAGATGGCGGGGCCACGGCGTTCGTCACCGTTCAGCGCGGCTGCGATTATAAGTGCACCTTCTGCATCGTTCCGTACACGCGGGGACCGGAGCGCAGCCGTACCTTGTCCGACGTGGTCCGGGAGGTCGCGGGCCTGGCCGAACAGGGCACGAGCGAGGTGACGCTCCTTGGACAGACCGTCAACAGCTATCACGACGGGACGCATGATTTCGCCGACCTCCTGCGCGCGGTCGGCGCGGTCGAGGGCATTCGCCGCGTCCGGTTCACCAGTCCGTATCCCACCGACTTCACGGACCGCGTCATCGACGCAATGGCCACGACGCCTGCGGTCTGCGCCCACGTGCACCTGCCGGCGCAGAGCGGCTCCAACGCGGTGCTGCGTCGCATGCTCCGCCGCTACACCAGAGAAGTGTATCTCGACGTCGTGGCGCGGCTCCGGTCGGCCATTTCCGGGATTACCTTCTCGACGGATATCATCGTCGGCTTTCCCGGCGAGACCGAGTCGCAGTTCCAGGAGACGGTGTCACTCGTCACGGCCGCCGAATTCGACGACGCGTACACCTTCAAGTATTCGGTGCGGGAAGGTACGCCGGCGGTACGGATCCCCGATCATGTCGACGACGCGGTCGCCAGTGAGCGCCTCGACCGGCTCATCCAGGTCGTCCGCCAGCAGGCGCGGCGGCGGAACATGGCACACGTCGGCAGCACCCACGAAGTCCTTGTTGAGCGCGTTGCGAGGCGTGGCGACATGCTGCTCGGCCGAACCCGGACCAACCACATGGTTCTGCTCGACCTGCCGCCGGACTCGATCGGCAGTTACCACGACGTCGTCCTGTCCGGTACAACGGGCTCGACGTTCACCGGGACCATTCTCCGACCTCAGCTGGCGACGCTATGATCCGAAATCTCGTCGAAGAGCACGTCACCGACGCCTACGATGCGCTGCTCTCGCAGTTCCCGAACTTCTGCGGCTGCGACATCTGTCGCGTCGACGTGCTGGTATACGCGCTCAACCGGCTGCCCGCGAAATACGTGGCCGGGCTCGAGGGCTCGGTGGTCACCGAGCTGAATCTCGACAAGGACCAGAGCCGCGCCACCATCGATGTCGCGGTGATGGACGGACTCAGAAAAGTCGGTCTCGCCCCGCGCTGTCCGACGCAGCGAGCCCGCCGGACCTAGCGCCGAGGCCGCGTTGATGCCGCGGCCGAACGTCCGGTTCGTTATCGCCTATGGGGCCGGTCTCGCGACCGGCCTCGCGCATTTCGGGGATCCGCTCGGCGTCGCTGTGATTCTGCTCGTCCTCGGAGCCGCTGCATGGAAGCGCGGTCTCGCGCTCGTTCCCATTGCAGTGCTCGTCGGGCGACTCTCCGCCTCGGCGGCCTGGCTCGCGGAGGCGGATCGTTGCGTGAGCCTGCTCCCCGGCCAGCGCATCGAGATTTCGGTTCGCCTCCTCGAACCGGCCGACATCGCGGGCGGATTGGTCTCGGTGCGCCCGATGATTCCCTGTCGTGGTACCGTCTCGGCGAGCTGGCCGGCGGGGAGCCCGATGTCCGCGGGAAGTACCGCCCAAGTCTTCGCACGCTGGATCACTCGGCCCGGTGTCGTGGGCCGCTCCGACGGACTCCTCGTCGTCACGGGCGTCAGCCTCCTCGTGGAAGATCCGACGGCGGCGGAACGACTCCGGTCATGGATCAGCGCCACCACGCGACGATTGTACGGAGATCGTGCGGCACTGGTAGATGCGCTGATTCTCAACCGCCGAAGCGCGATGGACCCGCAGCTCCGCGATCGGTACGTGCAGTCGGGCCTCATCCACATTCTCTCGATTTCAGGATTCCATGTCGGCCTCATCGTCGCATGGGTATTCATGCTCTGCCGGGTGCTCCGCGCGAGCCGGGAGCGCGCCATCGTCATAGCGGCGTGCACCGGCTGTCTCTATGTGGCGTTCCTGGGCTGGCCGGCCCCGGCGACGCGTGCTGCCGCGCTGGCGGCGCTACTGGCGATCTGTCAGCTGCGCCAGCGGAAAGTCGAGCCCGATGCGCTGCTCGCGATGACCTGTCTCGTCGTACTGATCTCCGATCCATGGGCGGTGCTCGACCTGGGCGCGTGGTTGTCCGCCGGCTCGCTCTGGGGCGCCACGCATTTTTCCCGCTGGGGAGAGCGCGCGCTTGGAGGCGGCAGGTGGGCGAGCACGCTGACGTCGTCCGTCGGCGCCACGCTCACGACGGCACCGGTCACTAGCGCAATACTCGGCAACGTCGCGCTAGTAGGCATCGCACTCAACTTTATCGCTATTCCATTAGCGGCGGTTGCCGTCCCCGGCGTCATCGCCAGCGTCCTCGTGGCTCCGGTGTGGCCGGGACTCGCCTCCGCGCTTGCCAGCGGATCAGGGGCGGGCCTCATGGGTCTCGATCTCCTCGCGAGCCTTGGCGCATCGGTGCCGGGCGGACATGTGGTGCAGGCAGCGGAGCCGCTCTCCGCTGCCCCCTGGGTCGCACTGCTAGCTGCCGCACTCTGGGGAATGTCCGGTGGCGCAACCGGCCGCGAGGCGTTCCGGCGCTGGAGCCTCGCCGCCGCAGTCGCCTCGCTCGTGAGCCTGTTGTTCGCGCTCGCGCCTGGCGCGCGTGACAAGGGCTCCGATCTGACGTTACATTTCCTCGATGTGGGTCAGGGTGACGCGGCGGCGATCCGCACACCCGGTGGGCACTGGGTAGTGGTGGACGCGGGACCGCGCGGCCCGCGGGATGATGCCGGTCGCCGGGTAGTCGCGCCCTTTCTGGCCCGCGAGGGCGTACAGTCCCTCTCCGCGCTCGTCATCTCTCATGCGCACGCCGATCACATCGGGGGCGCGGCATCGGTGCTCGAGCGGGTGCCGGCCTCGCTGGTGATCGAGCCCGGCGAGCTGATCTCCGATTCGATCTATCTCGGTTTTCTCGACGAGCTGGCATCGCTGGGAATTCCATGGCAGGCGGGCCGACCCGGTCGGCAGTTCGAATTGGACGGCGTGCGGTTCACGCTGCTGCATCCGGATACGACCTGGTCCGAATGGCGCGACGATCTGAACGAGGATTCCGTGGTCCTCCTCGTCGAGTATGGACAATTTCAGGCGCTCTTCACCGGCGATGCGGGGTTTCATGCGGAGTCCCTGATGATCCGCCGAGCGCGGTCGGTAGATTTTCTCAAGGTGGGACACCACGGCTCGCGGTACGCGACCGGCGATGCATGGCTCGACCGGTTGCAGCCGAAGGCGGCGGTCGTGAGCGTCGGGCGGCGAAACACCTACGGACATCCGTCAGCGGAGACACTCGGACGACTGGCGCATCACGGCGTCTCAGTGTGGCGTACGGATGAAGAGGGAGACGTAACGCTCAGGACCGACGGGCGGACGATGACCGTCGAAGGCCGGAGGGGCAGGGAAGTATTCGACGTAACCGACTCACCGTGAGACTACCACGAACCGGAGCGTGCCTGGTGCTGCCTTCTTCGTCTGTGACCACCATCGAACGCTTCATCGTCGACCAGGA
>JBDUEA010000001.1:0-57751 GCA_040002695.1 Gemmatimonadota bacterium | reverse complement strand
CCCTGCCCGAGCTCGCGCTCGATGCGGTAGCGGTCGGACAGAGCGTCGGTGAGACTGTTGAGGGACTCAGCCATGGGCCGGCCTCCCGAGTGCTGACCACGCAGCGTGTATAGAACTAGCCGACTGGTTCCCCTGTCGCTTCAGCGACACCAGCCGAGCCGTCGTTTTAGCGACGACCACCTGAGCCAGCACCTTTACGACGACCACCCGAGCCAGCACCCTAACGACGACCGGGAGGGCAAGCTCCTCTGCCAGGTACACGCGCGACATGCCGCCGCCACCGGGTTCCCGCTCGATCCGGTAACGGTCTGCGAGCGATGCGGGGAGCCGTTCCGGTAAAGCGATCACGACGAATCTTTCTCAGGTGAAGGCGCAACATATTGGTAGGCGCGGACCGCGGCTAGATGAGGCGCGGTGGAGGCCGGCCTGCCCGGAAACGCTTCGAGGGCCGGCGCATGCGCCGGCCCTCGAGGCTTTTAGTGCGACCCGATGCTATCGACTCCGGAGCGGGCCAGGCGCGGACGGAACAGCCTGCTACATCTTCCCGCCCAGTGGCACCCCCAGCCCGAACGAAATCTGGATATCGTTCTGCCTTGTCGGCTTCGCCCCGAGCTGCGTGAAGACCTTCGGGTTGTAGATGTAATCATCCGCAGAGACGAATAGCCCGAGTCCACCCAGGTTCACCCCGACGGTCGCGCCGGCGACTCCGCCGATATCCGTGCGCGAAGGATCCGTCAGGCTCGACCCGGGGTTGCTCGGATCGTCGATGGTCGTCTTTCCCCGCCCCACCACACCCACCCCGCCGTTCACGCCCACCGAGAGAATTCCCGTCGGCGGCAGCAGCCAGAGATTCACGCGTCCGGTGCCGAACCAGAGATCGCTGTTCTGCTGGCCCTGGGTCTGCACGCCGGTCTGGGTAACCGTCGCCTGCAGTTTGCTGGGGACGAAGGCGCCGGTGACCGAGATGCCGAAGCGCCGGCCGAACCAGAGGCCGAGGCGTCCGCCCAGCGCGAGGCCGACCTTCTGCTTGAAGGCGACGGTGTCTCCGTTGATGAGGCTGTTCACCAGGTCCGTGGTCGGTGCGTAGATCCCGATGGTCGGCGCAATCGAGAGATGTTGCGCGTTCGCCTGGCCCGCAGCGAGCGAAATCAGGGCCGTGATTCCCAGCGTCGCGCGAGTGGTCGAGCGTGCGAGGCGAAACATAAAGTCCTCAGAGGGAGGGGGGAGAAGCCGGTTCATCCAGAAGCCACTTTATGGTCCGCTGATCCGCGGCGCAATGACCGGCGGCACGGAAGCGAGCCCGTGCGACGCGCCGGGCGGCCGGCCCGGCGAGGAAGGCGAGAGCCCGCGCCATCAGCGCGCGGGCTACGGTGAGATTTTATCGAACGAGTCGTTACGGGCGAAGGGAGGCGAGCAGGTTCTCTGCTGTCCGAGTCATCGGGTGACCTGGACCCGCGCCGACCCGAAGCGCGGGAAGTGCCCGCGAAAGCAGACCGACCGCCTGCACCGTGTCGCCTTGCGCGAGATATCCCCGCGCCTCCATCAATCGCGCTTCGCCGACATACATGCTTCGCGACTCCGCGGTCGAATCGAAGGCCGCGATACGCCGAGCGTCGCCGGCCAGTTTGAGCGAGCGTTTCGCGTCCCCCAGCTTGAGTGCCACGTCGGCGGCTGCAATCAGGACGAGGCGAAGGCCCGGCTCCGGATCCGATTCTCCCCGGAAGTAGCCATCCCGCTCCAGGATCATCGTCAAGGCAGTATCCGCCGCGGAGAAATTGCCCTCGGCGCGTCGCAACCAGGCGAGCAAGTGGAGTTCTTCCCGGGAAGCGCTCGCGCTGTCCCTCAGTCCACGGATGCGGTTCAAGGTCAGCCGCGCATCCGATAGCCGGCCGAGTGCAGTCTCGGCTCGCCCTCTCCCGAATAATGCCCGACGTTCCCTCGACGAGCTATGCAGCTGCTCGGTGAATTGGGCCGCGCGCGTGAACCACACCAGCGAACTGTCCGGCCATCCCATCTGGAATGTGATCGACGCACGATTCGTCGCGATTCCGACGGCGTAGGCGGGCGTTGGCGAGAGTTCGAGCTGCACGCCCGATTGCTGGGAGAATCGTTCCGCCTCGGCCACTTCACCGGAGGCGAGGAGAGCAAAAGAGAGCGCACCCTGGTCGACGAGTTGCTGGTAGGTGCCACTTTCACCGAGGCTGTCCTGAATCGCAATCGAGCGTTGTCGGAGCGCGACTACCTCCCGCATCCGATTCTCACTTTCGAGCGCGGTACCGAGGTGACCCAGTATCGCGAGATAAGTGCTTGACCGAGTGAGCGCCTGTGCCTCGAGCATGCTTCGGGCGCTCTGCCAGGTTATGAGCGCGCTATCCAGGTGATGGAGGTACATCTGTCCGGTCGCCCGGGCATCGAGACAGATCGCGATCGTCTTCGTATCGAATCGGGATCCGGCCCTCGCGAGGCGATCGTAGGCGGCCATCTCGAGACTGGCGGAATCTCCCCGACCCATCTCGGTCAGGCGAATCGCGCTCGCGCATCGAATCTGAGTCAGGAGTTCTACCTGGCCGTCCGCGGCGGCCAGAGATTCCGCCCGCGCCAGCATGCCTCTCGCCTGGAGCATGTCGCCCAGTTCCGTATAAATGCTGGACAGCGAGAGCACCACTTCCGCTTCGCTGGCGCGATCCACGACGTGCCGATGATTGAGCAACTCGACGCCGCGGTCCACGATCTGCCTCATGGTCATCGGCTGATCTCCCACGTGCGAGATCAACTGATTCTGAAACTGCAGCACTCCATCGGCCCGAAGTGTTTCCCGAACGGCACCATCCCGCTGCCGGCGCGCCTCCCGCATCTGCTCGATCGAAAAGCCCGTGGCCGCCAGCAGTCCCGCTGCCGCCACGCTGACCACCGCCATCGTCGCTCGATTGCGCCGGATGAACCGTGAAGCCCGATACGCCATCGACGTGGGCCGCGCCGCGACCGGCTCGTGTTCGAGGTAACGGCGGATATCCTCGGCGAGCGCCTCGACGGTGGGATAGCGTTCCCCCGCCGACTTCTTCAGGGCCCTCGAGAGAATGTTGTCGAGATCGCCTGTGAAGACGCGGTGCAGTTTCTCCGGCGACGCATCACGCGCTTCCGAGATTCGGAGCGCATCCTCGCGTGCAAACCTGGCGCTCGGAGTAACCGCACGTGAAAGCTGGGGGGGATCAGTGTTGAGAATCGATACAACGTGCTCGGCCGGCGTATGAGAGTCACCACTGGTCGGGTGCCGGCCTCCGAGCAGCTCGTAGAGAATCACGCCGAGACTGTACCCGTCGCTCGCCGCCGTGATCGGATCACCCCGGATCTGCTCCGGCGACGCGTATTTGAACGTGAGTACCGACTCGTGCGAACCGGTCAGCGCGCTCGCCGACCCTTGACCCTCTTCGAGCAGCTTGGCGATACCGAAGTCGAGCAGTTTGACGATTCCGTCGGCGGTCACCAGAATATTCGCCGGCTTGAGATCGCGGTGGACGATGAAGTTCGCGTGCGCATGCGCGACCGCCGCCATCACCTGCCCGAAGAGACGAAGGCGTCCTTCGACCGGCAGCCGATGCGTGTCGCACCAGGCGTCGAGAGGCTGCCCGTCCACGTACTCGAGCACGAGATACGGTTGGCCGGCCGGCGTCACGCCGGCATCGAGCAGTCGTGCGATGTTGGGATGAGCGAGCAGGGCGAGGACGCTGCCTTCGCGTCGGAAGCGAGCTTCGCCGGCGGGCCCGGCGACCGCGAGACTCAGGAACTTGATTGCCGCGACGCCCAGAAAGCGTCCATCGCTTCTCCGCGCGAGCCATACGGAGCCCATGCCGCCCTGGCCGAGTGGCCGCTCGAGCACGTAGGCCCCGAGCGTCTGACCAGCCAGGGTGGAGACGGGCGGCAGCGGAGGCGCCCGGCGCTCGGTGAGGAACTCGTCCCGATCGACCAGGACCTCCCGTTCGAGCAACTCCTCCAGTTGCGCCACAAGCATCGGCTCACTGATTCGGTGCTCGGCGAGCCAGGCCGGCCGAGCATCTGTCGGCAGCTCGAGCACCTCGTCAAGGAGCACGCTGAGGATCGACCAGTCCGCCTGACTGATGCGCGTCATCGTTTGGAATTGTCTTCAAGAGTCGGACTCATGCGCCACTCTTTCTCGGATCGGCTGCGCTGATGGAGCGCTCTTCGAGGTGGAGCCCGAGTGCACATCGTAGCCAAGATGCAGCCGGATCCGCGCGCGCGCGAGGGTACATCCAAGGCGTAGCGGTCAGCACTCGTGGGCCTTCGGTCCGCCTCGAACCCGCTGCTCCGGGCGAGATGTGTCTCGACGGGCAGCAGCGGCCAACGGCGAACACTGCGGGCCTCCGTTTACTGGCAATCAACCGATATTGTCACCAACTGATGCAAACCGGGGAGTACCAGGACTGACCGCGGACTCGGAGGTGTGCAGCCGGAAGGTAGGCCAGCCGTGATGGTCAGCGTGTACGCACGGAAGACATCTATGCTGAATCCACCTGAGGCGCTTGTCTGAAACACGAGATCTCCGAACGTGATGTTGGAAGCGAGCACGGTGACTCCAGCGAGAGGACCCAGAGTTGGGGAGATGACTTGCCCGAGGAATGGATCGCAGGCTGCATCAATTTCCGTGGTAGTGGTCGTCGCCGCGACAATGTCGAACGCTAGTGATGGCCCCGTGCTGCATCCGGTCGGAAGACCCGCCCCAAGTGTCGCCGTATAGTGCCCGAGTGGAAGGCTGGAAGCGCCGGCGGTTCCGGTGTTGTCACTCAAGAGCGTGTTGGAATAGCCCGCGGGCCCTTGCAGTTGCACCTGCACATTCGGCAGGATCAGACCGAACGCGCCGGCAGGGCCGACGGTAAGTACAAGAGCACCAGTCGCGGATTGGGTGCAGTCAACGGTGATGGTCGGGTTCACCATGCAGAAGGCGTACGGTGCAATGTTCGCCGGTGGCGGCCCACCCGGATCGCTCGGCGCGAGCCGACTCTCGGCCTGACAGGATGCCAGCAGGAGAGCTCCGATGAAACCGAGCACCGGACTAGAGCGAGGGGTGTAGCGTGACATCCTGGGCTCCTGCGCGAGGGGTCGTTGCCGCGGGTCCGTCGGATTCCGCCTTCGCGGAATCCAGGTCGAGATCCTGTCCACTGCTTATCGTCTTCGCCGGCCCAGAGCCGCCAAGGTGGGAAATGGAAACGGCCCCGCAATGGATGCGGGGCCGTCGAAGTATTCGGATGCATAGCAGAATTGCGTGATCAACCATCGGGGGGGCGCTGAGTAGTCTCCGTACTCAGCTCACGGTGCAGCACCAGCCGGGCCTTTCGCCATTCGCGCTGAACCGTGCGCTCGCCCACTCCGCGAAGGCTGGCAATCTCCACGAAATCGAGACCACAGAAGAAGTGCAGGTCCACCAATTGAGCGAGCGCTGGATCGACGGAAGCGAGGGCGTCGATCGCGTCGCTCAACGCCTCGAGTTCCTGGGCGTCGTAGCCGGATGGCCGGTCATGCTCCTCGTCGAGCGAAAGCAGAACGAATTCGCCGCCCCGCTTACCGGCGGAGCGGCGCCGAGCGTAGTCGATGATCAAACCGCGCATCGCGCGAGAGGCATACCCCAGGAAATGAGCTCGATCGGGAAAGTGGACGGCGGTTCGGGCCGCGAGATTCAGATACAGCTCGTGCAGCAGGGTGGTGGTGCCCAGCGTGAACCCGGATCCCTGGCGACGAAGCTGCCGTTCGGCGAGGAGGTGCAACTCTCTATAGAGAAGGGCGAATAGATCCTCGGTCGCTCCCGGGTCGGCGGGCGCAGCCTTATCCTGGAGTGGCGAGGAGGACGATGTCAGGTCGGAGGAGGACATTGCGCAGGCTCCCGATAACTCAATATGGAGCTCGGGGTCTCCAACCGCGATAGGGCAATGAACTGATGACCGGACCCGTCATCGCACCGCTCCAGTGCTGAACACCTCCGGATGCGCGGCGCTCGCCCGCTTCCGCATTTCGGCTACATCCTGCGTGATGCTCGCGAGCACCGCACGGTAACGCGGCTCCCGCTTCACCGAGGCAAAGAAGGGATCGAGCTCCAGCACGCGCGCGTCTCGCCAACCCGCGCGATACCCACGCTCCAGCCAGTCCATCGCCTCAACAGGGTGGCCCTCGATCGCGTTGATCGCCGCCAGCTCCATGGGGGCGCCAGGACCCTCGTCGCCACGGGTCACGCTGCGCTGGGCGGCGTCAGTCGACTGCCGCCAGAGCTCGGTCGCCAGTTTGTCATCCCCGCGTCGATGCAGCGTCAGAGCATACAGCGAGCGGAGCGACGCCGTGAAGTATTGCCCCGCTGCCTCGGGGTCCTTCGTGGCCAGCGGCGCAATGAGCGCTTCGGCGTCCGGAGCAGAGGAGACCACGGCGAGTTCTGCGAGAATGGGTGGCCCCTCGGTGTTGTCGGGCTCGTTGCGCACCAGGCGTCGCGAGCGTTCGAGCGAGATCTGGGTGTTGCCGCGTCGCATGTCGAGCCACGCGAGCAAGCCCTGCACCCGAAGCTCCGTCGGCATCCGCTGCTCCGCGCTCAACAGGAAACGGGCGCTCGCTGAGTCATCTCCCAGCGCGATCAACGGCAGCCCCACATGGTACGGGCCGTGGATGCTGTTCGGATTGAGCTGGAAATTGCGGAGCGCCCAATCCAGCGCTTCGTCAAACCGGCCCAGCGCCACGTAGACGTTGGCCAGATCGGCCATGGCGCCGCCGTGACTCGGATTCAGCTCTAATGCCTTCAGGTAGGATCGCCGCGCATCCGAAAACTTGAAGACCACGCTTTCCAGGTCGGCCAGCGCAAAGTGGCCCTCGGCGAGATCCGAATCGAGCTCGATCGCCTTTCGCGCCGCAATGAAACCGGAGTCCGTATAGACACGCTCTCCCCCCGAGCTGCGAAACATGTAGGTGCGGGCGAGGTCGGCGTACGCCGCGGCGAACTGCGGATCGAGATGAATCGCCTGAAGCAGCAGCGCGGATCGGGTGAGGTTCTCCGAATGGCGCGGGCCCGCGAGCTCGAGGGCACGGAGGTACAGCTGGTGCGCCTCCACGTTCGTGGTCGGGACACGCGCCACCCGCTTCTCCTCGGCGGCCGTGAGAGTGGCCTGGAGTGCCGCGGCAACCTGATGCGCGACGTCATCCTGCACGGCGAACAGGTCCGAGAGCTGCCGGTCGTACTGTTCCGACCAGAGCGTCTGCCCCGAACGCACATCGGTCAGATCCACGCCGATCCGCACCCGGTCACCGGCCAGACGCACACTGCCTTCGACGACGCTGCCCACTCCGAGCTCACGAGCCATCCGCTCCAGCTTCTTGTCGACCGTGTCGTACTGTGCTGTGACTGCGCGGCCGAGTACCCGTAGTGCCGCTACGCGGGAGAGCTGCGTCGCGATCTCCTCCGTCATGCCCGCGCTGAAATACTGCTGCGCGGTATCGTGCGAGATGTTGCGAAAAGGCAGGACGGCCACGATGCGAAGGTTTTCGTTCGTGCCGCCGCGAGATGCATGCGCACCAGCGCGTAGAAACAGCATCCCGCCGACCGCGAGTGCGAGGCCCAGGCCGATGCCGACAATCACCGCTGACCTGCCATGCGTGAGACTCGGTGACGACGTCGGTGATGCTGAGGTGTCCTTGAGCGCGGCAGCGAAATCGGCCGCAGTGTCGAAGCGGTCGGCAGGGAGCCGTTCGAGCGCGCGATGCACCGCACGGTCGAGCGCCGGTGGCACTGTCCTGCGCTGCGCGGTGAGCGAGGGCGCGTCGGCCGTCATTACCCTGGCCACGATGGCCTGGGCCGTCACGCCGACGAACGGCGGGTCTCCGAGCAGCATTTCGTACAGTACGCAGCCCAGCGAGAAGATGTCGGTCCTGGCGTCGACCGTCCGCTCTCCCATGGCCTGCTCGGGACTCATGTACTGCGGCGTGCCGAGGGACATGCCGGTCTCGGTCATCCGCTTCCCAGCGTCGGTACCCGCGGCCAGTGCGATGCCGAAATCCGCCACCAGCGCCGAGCCGTCGTGAAGCAGGATATTTTCCGGCTTGATGTCGCGGTGAATCACACCGTGGCGATGCGCGTAATCGAGGGCACCTGCCACTTCGGTGGCGATGCGGACCGCCTCCGCAATGGGAAGCTGCTTCTCACGATTCAGCCGGTCACGAAGACTCTCGCCTTCGACAAATGGCATCACGAAGTAAACGAAGCTCTTCCCGCCCGCCACGTCCGCCCTGTCCGCTCCGCCCGCCTGCCCACTATCAATCAGCCCGAGGATATGCGGATGCTGCAGCGTCGCGATCGTCTTGATCTCGCGGAGAAAGCGCTCCGCACCGATGACCGCCGCAAGTTCCGGCCGCAGCACCTTGATCGCGACCTTCCGGCCGTGCTTGAGATCTTCGGCGAGGTAGACCGTCGCCATGCCGCCCTGCCCGAGTTCACGCTCGAGACGATAGCGGTCGGCGAGTGCGGCAGCGAGCGTGTGGAAGGCCTCAGCCACAGGCAAGTCTCCATATTGTTGACCGCTTCGCTCCGCCTCCCCGTCGCTTCAGCGACACCAGCCGGGCCGCCTTGGCCCCCGGTCGCTTCAGCGGCACCAGCAGAGCCGTCGCTTTAGCGACGACCGGCGATGCCGTCACTTTCGCGACGACCAGCAACGCCCACCCTGAGCGGCGATACCCGCCTGAGCGCGCGTAACGGAGCTTGTCCGGAGAGGAATCCACGCCGAAAAGATGCTCCCGATGGCCCAGCATTGCCAGACCGAAATCAGCCGGCACCCTCTCGCATCCGGAGCGGCAACCTCGCATCTTCCTCCGCCATGACCAATCCAATCCTTCCGCAGGCCGCCATCGACCGATGGAACCTCGGTGCCCCGGCCAGCGCCGATCCCCTGAACGCCTTGGTCCACCTCTCCCATCTGCTGGGACAGGAGACCCGACTGGTCCAGCCTGGGGGCGGCAACACCTCCATCAAGCTGACGCTTCCCGCCGATGGCGGCGTCGAAACCGAAGCCCTCCTCGTCAAGGGCAGCGGCACCGACCTCCGCACCATCTCTCGTGAAGGCTTCACCAGGCTTTCCCTGGCGCGCCTCGCTCCCCTGGGCACCGCGGCGTCAATGAGCGATGCGGAGATGATGCGCTTCATGTCGGGTTGCATGCTGCGCGAGGGACCGGCGCCCAGCGTGGAGACACCACTCCACTCGCTGCTGCCCCACCGCGTCATCGCCCACACTCACGACGTGGCGACGATGAGCCTCACCAACGTGAGCGATGGGACTGCCGAGCGCCTCGTCGCCGAGCTCTTTGAAGGTGAGATCGTCTACGTGCCCTACACTCGACCGGGCTTTCCGCTCGCCCGCTCAGTGGGTGAAATGGTCCATCGTATCCCGCCGAGCGCGATCGGACTCACGCTGGCGCATCATGGGCTCGTCGTCTTCGGTGATGATCCCAGACAGACCTTTGAGCGCCTCGTTCGCCTCGTGGGCAAGATCGACGACTATCTCGCCACCTGCCGCCGCGGTAAGAAGGTGCTCGGTGGTGTAACGCGTGCCGCGACGTCGACAGCGCAGCGTGAACGCCTCGCCGATGCCGTGCTGCCCGCCATCCGCGGCGCGCTGAGTCAATCCGAACGCGTCATCCTGAATTTCGATGGCGCCGACGATGTGCTGGAGACGCTGTCCCACGAACGCACGCCGGAACTCGTCCGTCGGGGCATGACGACGCCCGAGCACCTGCTCCGCGCGGGGCGTCTACCGCTCTGGCTCGACCTGGATCCGGGAGCACCCGCGGACCGGCTCGTCGCCCAAGTCCGCGAGCAGATCGGCGCGCAACGCGCCGAGTACGAGACCTATCATCAGCGTCACGCCGCATCCGGCGAGAAACCACTCGATGACTGGGCCAAGGTGCTTCTCGTTCCCGGCCTCGGCATCGTCACGGCATTCACCGACAAGAAGAATGCCGTCACCGCCAACACCTGCTATCGAGCCGGCCTCGAGGCCATCGTGAACGCCGAGTCGGTCGAGCGCTTCGAGTTCATCCCCGAAAAGGACGTCTTCGAGTTCGAGCACTGGCCGCTCGAACGGAGGAAAGTGGATGAGCAGGTCGCGAAGGATCGCGCCACGAAACTCCTGCCACGTCGCGTGGTCGTGGTCATCGGAGGCGGCAGTGGCATCGGCAAGGCGGCAGCAGAGCGATTCGCGGAGGAAGGCGCACACGTGGTGGTGGGAGATCTCGACTCCGCGCTGGCCGACGCGGTGGCGCACGAGATCGCCGCGAGGTTTCCGGGCCGCGCCATCGGTGTCGCGACCGATGTCCAGGAGGACGCGAGCCTCGATGCGCTCTTTCGGAGGACGGTGCAGGAGTTCGGTGGACTCGATTGCCTCTTCTACACCGCGGGTCGTCCGCCCCGCTTCGCGCCGATCGCCGAGATCACGCGGGATGACCTCCAGCGCCAGCTCGAGGTGCACTACATCGGCGCCGTGGCCGCGATCGGTCGCGCCGCGACGATCATGCGTCGCCAGGGCATTGGAGGTTCCATCGTGGCCTCGGTATCCAAGGCCGCGCTGGTACCGGGGAAAGACGCGGTTGCATATGGCGGGAGCAAGGCTGCGCTGCTGCAGGCACTCCGCGTTGCCGCGGTCGAGTTCGGTGGCGACGGCATCCGGGTCAACGCGATCAACGCCGATCAGGTCGAGACGCCGCTCTTCCTCCAATTCGTCCGGGAACGCGCCGCGACCCGCGGCGTGACACCGGAGGAACAGCTGGAGACCTACCGCAAGCGGAACCTGATGGGTGTGTCGCTCATCCCGCCGGAAGCGGTCGCCGATATCGCGGTCCTGCTCGCGAGCGACAAGCTCAGGTATACGACGGGAGATATCCTCACCGTCGATGGCGGATTGCCCGAGGCCTTCCCACGCTGAGTGCCTGCACTCGGAGCTCGAACCTTTCCGGGTGAGGCTTCGCGCTCGGCGGCGGAGTCAGCGTTGGCGTCGGAAAGCCGGGGAGCGTGAAAATCGAGGGACAGCGGCAGGATTGGGGGACACCGAACAACACGACCATGAGTGACGGATCAGCTTCGGGGCAGCCTGGTACCCATATGCGCTGAACGACTCATCGGATCAACCTCATTTTTGGAGTCGCGACCAACGCCGCTGGACTTCCCACTTGTAGGACGCGAAGGAGTAAAGCGTGATGACCACGCTGAGGCCGATGAAGATACCATGCCACGATCCTTCACCTGCTCCTCCATGGAGCAAGAAAAGGAATACACCGGTTTGCGCCGGAGCGTTCTCTGTTTCTGCTACCCCGCCGCAGCCTCCCGCCCCGCGAGCCAGCGGATGATCAGTACGACGATCACCACTCCCACTACCATGAACGCGAGCTTGATGAGAAACGCCACGATTCCCACTGCGACTCCGAGCAACGGGAGAAGCAGGATCGCCGCAAGCTTCCAGAGGAAGAACGCCACGATTCCCGTTGCCGCAACCTGCATCACCGGCTTGAACATTGATCCATTCCTCGAATGAGGGACTAGCCGCAGGCTTTAGCCCTGGCCGTCAGCACCACAGCGCACTCACCACTTTCAACTCGTCACTCGTCACCCAGTACTCAGTACTCAGTACTCAGTACTAATTTCACTTTCTCCTCCCAGCCGCCACTTCTTCTCGCGTTGCGAGCCTTGGCAGCGTCCCATCCGGCTCCTCTGCCGGCGAGAGCGCTACGTTGGTCGCGGCAGGTAGCAGGTGCCGGATCGAATTCGCGTAGTACTCGAGCAGCGGGCGTTGCGCCGGCAGTATCAGCAGCCCATCTCCGTGCGGTACCACCAGTCGCCGCATGTCCAGCATCCGCCACGCCCGCTCCCACACTTCGGAGACCGGAAGTTCTCGCCGCACTACCTTGGCATTGAACTCGGTGAGCCGGTCGCGCAGTTCGTCGATCCGCTCCAGGAGCCGGTCCCTCGACACCACCGTGGTCCCGAATGAAAGCAGCGCCGCGGAGACCAGCGGGACCGGAGTCACCGGGATCACCGCCCCGATACGGTCCAGCACCTCGTGCGCCAGTCGCTCGATATGAGGCAGTCGTTCCGCCTTCGGGAGCGCCAGGATTCCTTCCGGCTGTGCTCGTAGCCACGCCCGTACGGAGATCGGCGTTCCAAAGTTTACCGCCACTCGACCGTAACGTTGCAGACGTCCCATCAGCAGGCGCCCGGTGTTTCGCATCAGGTAGCTGCCGACCCCGGTGAGCTGACTCCAGCGCGAAAGGCGTCGTCCGCCGACGATCCGTTCACGAATCAGCGAGCGATCCTCCAGCACCCGATCGTAGTTGATGCCCACGGGCACCAGCCAGATGTCCTGCTCGAAACCCGGATCGTCCAGCACCCGCAACATGTAGTCAAGGAGACCGAGCTTGGGCGGCTGCAACGCCCCATCGCGCGTAAGGCCGCCTTCGGGGAAAATCCCCTGCGTGATCCCATTCCGCGTGATGAGCTGCACATACCGCTCGAGCACCGCGTGGTACAGCTCCTCACGATACCGTCGCCGCACGAAGTAGCTGCCGAAGCTCTTGAAGACGTATTCGAGCGGCCAGGTCCGCGCCCACTCCCCCACCGCATAGCTGATGCTCACCACTCGCGCGAGTACGTACGCCACCACGACGTAGTCCGCATTGCTCCGGTGATTCATCAGGTAGACCACGATGTCCCGCCGCGGTATCCGGTCGAGCGCGTCGTGATCCCGGTATTCGATCGAAGCCTTGTACAGCAGATTGATCAGCAGCCGGCTGATGTTGTATCCGATCTTGTAGTACGAGAGGACATTGAAGTACGGAACGATTTCGTCGATATACTCGTTGACCAGTCGGCGGACCTCGGGCTCCGACACGTGGTGCTCATGCGAGTGTCGCTCGATCGCGGCGAGTATCATGGGATCCTGCAGCAGCTGCGATCGAATGATGTCGCGTTCGACGAGCTTGTAGCGCTCCAGTCGAACCTCGAACCGGTGCAGTGCCTTGCGCGCCGAACGCCGAAGCCGGGCACGCAACGCTCGGCGCGTCCCCAGGAGCAGCCCCAGCCCCAGGACGGCGCCCAGCGCGATCAGCACCCCCGAGACCTCGCTCGGCGTCATGCTGATACCTGCTTGACCTGCTGATAACCCATCCCGCGAAGCCTGATGATCCGCTGCGCGATGGGTGGATGCGACGCCAGCACATCCCCCACCAGGCCGCTCAATCCCGAGAGCTTTGATCCACTCGGGTCCACGATGCAGAGATGCGCGGCCCCGCGGGTGATCGTCGCCGTCGGCGCCGACGCCGCATCGAGTTTTTCCAGCGCACTCGCGAGCGCCATCGGATTCCTGGTGAACTGCGCGCTCGTCGCATCAGCGAGATATTCCCGCTTGCGGCTGACGGCCATCGCGAGCAGCCGCGAGACTACTGGTGCCAGGAGCAGCGACACGACCCAGACCACGAACAGCACGATCGCGAGAGGGTTTCCGCCCTTGCGGCCTCCGCTGCTCCGGCCTCCGGAACGGAATCCTCCACGCAGCATTCGCCCGACCCCATCCGACACCAGCGCGATCGCCCCCACCATCGCCGCGAGGAGTGTCATCAGTCGCGTGTCGTAATTCTGCACGTGGGACATTTCGTGTGCGATCACCGCCTGGAGCTCGTCACGATCGAGCAGGCCCAGCAGCCCTCGCGTGACCGCGATGCTGGCCGTTGCGGGCTCGATGCCCGTGGCGAACGCATTCGGATCGTCGTCCGGTACGATCCAGATCCGGGGCTTTGGAAGGCCCGACGCGATCGCCATTTCCTCGACGACGTTCACCAGCTGCTTCTCGGCATCCGTCGCCGGCTCGGTAAGCTCGGTCGCCCCGGTCGCCCAGAGCACTCGGCTCGCGCCCTGCTTCCACGAGTACCAGCAGATTCCCGCCGCGACGAGTGAAGTCAGAATGCCGAAGAACGGGACCAGGTGCCGGTATTCGCCTGGCGGCGCGTCCCGGGTCCCCACGTAGAGCGCCAGATCGCCGCCGAAGCCGATCCAGGCGAAGAACAACACGAACAGTGAGATGAGCCAGAACGATCGCCGGCGGTTGGAGGCCTGCTGCGCGAACAGATCGGTCGGTGTCATGCGGCGGGAAGTATCGGCTTACGATAATTGGGTGAATCGCTGACTGAACGCATCGGATGCACTCTCGTGGTTCAATCAGTCGTGCCGGACGCAGGAGCCGTCGCGATCAGCTCGCCGGCTTGTTCGTGAGGTCCACGACAGGAACGGCACGTTCCGCCGAATCCTGGATTTCCCAGAGCTCCGCGGGACGGGCGCCGGCCATGCCGGCAACGAGATTGGCGGGGAACTGCATCTGGCGGGTGTTGTACTGCGTCGCAGTGTCGTTGTAGAGCTGCCGTGCGAACCCGATCTTGTTTTCGGTGCTGGTCAGCTCTTCCTGCAGCTGCGCGACGTTGCCCGTGGCCTTGAGATCGGGATACGCCTCCGTCAGCGCAAACAGCTTGCCCAGCGCCTGCGTGAGTTGCCCTTCAGCCTGCGCGGTCGCCGGCACGCCGGTCGCGCTCACCGCCTTGTTGCGCGCCGAGATGACCGCCTCGAGGGTGGTCTTCTCGAAATCCATCGCGCCCTTCACGGTGTTCACGAGATTGGGAATCAGGTCGTGCCGGCGCTTGAGCTGGACGTCGATCTGCTTCCACGCGTTCGCCACCTGGTTCTTGAGCGCAATGAGACCATTGTAAGTGCTCATCAGCCAGAAGAGCACGGCTCCGACGAGACCGACCAGGATGATGAGAATCACTGCCGCAACCGATCGCTTGAAGATTCGTGGCCCAGCAGCCGGTCGAGTGCCGCACGCAGCGCGGCGGCGATCGCGAGGTCGCCCCCTTCGGTTCGAAGCAGCGCGTGCGGTTCATCGACGAGTAGCTCGATGCCCGGCGCCAGCTGAAAGCGCCGGCAGCCGCGACCGCGCGCCTCGCGGGCAGCTCCGATCGTCCCTCGCTGCTCGGCGTCCACCGGGTGGTGCCACCCCTGCAGCGCCCTCGCCACCTTGCCGCGCGGCGCCCCCATCGGATCGAGCGAAAGCCGGGAGGGCGATGGCAGCGCGGCGCCCAGCGCGCCTGCCACCCGCCGTTCAATCACGTCTCCACCCAGACCAGCGAACTCCCTGATCAGTGCATCGAGCGTCACACCGTCCATCTGGCGCAGCTTGATCGCGAGCACCTGCAGCAAGTGCCGGTAGCCGTAGATGGCGGCGGTTCCGCGTCCCTCCGGCGGACTCACCAGCCTGCGCGCGACGTAGAAGCGGATGGTGCGTTCGGTGGGACGGGCGCGCGCGGCGGCATTCACCGGAAAGATGCCCGAAGTCTCGAGAATCGCGCCGGCCAGCGCGGTGAGGTCACGGAGACTCCAGGGCGCGAGTGCCGCGTATTCGCGCAACGTGCCCAGGGGATCCTGCGCGTTCACACTGGCGCTCGCGAGCGTGGCGCTCATGCGTTGCTGGTCTGCTGGAACGGAGGGAGCTCTTCTTCAATCAACGCGAGTTCGACCGCGCGGTAGAGCTCGGCGAGGCCGAAGGGCTTTTCCAGCACACGGCACGCCTTGAGCTCCGCGGGCCACTGATCGCGCGACGAATGGATATCGCCGGAGATCAGGATGACCCGGCCCCGGAGCGCCGGCCAGCGACGGATGATCGCGAGGAAGAGCGCGTCACCCGACATCTGCGGCATCACGAGATCGAGCAGTACCAGGTCGACGTGGGTCTCGGACAGCACGGCGTAGGCGGAATCTCCGCCGGCGGCGGAGATCACTTCATACTGCTGGCGCTCGAGGGCGCGGATCAGCGCATGACGAATCTGCGCGTCATCGTCGACGACCAGAATGCGCCGCTTCATGATGCCACCTGCTGCATGCCGGGGAAATAGCGTGCGGTGACCCATTCGACCGCTGCCTCCGTAGTCATGGCAGTGCGCAACTCGCCTGCGGTGAGTCCGAAAACTTCCTTGAGCTGTAACTGCAGCGTCTTGGTCCTTCCATAACCGAGTTTGAGCGTCACATCCTCGATCGTATGGCCCGGGTCGCGAAGCAGCCGGTGCGCGTACAGCAGCCGCGCGAGCATGAGGACCGTACGGGGGGACGGCAGTCCCGACCGAGCGAACCAGCGCTCACAGGTGCGCCGCTTCATCTGGGCCCGTCGCGCAAGTTCGTCGACTGTGAGCAGCTCCGCCGGCATCTCGAGCGCCGTCTCGAACACCCAGCGGAGCCGGCCCGGAAGGTCATCCAGCCGGCGAGTCAGCGCCTGCACGACATGGTGCGATGCGGTGTGCTCGAGCTCTTCCATCACGGCGGCACGCAGACTGCCCGGCGCGTCATCGAACCTGGTGAACACCGCGCGCCGGATTCCTGCCCGCCCCAGCGCGAGCAGAATGCCCGCACTTTCCGGCGCCAGAGTCGTGTACAGCATCACCGGCAGCGACGGAAACAGCAGCCGGATACGTTCGATCTCGTGCGTCCGGGGACGGCCACCGAGCATCGGATCGACGATCGCCATCTCTACCGGCTCCCGGCGGATGGTGTCGATCATCTCGTGCCATCCGGCCACCGGCAGCATCTGCACACGCTCGGGCGCAACCGAGTTGAGCCGGTCGAGGCGGGATGCTGGAACAGCAGTCAGAACGAGGACGTGTCGCAATAACGCCCCACATTGTCGTGAATTAGCCCTAGGTGCCGATCGGCCTTTTGGGCATCATACGGGCAACCCCCTGATTTCGCTTCATCACTCGAAAGGGTTTTGCCTATGTCTTCGACCAAGCGTTTTGCGGTTGCCCTCGCGCTCGTCCTGTCCGGCGTAGTTGTCTCGGCGTGCAGCGACACCACGGCACCGCGGCCGAACCTCGATACCACGAAGTGCGAGCAGCAGGGTTCCAATACGCGCTGCTGAGCCAGTGCGGAGCCGTTACTAGTCAGCGAGTTGACTGGCGAACTGCTCCAGGCCCGCAGCCACCTCCGCAACCGCCGGGGTCTCCCAGACCTCGGCGGAGCCGGAGGGCGCTGGCTTGAGCTCCGGACACTCCTCGAGATTCTGCAAAATTCTCTCAACGCGGAAGTACCATTCGTTGAGCGCGTGCGCCTCGGCAAGCCGCAACGCATCTGCAAGCGAACGCCTGGCCCGGGCCATCTGCCCGAATCGGGCGAATCCGATTCCCAGTTTGTAGTGGTAGTCGACCGCCATGCTGGGAGGCATGCGGTCCGCGGCGTTCTCGACTTCCTGGCGCCGGCGTTCGAACGCCACCCGGTTGCCCTGCGAAGATTCAATGTCCATCAGTTCGAGTTGCGCGTTCTGTCGCACCGCAAAACTCGATCGGCTCTTGAGCACGATCGCGAACGCCTGCTGCGCCGCGGCCGTCGCGCCGAGTTCCCGCAGCAGAACTCCAAGGTCACCGAGAATCCGGCAGCGCGCGCTTTCGTCGTCGGTATACTCGAACGCCTGGAACTGCGCCTGAAGCGATTCGAGCATGAGTCCCTGCTGTCCCAGTACCGCGCCCAGGTCCTGTGAAGCCCGGCCCACCACATCACGCAAACCCGACGCGGTGCCCGCCGTGATGATCCGCTCGATTTCGCGCCGCGCATTGACCAGGCTCCCCTGCCCGCTCATCACTTTCGCCCGGCCCAGCCGGGAGAGCAGCGCGCCACTCGGATCTCCGGAATGGACCGCGGCTTCTTCCGCCGCGCGATAGGCGTCGTTCGCGCTGTCCCAGCGCGCGAGCATTCGATTGAGCCGGGCAACGAACAGCGCGAGCGAAGTGGATTCGGGAGCGGGTATGTCTCCCGCGTAACACTGGCCAACGTTCGCCAGCACCTCGAGCGCCTCGGACATCCGGGATTCATGCTCGAGGAAATACGCGTACGCCATCAGGCCAATGCGGACCGAAGCAAGTTCCGGAGGGTTGGTCCCCGCGGCTTCCACGACCCCGGAGAGATGCGCGGTTTCCGGAGCGTCCTGCCGCAGATCGCGGATGAACTTGCGGGTGCTCTCGAGTTGCCAGCGGAAACTCTCGCGGTCTTCATCAGCCCCAGTGGCAAGATGCAGCCTCGAGACCAGTCGCGCCACCAGATAGGCCCCAAGAGCGATGAGCGAAGATTCCTGTCTCCCCTGCTCGCGTTCGGAGCGCGCCCGATCGAGGAAGGGCGCATGCGTCATGGCGTCCGGATGTTCCGGGGTACCAAAGAGCCGCAGGGAGGTTAGCAAGGACCAGCCTCTCTAAGGGTGGCGGTGTTTCCTGATGGATTAAGGCTAGTATCGTCACTCAGACGGGTGAGGGCAAGTACCGGCGGACGAATGCATTTTCCTGCCGTAACGGCGTGCGTTTCTGATGGGAATCGATCCGCAATTCCCTACTAAAATTCCCCGCATGCGCAAGGGCTTTGTCCTCATCGAACTCCTGATTGCCATCGCTGCCATCGGGATATTGCTCCTGGCGGTCCTCCCGGTTCTGAACGCCGCACGGGACCGCCTGGCTGTCGAAGAAGCCGCCCGCCAGATCGCCTCAGCGCACAATCGGGCACGCATGATGGCCGTGACGGAGAGTCGCCCCGCCCTGCTGCTCATCCGGCCGGACAGCCTGATATTGAGCGTCATCGACGGCGTCGACACGCTGCCACGCTGGTCCGCCGCCGGCGCGGGCGGTATCGGCGTCACCCTCAGCGGACCGGTCCGGCCACTCGTCTTTTCTCCGCTGGGAATCACCCTCGGACTGTCCAACGCTACGTTCCTGCTTGGTCGCGGGGTAGCCAGCCGTCAGGTCATCATTTCCAGATACGGGCGGGTCCGGGTCCAGTAATTCGCCGTAGCGGTTTGGGCAGGAAATTGGCGGGCCGCGGCCTCTGGTGGGATTGGAAAACCGGCGTGCGCGCGAGGCGGGATCAGTTCTGGTCGGTCTTGGCCTCGTCGATGTTCAGATCGACATGGACGACGATGTCCGGATACATCTTGAGCATGCCCAGCATCTTGGAAAGTCCACCGATCTCGTAGTCCTTGAGATTGAGTGGGAACGAACTGGTGAGGTGCACTCCGCCGGATCGCATCGCGAGTGTCGCCGGGAGAGCGACCGGTCGCGTGACCCCGTGAATCAGGAAGCGCCCATGCAATGTCACCGTGGTGCTGTCCCCCGCTGTTGCGCCCTGGGTCACGTCATGAAGCTCGAAGCGGATCGTCGGATACTTCTCGGACTCCATGGACTTGTTGAGGTCACGATCGCGATGGTCGTTTCCGGTCTTGAGTGTCGTGACCGGCGCCTCGACCCAGCCTTCACTCGCCTCCAGGGACGCGCCGGACACATGCCCGGTCACGACGGCGGTGTTGCCAGTGAAATCCCCTGCGGTCGCGTGGCCGTCGAAACTGAGCGTGCCCGACGTGACGTTGCCATTTCGGAAAGGCACCTGCGCCTCCATTCGAGCGACGGAGGCGCTTGCGAGTCCGAGCAGAGTCAGAATCTCGAGTCGCATCAGGGCGCCGTTCCGGGAGCGGCGTCCAGTCCATACTTGCGGACCTTCGCCAGTAACGTTGACCGCGCGATGCCAAGCAGATGCGCCGTGCGCCGGCGATTGCCGTGGGTGTATTCCAGTGCCGCGGCGATGTGACGACGCTCGGCCGCTTCAAGCGGATCGGGACGCGCGGGCTCATCAGGGGCCAGCAGCCGCCGGAGCGCCGCGGGATCCAGTCCCGGATGCGTCAGGTCGAGCAGCACGAGGTCGAGGCCGGGCACGTCGAGCGCCTGCGCTGCCGAATTGGATTCCGCCTCGAGAACCGGCAGATGGCCGGCAACTCGAAGCGCGTCCGCGAGCTGCTCACGCCGGACGCTATCGTGGTCCACGATGAGGATATGCGTCGCCTTCATGTGACCAACCTACATCAGAGGATGAAGGGGAGCCACGGGCAGGAGGAGACGTCTCCACTGTGGGCTCCCGAGTGGGAACGACAGACGGGAGACGCGCAGGCGGCAGCGGAGTTACACCTGATGGCGAACGGGGCGGAGAACCGATGCGTCAGCGGGGATGATGCGGGGAGATTTTTTTCCTCCGCGGCCTGCTGCCCCGAACACGGCACACTGGTACATATGGACAAGGTCGTCCAGTTCGCGTTGCCAGTCGCACGCCACGGCAAAGGCGCGCGCCGCCTGGGACATCGCCTCGCGTCGAGCGCAGTCGCGAACCAGCTCAACGATCGCCGAGGCGAACCCCTCCGAATGGCCTGGCGCCACCAGCAGACCGGTAAGACCGTGCCGAATGTTTTCCGCGACACCGCCGGCGCGGGCACCGATCACCGGGAGCCCGCACGCCATCGCCTCCAGGGCGACCAGGCCACAGGTCTCGGTCGCGGATGGAAAGAGAAACAGATCCGCGTCGGCATAGAGATCGGCGAGCGTCTGTCGGTCGAGAAAACCCAGGTGCCGGACAAAGGGAAGCCGTTCCCGCACCTCTCGGCTCCGGGGTCCCTCTCCGGCGATGCAGAACGTTGCCTCCGCACCGAGCAGCAAATGCGCGCGTTGAAACGCCTCGATCAGCGTGCCGGTGGCTTTCTCGACGGCGAGCCTCCCCACGTGAAGCACGCGGACGCCGGTGTCGGCTGCTGCTCGCCGAACAGCGCTCCGTCGATCCGGGGTGAAGTGCTTCGCATCGACGCCGCGGCCCCAAACGACCGGTGATGGAACTCCCAGGGTCTTCAATTCGTCGCGGATGAAGGCGCTTGGGGTCTGGGTGAACAGTGCCGCCGAGTGGAAGCGGCGGAGATGCTCCCGCGTGGGTGCAACCGCCCAGCGTCCCAGATATTCGGCCGCGTAGCGCGGGAAGTCGGTGTGATAGGAACTGGCGAACGGGATGCGCTTCCGTAGTGCGAAGCGGCGCCCCGCCGACCCGAGTGGTCCTTCGGTGGCGGCATGGACGATGTCGGGCGCGAAGCGCCGTATTGAGCGAGCGACTGCCGGGTGCCAGGGGAAGCTCAGCCTGAGCGCCGGGTATCCCGGGCACGATATCGATGGGAGACGGACGACCTCCGCATCCTCCCGCACCGCCGATGGATAAGCCGGACAGATCACCTGGACATGGTGACCCCGTAGCATCAGGCCCGCTCGCATGGTGGAGAGCACTGTCGTGACGCCGTTGACTTCGGGCAGATACGTATCGGTGACCAGCGTGATGCGCATGACGGAATTCTCGCATCAGTAGTCATCGTCGGTGCCACGCTTGCGTCACGACTGAGCCACGAATGACGTGTCGCGCGAAGGATCTCGCGATGGCACATCGCAGTCCGCGTTCATATGTTTGCGGCAACCAGGAGAGCGCCCGTCCATGCTCGATCATCGCGATCTGACCACCATCCCCGTCGGCGAACGGATTCAGGACCCGCTGCTCGTGCTCGAAGTTGAGCTGCGAACCGGGGACAATCCGCACACCATACTCACCCTGAGCAACAGTACCGGGCGGATACAGACGGCGCCGTTCTGGAGCTCGGATCAAGGCAAGATTGCCGGAATCGGGAAGGGAGACCCCGTGCAGGTGATCGGTGAGGTCACCTCCTACCGGGATCGGCGCCAGCTCAAGGTTTCCTCGATTCGCGCGCTGCCCCGCAATTCACTCGACTGGCGGCAGCTGATGCCGTCGGTCGGCGATGTCTCGCTGTTCTGGAGAACGCTCGATGGATGGCGCGCGGAAATCCGCGGCGCTCGACTCGCAGGGACACTCGCGCTGTTCTTCGATGACCCGCAATTCCGGGAGCGATACGAGGAATGCCCCGCGAGCCTCAGCGGACATCACGCCGAGCTGGGCGGACTGCTCAAGCACACCTGTGAAGTCGCCACCATCGCGCGCGCGATCAGCAAGGTTTGTCACGCTGACATCGACCTCGTGCTCGCCGGCGTGCTCCTGCATGATATCGGGAAGCTTGAGAGTTACAGCTGGCGGGGCGCGTTCGAGATGACCGAATGCGGTTCGCTCCTCGGCCATGTCGTGCTGGGCTGCCTAATGCTCGACCGCGTCGTGGGCGAGCAGGAGGAGGAGGTCTGCACCGATCGCGAGCTGCAGATTCTGCATCACATGATTCTGTCGCATCACGGGAAGCTCGAGTTCGGCGCACCCGTGACGCCGATGACGCTCGAGGCCGAGGTGCTGCACTATGCGGACAACGCCAGCGCCAAGACGGCCAGCATGTCCGAGGCACTCGCCGACGCGAACAATTTCAGCGGGGACGGATTGGTGAGCAGCCGCGGCATCTGGCAGCTCGACAAGCGGCGGGCCTACCGGGGGCAGAGCGACTGGGGACGCGAGAGTTGAATGAGCCGCACGGATGGCGGAGAGGTCGGATAGAAAAAGGAACGGCCGCCTAGCTCGGGGCTTGGCGGCCGTCCCACACATTGACTACCCGAGGTCGGAGCGTCGCCGCTTCCGTTCTTCTCCCACCTGCCGCCGTTTGGCTGGTTCGCCGTTCGGTAGGGCGCGGTGAGGCCTCGGCTTCCATCCCCAGACAGGATGGCCATCCCGCCTGGTTCGTCCATGTGAGCGCTGCGATTCGGATCGGGTCGCGGACCAACCCTTCGCACTGCACTCCGAGGCGCTGAATCGGAGTGGATGAAGCACGCGACTGGCTTCACCTGCCTGAACCGGGGAGATCACCAGGTTCGCTGGCCGCCTTAGCCCTTGGTTGCGTCGGCGGACGCCCCTGACATCCCGTTCAGACTCGCTGGCCGTCCGTTATCGCGACACGGGGGTCTTGATACGTGTCCGGCCTTCGGTTAAGCCTAAGTTAGGGGCACGAAAAAATCGCGCAAGCGCCTGTCTTTCTTCGGCTTACGCGATTCGTTAGTGGATCGGTTGTGGATACGTAACTGCTTCCTGCCCTAGGTTCTTCCAAGTATCTCCACAGTATGTGGAGAATGTGGATTCCCCGTCCTCAACATGCCCGTTACCTCGCTTTGGCTCCCTGAGGCACTCCCAGAGGGCGGACATGGATGTCGGCGGCCGCAAAGTACCGATCTAGTGTCGACTCGTATTTGTGAATCCGAGCTGCGACCTTGAGGCCCTCCGGGACCGCGTACGACCTCAGGTCCGCGGTGTTCGGGCTAGCCGAGTATTCCTTGAACTGCGCGACACACTTTTCGAGTTCGGCGTGGAGCGTGGTCAGTGCAGCAGTGAGCGCGGGCCGCTGCTTGCCGGGATCGGGTGAAGGCACGTTGAGTTGGATGACGACTCCCTGTGTGCCTGCGAGCGTTCTGGAGGATCGCGCGCATGCGTCGCTGACGCGCGTCGCCCAGCCCCGCGCCGCCTGATCGGAAGACGACGCCAGATCGCGTTCCATCCACGCGGCGGCCGCGGTCACCGAGGCGAGACTGTCGCGGAGGACGAGCAAGGCGTCGCGCGCCCTGATCCTCGTCGCGTCGAGCTGCGGTTCCGGAGTAACAACGGTCTGGGCACAGAGCGACGCGGCGGGCAGGAGGACCAGCAGCAGAAGGACGGTCAGGCGATTCACGATTCCATCCCCACTTCAATGTACCGGAAGTTCGGCTCGCCGTCCGTCGAGAGAAAAAGCGACCCGGCTGAGCTCGCCGCGAACCATCCGCCGACGAGTGTACGCGGTTGATCGAGTTCGTTTACGATGGCCGGAAACCAGCGGCACAAATGCCGCATCTCGGGAGCGCGCCGACCGAGCAGGGCGAGCAGGGCGCCGGCGCCGGCGGTGGCGCGAAGAAAATGCGCCAGCGCGTGCGCGCGCTGATTGAACTCCACCGCTTTCACCCCCGGCTCATCGAACAGCACGGCACCCTCGAACACATCCATCGGAGGCGCATCCAGGCGGGGTCCGAGGTAGACGAAGCGTCGACCTTCATCAGAACGGCGTTCGATGACCGCGGCAGCGGTTTCGCTTGTCAGCCGGGCAGCGTGGAGCGTGTCGTCGTCGTGAAGGATACCGACCGCCCGGGTCCATTCCAGTGCGGCCAGCGCCGTCTCGACCGGACATCCGATCGTGTCGTCGAAGGCGATGAGCCTGGGAGCCTCACCCGCCCGGAGGATAAAATGGGACAATGCCTCTGCCCGGTCGGCAAAGGTTCGAATGGTCAGCGCTTGTGGCGTGGACATGCCGGAAACTTAAGGGAGGAACGGGGCCCGGGCCATGGCCCGGAATGCGATCTTCGCCTGCCGGCCCGGGGGAAGTAGGCCGGTATCCGTTCGGCTCCTTCCCCCGGTTCGGTGGCGGTGATGCGATCAACTAGGGGGTGATCCCCGACTTGGGTTCGACCTTCACGATCCACAGTCCCGAATTGATGTCGGGCACGTAGATCAGCCCGTCGCGGTAGATCGCACCCCAGGCGTTGGCCGCATTGGGAATCGTGCCCTTCGGATCCCCGGTCACGACATGGGCGATCTCCCGGCCCTGCCGCAGGAGGTCACCTCGAAGCTCCCCCGAAATATCGAGCACTCGAAGGCCGCCCTGGTAGTCCCCCATGAAGAGCGTGTCTCCCGCGACCCAGACGTTGTGGCTGCCGCCATCTTCGGGTTCGAACCACGCGACCTCGTGCGGATGGGCGATATCCGAGACATCGACGACATGGAGCCGTCCGAAGGCCCGTCCGAGGCCGACGACGCCACCACCCTCCGTGGGACGGGGCTTCGCGGAGAAGACTTCATCGCCCACGAAGACGTACTTGCCATGCCGCCACGCGGTGTGCGTGCCACGGATGAACCCGGGACCCCCAACCGCCTCGACGTTTCGATACAGCGAGTTGAGGTCGTACTTGTACTGGGACACGAGCTGCGGGTTGTCGGGACTCCCGCCCTTGGCGCCGTTGCCGACATCGAGAATCACGAGTCCGTCGTTCCAGTAGCTCAGATATGCGAGCCCGTCCTGCACGTCGATATCGTGCAGCATGCGTCCGGACGGTGAGCGCGGCGTCTCCCAGCGGGCCACCTGTTTCGGCTTGTAGGGATCGCGAATGTCGATCACGCGCATCGAGCCGGTCGCGTCATCGGTGAGATAGACGTACCCCTTGTAGATGAACGTACTGTGCACGCCGCCCGTGACGGTCTCGGTGAATTCGGCGATCGGTTTCGGGTGCGCGGGGTCCTCGAACGAGAGCACCACGATGCCGTTCTTGCGGGTCGAGGCGCCTTCACGGGTCAGAACGCCGAATTTTCCGTCCTCGGTCGTCATCAGATCGTTGATCGTCCGCGCATCCACCACCACGGAATCGGTGATCACGGGCTTCGTCGGATCGCTCACATCGATGGCATAGATCCGGTCCCCGATGGTCGTGAGATAACCATGCTTGCCGTCCTGATGCAGCCAGAACTCGGCCGCTTCGCCTTTAATGGGCAGCCGTCCGACCAGTGTGGAGGGCCGAACGGCATCACGCGCGTGCACCTCGATCATGGCTTCGGCCACGCGGGAGCCGAAGGACGCGAAGATCCGGTAATTGCCCGGCACGTCAGCGACGAAATTGCCTTGCGGGTCTACCAGGCCGCTGCCGGGATTCAGCGACCATTCGGGAATCGCATCGGTCACTTCGCGCCCGGCCGCGGTCTTCGCGAGGAATTTGAGCGGGACCACGTCTCCGGTACGCACCGAGGCGGTGGCCGGCTCGAGGAGGATCGAAGTGACGGGGTTGGGGAGCACCGCAATCGAAAGTGATCTGGTTGCCTTGCCGGCGGTCGCCGTGAGTGTCGCCTTGCCCGCTGCCCGCGCGGTGATCCTGCCATCCGCGCTCACTGAGGCAACACTCGGCCGGTCCGAATTCCACACGACCTGGTCGTATCGCCGGTCGTCATTGGCCGCATAGGGCGTGGCGACGAGAGCGAGCGTCTGCCCGGCGTAAAGGCGAGTGAGCATCGGTTCGAACACCAGCTTCGCGGCCGGCTGCGGAAGCACCGTGATCCGCGCGATCGCCGTGCTCGGACGTCCCGGACCACCGGGCCGCACGAGGGCGGTGACATTAAGGGTGCCGGTCGAGCCTCCGGTCACGAGGCCGGTGGAATCGACCCCGCCTTCGAAGAAGCCGCCGGAGGTAAACCAGTTGGTGGCAACCCCCGTGAGTACCTGGCCCGCGGAATCGTACGCGAGGACGTGCAGCCGTATGGTATCGCCGACCTGCACTGCCGCCTCTGACGGCTGCACGACGACTTTTGCGATGCGGGACGCGGGCATGACCGGCGCCGCAGGCGTGGCCGGGGTGGCTGGCTGCTGCAAGGCGACCAGAAGCAACAGGGCGTGAAGCATGGATTCCTCTGATAGGACACGGAGAAACGAGAGACTGGAGCGGATCCGGGGACGAGTCCACGAATCTACTGTCGGAGGCGCCGCCTGTTAAGACAGCCAGCGACCTTGCAGCCCGGCGCCGATCCTGATAGATGATTGATGACGGGGCCGGTTTCCGCTGGTTCCCGGTTCAACGATCGGGCACGGCTTGGCCCGCGCGCTCAATTTCCGGATATCAATGAAGATCGAGTGGACATCCTGTCCGACCCCGCTGGGCCCGCTCGTCGTCGTCGAAGCGGACGGACAACCGATCGTGGTCGAGTTCGTCCTCCGGGCCCGGCGCATGCGCTGGGTCGACCGCCTGCGTGCGCGTTTTCCCGGCATCTCGATCGACGGCGGCCCGTGTCTCACGGCGATCGGGTGGCTCGAGTCGTATTTCCAGCGCCGGCCGCGACATTTTCCTTTTCCGGAATACCTGGCCGACTACTTCACGATTACGCCGTCGGAGGAGGCCATCTGGCGCCTGCTTTGCTCCATCCCCCTCGGCGAGACGCGAAGCTATGACGAGCTCGCGCGGCAGACCGGTTTCCATCCACGCCAGGTGGGGCAGCTGAATGGCGCCAACCATCTCGCGATCCTGATCCCCTGCCATCGGGTGGTCGGGAAGGACGGCGCACTGGTCGGATATGGAGGTGGGTTGCAGCGGAAGCGCTGGCTGCTGGATCATGAATTAAGGACGACCGGCGTCTCCCTAACGTGAAGAAATCCTGTGCCGGCCCATATTGACAAAATCCCCGGCAGCCGTGACCTTAGGGCCATGCACGCCGCAGTCGCCCTCCAACTACCCTGATGTTCCAATGGCCGCTCGGACCCCTGAGGTCCGACGGCAATTTTTTGCTTCCGGCCACAAGGGCGGGAGATTTCCGGAGCCGGTGAGCTCCCTTTCCACGAGGGCTGAACCGATGGCGAAGGGCACCGTGAAGTGGTTCAACGACGCGAAGGGCTTTGGATTCATCGCGCAGGACGGCGGCAAGGACGTGTTTGTGCATCACACCGCGATCGTAGCCGAAGGATTCAGGTCGCTCGCGGAAGGCGACAGCGTGGAGTTCGATATCGTGGAGGGGCCGAAGGGCCTCCAGGCGTCAAACGTCCGCAAGGCTTAGCCCGCAGGTCCCACCAGTCATAGTGCACCTACGATCAGTACCGCAGTGGCGATCGGCCCGCGTATTATCTCGGGCCGGTCTCCGCTGCGGAGTTCTGCGCTGAACGACCGTTGTTCGCGACGCATCATTTCCCACAGACGAAGGTGATGGCTTCCCGCATGATGATCCGGAACGCACCCTCGCTGCTGGCGATACTCCTGCTCTCCTCTTCCCTTTCGGTCCGCGCGCAGGAATCGGTCACACCGGCACCGGCCCTCGAGTTCCTCGGATTCCGTGCGGGAGCTTCGCTCGGCGACGTTTCCACCGCCCTCACGCGAGTCCGAGGTGGAGCGCTGAAGTGTCAGGGAGCCAAGGTCGATAAGCGCGTCTCTGAATGCCGGGCGGACTTCACTGATCCTGCCGCCGGGCGTCCACTCGAGCTGTGGCTGTCCGCCGTCGACAGCATGTCGAGCGTGCTGATGCTTTCCGGCACGGTCTCCGGAGACCAGTTGATTCTCTGGCGCCGAACGCTCGAACGCGCGTACGGGCAGGTGGATGCCAATGTCCACGGTCCACAGTGGATGATGCAGTGGGTGCGGCAGGGACGAATGATCCGCCTCACCTGGAGACTCGAAAGCGGGCGGAAACTCGCATCCGTCAGCCTGATCGACGGTCACGTGCTCGATGCGTGGGGTGAGCATCGCGGCGCCCGCCGTCCCACCCGTCGCTAGCGGCCGAACGCCCTCTGCCTCAGCGGAGCCGCACCAGGAAACTTCCTTCGCTCTCTTCGAGCGCGAAATCCCGCACCACCTTTCCGTCCGTCACCATTCGCTTGAGCATAGTCCGAACCCGCGTGCGTGTAGGCGCTCCCCCGCCGGAACGTCCGCGCCCCGTGATGATGCGTACGACCCCACCCGGTCGCGCGGCAGCCTGAGCGCGAAGAAATCGCTCGGCGTTCGCGACGGCCTCCAGTACGGTCTGGCCGTGAAGATCGAAGACCGCAGCGGGAGAGGGATTCATCCACAGATGCATGATCCAAACTGCGAGCGCATGCGTCGCGCGGCAACCGAAGCGTGCGGGTCGATCGAAGGGATTGCCCTGCACCCCAGTCACCGGTTAGCGTTCAAATCCGCACCGCTCAGAGTACACATACCTCGCATCGCAGCAACCCGGCCGAGGGCTTCGTCCCGCTCGCCCTCGAGAATTTCGCTCTGGAGGTAGTCTTGGTCCGTCTCGCGCGCCGACTCCTACGGCTGAGCACGGTTCCGCTGTTCTTCGCCTCGTTTCTTTCCAGTTGTGGAAACACCGATGGTCCGATCCTGATCGGTCTCACGGGACCATTCACGGACCCGGTCGGCGCGCCCATGAAACGCGCGGCCGAACTTGCAGCCGCCGAAATCAATGCCAGCGGTGGCATCAAGGGCCGCCAGCTCCGCCTGATCGAGCGCGACGATCATGCGGATCCAGACACCGCCGTCAGCGTGGCCGCCGATCTCGAGCAGCAGCGGGTCGTCGCCGTGGTGGGGAATGTGTTCTCGGGAACGACCCTCGCCGCCGCGCCGGTCTACAATCGCGCCCGCGAGCCCGTCCTCCAGATTTCTCCGTCGTCATCGTCACCGGACGTGACCAGCGCCGGCGACTACACCTTCCGGGTCTGCCCAAGCGACCTGGCGCATGGCGCGGCACTCGCCCGCTGGGCGCGGCAACAGCTTTCCCTCTCGCGCGGTGCCGTGCTCTACCTCAATGACGAATACGGCCGCGGCATCCGGCGCACGTTCGTGGAAGAGTTCACAAAGCTCGGCGGGCAGCTCGTCGAATCCGACCCATACCTCGGCGACACCCCGGTGGTCGGGCCCTACTTCGACCGGCTCGCCAAGCGGCAGAATGCGCAATTCGTGCTGGTGGCGGGAAACCGCGGCGAAGCAGAAGAGGCGTTGCGGCAGGCGCGGAGCCGTGGACTCAAGATGCCTTTTCTCGGCGGCGACGGACTGGAGGGCATCGAAGCGGCTGGCGCACTCGCGGAGGGCACCTACGTATCGGCGGCGTATCTCTATAATCTCGACACGCCGAAGAATCGCGCGTTCGTCAGCGCCTACCACGCCCGGTATCCCGATGCCGCGACTCCCAACCAGCCAGCCGCGGCCACCTATGACGCGATCTATCTCCTGCGCGGAGTGATCGAACGCGTCGGCGCAGGCCGAGCCGCCATCCGGAATGCCGTTGCTGACATCGGTCGCGGCACTCCGGCATTCGAGGGCGTTACCGGCGCCATCGCGTTCGATGCGAACGGCGATGTCCCGAACCAGCGCGTCATCATCGGTATCGTGCACAATGGGGCAGTGCAGCCCGCGGAGGGACAATGAATCTATTTCACAGCCTGCGCCGCCGGATCACCCTGGCGATGGCCGTGCTCATGGCGCTCGTCCTCGGCATGACGCTCCTCGGCTCGAACGCGATCCGGGCGATGAACCGGTCGGTCGGTGAAGACCTCGCCGTCGTCGAAGTCAGCGGAGACATCGGCAGCGGACTGGTGTCGTCCGTGCTCGGTGAAATTCGCGCCGCCGAGCAATACCTGCTCACGCCGAGCGACAATCTGAAGCAGGCTTTCACCGCCAGTGGGGACTCCGCGTACGAATATCAGAAACGCTTTCGGGATCTGCCGAACCTGACGAACGCCGACCGGCACATCATTAACCAGATCGCGTCAAATCAGGCGCAGATCGAAGTCGCCTATGCGACGGCGCATGCCTACACCGACCTTGGACGCCTCGACGAGGCGCGCGTGCTTTCCGCCCGCGCCAACGGCGCGACCGATACGCTGGTGGCGGACGTACGCACGCTTGCGGCCGCGCAGGCGACGCATTCGCAGGACCGCGCCCGGGCGACTCAGGTTCGCGCGGGACGGTATCAGACGACGGTCTGGGTACTCTTCGTCTTTGCGCTGATGTTCGGCGTCGTGGCGGCCAACTGGACGCTCAAGTCCGTCGATCATCCGCTGCGCCGGCTGATCAGTGCGGCGGACCGTTTCGGCTCCGGCGATCTCCGGCCCGTGCAACTGGGCCAGATGCCGACCGAGCTCGAACGTCTCTCGCGCGCGATGGACGACATGGCCGGCCAGCTCCGGAACGTCGTGGGATCGGTGATCCGCGAGGCGCAACAGATGAGCGCGAGTGCGGGAGATTTCTCCGCCATGAGCGAGGAGCTCGCGGCCAGCAGCGGTGAAATCTCCAGTGCGATGGTCAAGATCTCCGGAAGCGCGGACAGCCAGGTCCGGGGGATGCAGGAAGCCGACCAGCTGCTGGCGAAGCTCCGGGAAAGCGCGGCGACAAACGCGGACGCCTCGGGACGCGTGGTTCGGCTCGGCGAGGAAATCCGGGGCGTGGCTTCGCGACACCGCACCGATGTCGAAGCGGCGCGAAGCACGCTGCTGGATGTCCGTGAAGTGGTACAAACCTCGGCGCAGCAGGTGCAAGCGCTGGCGAAGCAATCCGAATCGATCGTCGAGTTCATCGACCTTATCAAGCAGATTTCCTCGCAGACCAACCTGCTCGCGCTCAACGCCGCCATCGAAGCTGCGCGTGCGGGGGAGCATGGCCGCGGATTCGCCGTGGTCGCGGAAGAGGTGCGACACCTCGCGGACTCGAGCGCCAAGGCGGCGGAGGACGTGACCAAGACGGTCGAGTTCATCCGGAGCCAGGTCCGCGAGGTATCGGCCACCATGCAGGTGGGGACCACGAAGGTGAGTGGCATCGAACACGTCGCCCAGGCGGCGGCGAGCGGTCTCGAGGAAATCGGCCGGGCGATCCAGGAAGTGCAGGTCGCCGCCAAGGAGGTCGCGCGCGGAGCGGACCTGAATCGATCAGTCGTCGATCAGCTGGCCGAGCGCACGGTCCTCGCAGCGCAGTCCGCGACGGATCACGCCTCATCGAGCGAAGAGGTCGCGGCGGCCGCCGAGCAGCAGAGCGCTTCCACCGAGGACATGGCGGCATCCGCTACGGAACTCCTGGAAGGAGCGACCCGTCTCACCAAGCTGGTCTCGGAATTCCAGACGTGAGCCGGGGGCAACGGCACAAATAAAAGCGGGGTCGGAGAGTGAATTCTCCGACCCCGCTTTGTTTGGATTACCCGGCGTCAGCGCTTCTTCTTGGCCGTCTTCTTCGCGGCGGGCTTGGGCTTGGCGCGAACCCTGGCCTTGGCGGCGCGATCCCGGTCGGCGGCTTTTTCGGCCCGTTTCTGCTGGGCTTCCAGTACATCGGCGAGCACCCGATCTCCTTCTTCGCTGCCCACCAGCCCACGCCGCACGGCATATTTCACGAGTTCATCGGCGTCGGCGGCATCGAACTCGGCAATGCGGGCGGCTGCGCGAATGACATTGAGCAGCGCGTCAGCAACGGGGCTCCGGAGCACATTGGCAATCCCGGGCAGCGTCTCGAGCAGGGTCGAGATCTGCGAGCCACCGAGTTCCGAAACCACGTACGCCTCCTTAATGACTGCCCGGGAAGTACCAGCTTGCGTGTCGGCCAGGGGCGATGGACCGAAGGCGCCAACGTATCATAGCCCACTGGGCCCGTCAAGCGTACTGCACCGGTCCACTCCTCGCAAATCCGGACGTCATTTCGGGGTAGTATCTATTGCTACTATTGCGCTAAAACGAGTACCGGAGCAGTCCAGACAGTTCCCAGCCCTTGATACTCTTCGATCCGGTGACGGCCGGCGTCTCGAGATGCCCGAAATCATACCGAGCTCCCGGCGTGAACTGGAAACGCGGAGAGACACCAATGGGAAGTGACGCGCCGCCACCGTACAGCTGGCCGCTGCGTCCAGCGCCGCTCCAGAAGCGGCCTTCGATCAAGGGCCGAAGTCCCACCGCGGGACTCAGCGGAAAATTCGCCGACGCGCCGGCCGTGAAGATATTTTCCCGGTTGGAAACCGTGACCGTCGACGTGTCCTTGGCGTTCGACCGGTAGAAATCCCACAGATACAGGGACACGGAGCCAGACTTGTACGGGCTCGTGAGCCCCAGCTCGCCGATGTACCTGGTTCCGGGATTATACGATCCGGTAGACGCGGCGGCCCCGGTAAACTCGTCGTTTGAAAAGGTGCTGAGTGTCACTCCCGCTTCGAGGCGTGAGGAACCCACCAGGCGATCGGCGCCGAGGCGGATGCGCCCTTCGACTCCCGGCTTGTAGCGGAGACTTGCCTGCGCGGCATCCGAGAACGGCTGATAGGATGCGTTTACGCGCACACTGCCTGCGGCGCCCACATTCCAGTTTCCAAACTGGGTTGCCGCGGCCAGGCCGCCCGTCGCGGACGTGCCGCTCCCGTACGAATTGACTGGAAAGAGCAGGAAGTTCGAAGCGATCTGCCCGGCGACGTTGTTGAACTTGGTGAAAGACGTTTTCTCCTGCCCGGTCGGCAGATTCACCAGTAGTGTCGCGACGAGCGCATCATTTCCGAAAATGTAAGAGCCCCGGAGCTGGGTATCGGTGAGACCGTTGAGGCTCTCCTCGCTGCCGGCGCTCGAGCGGACGGTCGTCGAGGCGTAGTGGGTGCCGACGTCCACCGAGAGCCGTTTGCCGATCGGTACCATGACCGCAAAGGGAATCGCGACCTGACGAACCCAGGCGTTGGGAGAACCGCTCTCGAACGAATAGCGGCGAACCTGGATGCCGGTGATTCCCGACGATTGTCCGCCCTCGACGGCCTGGGCGGAGGCGACCGCCGGGAACGCCGCGATCGCGCCGAGCAGGAGGATCGTTGTGCGCATCGGTCTCCTCACGGGCGGGTGATGACGATGATGATATTACCGATGAGCACCGGTGCGAGCGGATCGTCGTTCCGGAGCGCCTCCGGCAGCTGGGGCCGGGAGAGCGGCGGCTGACTTGACGTGCCAGCCTGCTGATTGATGGATTGTCCGACGCTGGGGATCACCACGGAAATGGCGTTCCGCAGCGTCAGCCCGCGAGTGCCGCCGAGCGACCCGGGATTGCTGAAGGCGGAGCCAAGTCCGGCAAGTTGCGCCGGCGAGGCGGCCATTGCGTCAGAAACTTTCTGATCCTGAGCCCGGTGATCACTCGCCGCGCGGAAATTCGGATCCCGCGTGGCGGCCTCGTTGAAGGCGGTCTCGGCCGCCTTGAAGTCTCCACGATCTTCTGCCTCAAGCCCTCGGCTGAAGGCGAGGAAAGCCTGGAGATCCGCAGTCGGCCGCTCACTGATGGCGCGCTGCTCCGCGGGCGAGAGCGTGATCCCCATGCGCTGGAGCAGCTGGAGCACCACCTGCTTCTCGACGCCGAAGAGCTGCTGAAGCTGGTCCGTACCGGACCCGCTGGCGAGGACGTCGGCGGTCGAGGTATTCACGACGTCGACATCGAGCTTCAGCTGGGTCTGCGAGGGAAGGTCCTGCAGCGATCCCTGAACCACGCGCGCCGCGCGCAGCAACCTTCCGGAACGGGCTCCTGTGGCAGGTGCCACTCGGCCCGCGTCGTCCAGTTTCATTTCATCGACAAGCGACTGGACCCGTTCCCGCTCGAGCAGGTGCAGGCGACCGACCTTCCCAAGGTCTGCGATGACGAGGTGCGTCAAGCCGCGCTCGAGGGGACGGAGATCCTCGTTGGTGCCGACGTACCGGAATGGCAGCACGGCAACCGTATTCTCGACCGGAGGGGAAGCGGTGAGCTCCGATTCCCGGGCGATGGCCTCCCGGGCGGACTGCTGCAGCTCTTTTCTGGTGAGAAGCGCGAGGCGATCGCTGATCTGGCTCTTCTGTCGGGCCGAGGTGGTTCGTGCATCGGCGGCCGAGTAGGCGGTCCGGGCGGAATCGAGCAGGCCGAGTTCCTCGAAGGTGAGTCCGAGATAAACGGTCGCGGTGAAGTTGTGATCGAGGGCGATGGCGGACTCGAGCACATCCCGCGCCTTGGAGAAATCCTTCGCATCGTAGTACGCGACGCCGAGCCGGGTGACCAATGCGGCGTCGGTGGGTTTTGCGGCGCGCTGCGCCTCGAGGGCAGGCAGGTCGGCGGGGGCGACGCCGCCGGGCTGAGCCCCGCCCGCGCACGCAGCCATGAGCACGCCCGCGCCGGTGGCGAGGACCCGAAGGACATTTCTCGCGATCATAGTTCCTGCTGGGCAGAGGAATAGGGGACGAGTCAATGTACCGGCCGCGGGAGAGGTCGGAAAGGGGCCAGCAGGAGAAGGCAGGGCGACCCCGGCCGGAGGGCCGGGCGGTGCGATCTGGCACGCTCGGCCGAGTCCCTCCGAACCCCACCCGGGTGATCAGTTACCGTGCGGCGCGTCGATGCGGAGATCGGCGCCCATGTTATAGGCCCGGTGCATCAGGCAGTAGAAATGATACGTTCCCGCCGCGAGCGCAGGCACGACGACACGATACTGATCACCTTTCGCCCGGAGCATCGGGCCGCTCAGATCGCTCAGGCGCGCGGGCATCGAGGCGTTGAGGGCAGCGTGCGCAGCCGGCGTGAGCCCCTTCACTTCGAAGACGACCGAGTGTGGGGCGCCGCTCACGACGGTGAACTGTAGGACATCGCCCGGCACTGCTGTAGTCACCCTCGGCGTAAAGCGAAATTGCTCAGAAGCGGTGTCTCCCTCGATCCGGATTTCATGGACCACCGGGGCATGATGCGGGCGCGGCGCGAACGAAACCACGGCGACGAGCGAGAGCGCGAATGAGAGCGAGTGCGTGATCGACATGCAGGACTCCATGCGTGCGTGCGCGGGCTTTCATCTCGGCCCGGCAAGTCATAGATTGCGAGTGGCGGGACGGTAACCAATGCCGGTTTGTGCCCGCTGGAAGGAAGTGCCGTGGGACGTCGAGGTATCAAAGAATATCGCGCAGCAGAGGCCCTCGCTTTGATCGCGGCCGATCGCGACCAGAAGACTCTGGTTTGCCCCACCTGCGGTTCCGCCGACATTGAACGCGCGCCACCACTTGGCATCATGCAGGACGGCGGGCGGGTGACGCTGCACTGCGCCGCTTGCAGCCGGAGCGCCACGTACCTGGCGCGAAGCTCGACTCCACACGCCCCCGACCTGCACCGAGGAAGCGACTAACCGCACGACTCCCAAAGCTCCGCGCGGGTTCCCGCTTCCTCCACAATCTTCCCCCGACAACCCATGAAGTCCACACCCGCGCCGGCCGACGCCACTCGTTCCGCCACGCTGGTGGTCTTCACCGCGGTGTTCATCGACCTGGTCGGGTTCGGCATCGTGCTGCCACTGCTGCCCAGCTACGCCGCGCGGTTCCATGTGAGCGATGCGAGCATCGGGATGCTGGTCGCGAGTTTTTCCCTGATGCAGTTCGTGTTCGCGCCGCGCTGGGGACGACTAAGCGACCGGATCGGTCGCCGGCCGGTGCTGCTGAGCGGACTTGCCGGAAGCGCGCTCTCCTACCTGCTGCTCGCGATCGCGCCGAGTTTTTTCGTGCTGCTGCTCTCCCGGCTCGTGGCCGGCGCGATGGGAGCCACGGTCAGTGTCGCGCAGGCGTATCTTGCCGACGTCACGCCACCGGAGCGGCGCTCCCGCGCCATGGGGTTCATCGGCGCCGCGTTCGGCCTCGGGTTCGTGGTCGGACCCGCGATCGGGGGAATCAGCAGCCAGTGGGGCCACGCGGCGCCCGGGTACGTGGCCAGCGCACTCTGCGCCTCGAATTTCCTGCTCGCCTGGTTTCGGCTTCCCGAGACCCGGGTTCACGTTCCATTCGTGAAGCCGGCCCTCACTTCGCGCTGGAAAGGCATGGCCGCGCCGTACGGCGTTATGGCGTTCTCGACGATTGCGTTCACCGTGATGTACGTCGTCTTTCCGCTGCACATCGAGCGCGAGCTCGGATACGATCGACGGCACGCAGCGTATTTCTTCGTGCTGATCGGGCTGGTAACGGCGGCGGTGCAAGGGGGACTGGTGGGCCGGCTCGCCCCGCGATTCGGCGACCGGAAACTCATGCTGACCGGCTGCGTGCTGCTTGCGCTCGGACTGTCCGCCTTGCCGTTTGCGTACGTGACCGGCGTGCCGGTGGCGTGGCGACTGCCGGCGCTGCTCGGGGCGCTGCTGCTGCTGGCGTTCGGGCCGGGACTCGTCGGGCCGAGTGTCACGGGCTACGTCTCCCGCATCTCGACCGCCGAAGAACAGGGCAGGGCGCTCGGTACGCTCACGAGCGTCGGAGCGGTTGCGCGGATCGTGGGGCCGATGATGGCGGGGACACTGAATGGAATCGGCGGAGCCAGAACCGCGTTCCTGGCCTCGGCCGGGGCAGCGGCTCTCGCCGCGCTTTCCGCGCTGGCACTCGAGTAAGCGCCGAGGCGAATTCCGGGGATCACCTGGGACGGGTGAAGATGCGTGCCCAGCGGACTGCGGTGAAAAATGGAAGCGGCCGCCAGCTTCCGGCTTCGTAGCTGAAATAGACGATGAGCGGCGTACCCCGCACGTTGAGCCTCGGCAGGAATCCCCAGTAACGCCCGTCGTACGAGTTGTCGCGATTGTCGCCCATCATGAAAAATGAATCCGCCGGCACGACGATCGGCCCCCAGTCCTCGAGGTCGGGGTCGTAGGTCGCGGGATCCCGGCCGACCAGGTTCTTCACCTGCCACTGGCGCATCTTCGAGCGGAGAATCGGGTCTTCCGATTTCGTCGGATCGGTGTGTAACGCGTAGGGCTCCTCGACCGGCTTGCCGTTCCGGAAGAGATCGCCATGCTCCATCGCGAGCGTGTCTCCCGGAACGCCGATCAACCGCTTCACGACCTTCAAGTTCTCTTCCTCGACCGAATCGAACACCAGGATATCGCCACGGCGGGGCTCGCGCACGGCGGGGAGCCAGGTGTGCACCAGCGGCACTTCGGCGCCGAAGATCGCCTTGTTCACGAACAGGAAATCGCCGACCAGCAGGGTGTTTTCCATGCTGCCCGAGGGAATTCGGAAGGCTTCGACGAGGAAGGTGCGGAGAAAAAACCAGACGACCAGCGCCACGAGGATGGACTTCGCCCATTCCTTCAGCCAGTGCGACGTACTGGCTTCACGCGGATCGGCGATGCCGGTGGTCATGGGGTCACGGAGACGCTGGACGGACAGGTCGGGACATCAGGAGGGACGAGTGAAGAAGCGTCCCCAGCGGATCGCCGTGAGGAAAGGAAGGGCGTGCCAGCTCTGCGGATCATAACTGAAATAGACGATGAGCGGACTGCCGCGCATGCTCAGCCGAGGGAGGAAGCCCCAGTAGCGACTGTCGTAGGAGTTGTCGCGGTTGTCGCCCATCATGAAAAAGGAATCCGGAGGCACGACGATCGGGCCCCAGTCATGGATATCGGGATCATAGGTCGCCGGATTGCCGCCGGCGAGATGTGGCAGCTGCCAGGCCCGCATGCGCGCGCGGACCTCGGGCTGTTCGGATTTCTGGGCGTTGGAGTTGACTGCCCAGGGTTCATCGAGCGGATGTCCGTCACGGATCAGGCGCCCAGCCACCATCGCGAGCGTGTCACCCGGAACGCCGATGAGGCGTTTGACGATCTCGACACCGGCCTCTTCCTTCGAATCGAAGACCACGACGTCACCGCGACGCGGCTCGCGGATGGCCGGCAGCCGGCGATGGATCAGAGGGACTTCTGCGCCGTACAACGCCTTCGTGACGAAGAGAAAGTCGCCGACGAGCAGAGTGTTCTCCATGCTTTCCGACGGAATGCGGAAGGCCTTGACCACGAAGGTGCTGATGAGAAACCAGATAAGCAGTGCGACGAGCAGCGAACGGGTCCACTCCACCAGCCAATGGGAGCGTACGGCCGAGCCGGTCTCTCCCGGGGCCGCCTCTGGAGTACGTGGGTCGGAGGTCATGTCGCTCACTCCACCCAGTCCGCGACGAAGAGATCGGTTTCGCCGTTCTCATGGCCGTGACGGTTCGAGGCCCAGACCAGCTTCCGTCCGTCGGGGCTGAACATCGGGAATGCATCAAACTCCGGATTCGTGGTGATCTTTTCGAGCCCGGTGCCGTCAATGTTCACGAGGAAAAGATCGAAGGCGCCGCTCTTCGGGCTCTCGTAGTTCGAGGCGAAGATGATGCGCTTGCCATCGGGGTGAAAATAGGGCGCGAAGTTGGCGCCGCCGAGGTGCGTGATCTGGTGCGCATGACTGCCATCGGCATCGGCGATCCAGAGCTCCACCTTCGCGGGGCGTACCAGCCGCTGGTGCAGGAGGGACAGATAGTCGGAGGTGTCGGCCGCCGTCATCGGATAGGCGGCCCGCCACACGATGTGGGCACCGTCCGGCGAATAGAAGGCGCCGCCATCGTAGCCCATGCGATTGGTAATGCGATGGACGTCGGAGCCGTCGACCTTCATGGTATAGAGATCGATGTCCCCGTCCTTCGTGCTGGTGAAGATGATCCTCGATCCGTCCGGCGACACCGTGGACTCGGCGTTGTACGCGCCGTTTGCGGTGAGGGCCTGCAGGTCACTGCCGTCGGGCTTCGCGGTGTAGATCTCGAGATGGCCCAGCGGCCACACATAGCCGTGCGTGCGGTCGGGCGGCGTGGGACACTCCGACGCGTTCTTGAAGCTCGAGCTGTAGAGCACCCGCCGGTCATGATCGTACCAGTAGCCGCAGGTGGTGCGACCCTGGCCGTTGGAGATGCGGCGAAGCCCGGAGCCGTCGATGTTCATCGTGTATTCCTGATCGCAGCCAGCCGTGACGTCCAGCTGGCGCTGGAAGATGAGCTGCTTCCCCGAGGCGGAGAAATAGGCCTCGGCATTATTGCCTCCGAAGGTCAGCTGTCGGATGTTGCGCAGATGGCGCTCACCAGCTTCGGGCTGGATGAACACCTGCGAGGGGCCCGTCGTCCCGGTCGCGGGAACCGGCGCGGAGGCTCCACCCGCGGCCCCATGGGCGCAGCCGACGAGCGGAAGACAGAGCGCGAAATAGATAGTCCTGATACAGCCCTCCGGAACGGAAGTAGAATGGCCTGAGAAGATAATTGGAGCCTCTGGAATTGCGGGATAGTAGAACTACGGAGCCCAGGCCATGGTCGTTTCTTATCCCTCCTTGAGCGCCTTGAGTATCTCCGCCGCGTGGCCTTTCGGCTTCACCTTCTCGAACACGTGACTGATCCGTCCCGCCCCATCGATGACGTATGTGGTGCGCAGAATCCCCTGGTATTTGCGTCCGTACATCGACTTCTCACCCCACGCGCCGTACGCCTCGGCGACGGCGTGATCGGTGTCGGCGAGGAGCGGAAACGGCAGCTGGAATTTCTTCTTGAATTTGTCGTGACTGGCGACGCCATCCGGCGAGACGCCGAGGACGATGGCACCGGCGGCCTGCACCGATTTCCAGGTGTCACGGAATTCGCAGGCCTGCGTCGTACAACCGCTGGTATCGTCCTTCGGATAGAAGTACAGCACCACTTTGGTGCCCTTGAGGCCCGCGAGCGAAACGGTCTTTCCCCCGTCGGTAGGGAGCGAAAAGTCGGGGGCCCTGTCACCGGCTGCAAGCATGATTACTCCGGTAGGATCAGCGTGGGGTGAATTCGTCGGACGATTCGGCGCGGATGTCGGTGACCAGCTCGGCATCGGCTTTGAGCGGTGCGCGGACGCGGAGAAAGGGGTATTCGTCTCCGACGGCGATGGCGCGGTCCAGGAGGTTCCAGGTGACGAAGCCGTCCTCGCTGGCAGGCTCGAGGAGATATGCCGCGAAGACACCCTGGCGCTGCGCGGTCGGAATGTAAAACCAGCCGGCGTGGAGCTCAGCGGATCGGGGAGACCAGCGTCCGTTCAGCATCACCGTCCGGTGACCTTCGAACACGGCGGGCGCCGCCCAGAGGCTGTCGATCGAGAAGGCCTCGGCGTCTCCATGCCAGTTCTCCCGCAGGCGCTGCACGATGATGCCCTGCCGCACCAGCATCGCGGCGATCCCGGAAAATTCCGGCGGTAGCAGATAGCCCGACGGCAATGCTTCGCGGCGGGCAGGCGCGAAGCGATCCCAGACGGGCATGCGGATGGTGCGGTAGACGCCGGTCCGTTTGCGGCGGGCGAAGGGTCCGTGGCCATCGGAGTCGGCCTGGGTCACTTCCGCGATGACATCCTGCCGGGTCGGGGGTGCCAGCACCGAGCGCACCGTCACCGAGTCGGGTGCGAAGCGGGCGGAGGATGCGACGAGCGCGGTGATGGTGGTTCGTTCTTCTGCGGCGAGGCTCAGGATCTCGCGGAGGAAATTGTAGGTTGCGTCGATCCGTTCCCGAAAGGGCGCGTTACTGTAGCCTTCGCTCAGAATGGCGAGCCGGCCGCGCATGCCCATCGAGTTGGTGCCGAATCTTGGCCGGGCATCATAGGTCTCCCATCCCTGCACGAGGGAGTCGGGCTCCTGATTCCTGAAGTTGCCGTAGTCGAAGACTTCCTGATGGTGTCGGCGCCGCATCCGCTCGCGGATCAGCGGAAGAAAATGATTGCGCACATACTCGTTGGCGGGCGGACTGTTGGGATTGAGTCCGGGCGCATAGGTGAGTGCGTACCCATGATAGCTGCCGTCGGTCGTGTGGAGGTCGATGAAGACGTCCGGCTCCCAGGCGTCGATGAGCGCCAGCGACGCGCGAGTCTCGGGCGCCTCGAGCTTCACGTAATCCCGATTGAGATTGAGACCTTGACCGTTGGTGCTCTTCCCTACCAGGGGCGGACCGTTCTGGCCCGCACGGTTGCGCTCTCCCGGTCCGAAATCGTCGTTGCCGTCCGCGTTGTAAATCGGGACCAGAATCACGACTACGCTGTCGAGCAGCGAACGCAGGGGGCCGAGGGTCAGATCTCTCAGCAGCATCTGCGCCGCCTCTTTGCCTTCGACTTCTCCCGAATGAATGTTGCCCTGGATGTAGAGGATCGGCTTTCCGGTCCGGTGGGCATCGCCGGGGCCGTCCACCAGGGGACGCGAGGCGATGACATAGGGAATTGATTTGCCCCGCGGACTCCGGCCCATCGACCCGATTCGGATGCCGGCTCCGGCGTGCTGGAGCGAATCGAGAAACGCGACGACGTCGGCGTGAGACGAGGTCTCCCGGAAATCCGTGCGTTCCGGCCGCGTCGTCTGCGCCGGGAGAATGGAAGCAGGCGCCATCAGTGGAATGGCGAGGAAGGCGACGAGCAGATACCGGAGACTCATGGATGGATTCTGCGGGACGATGGTGAACGGTATGCGGGACGGTTCGCGAGCCGAGGCGGTGGAATCATTGAACGCGTTCGCCCAGGAAAATATGAGTGCCGGTCACATCCGGCACCCCGTCCTCGACGGTGAACCCGGTCTCCGGAATCAGTCCCGCGTCTCCGTGGAACGGAACGATCCGGTCCGGCCGGGCGCGGAAGCGGAGCCACGCCTTCCGCACCTGCGGGTCCGCGAGGATGGCCAGCGGCCGAGCGCCATAGCGCGCGAGCAACTCGTCACGCCGCGCGCGATCGTGCACGACGCGACCCAGGGCGCGCACCATGAGATATCCAACGAGATGCGGATCCTCGGCGTGCGGATCGACGAGGCTGGCACGCTTCTCCGCCTCGCCGAAGCCCATGAGCGGATACCGCGCCACTACGGGGGCCAGCATCTCTTCGGAGCCGGTCTCCGCCAGTCCCTCGGCGAGATACCGATTGGACGAAATGAGCGTGACCCGTCCGCTCGTCACGATCACGGCGCGGTCCGGTCCGGTCAGTGCGAGGCGGGCATGCTCGTGGAGGATGTGCTGCCACTCATGCATGACGGTACCGAGTGCCACGAGCGGCATGTAACTCGGATCGACCAGGATGCCGTCCCTCGGCTCCAGAAAACCGTTGAATGCGTGGTGCACCTCGGTGGCGACGCTGGTGACGCGCAATTCCCGCCGGCCATCGGAAATCGTCGAGGCTCCAGCACCGGTTCCCGTCGGGGCGAGGCTTCGGATCACTTCGAGCAGGCCGGCGGAGCCGTGCCGCTCGAGCCACTGGCGTCCGGCGACATTGTCGACCCGGATGAGATCCGGGACGAGGCCGGCCATGCCGATATGTGGCGCGCCCTCGGGATAGCCGTAGATGTGAGCACCGACATCCGGCAGTTGCCGCGCGGCCGCGCCCCAGTGGTCGCGCGCGAGATCGGCAAGCGAGTGGCGCCCGGTGGCGTCCACGAACCACGGTTGCTGGAGAAAGAAACGCATGGCTTCTCCATACCAGTCCACCGCTTCTCCGTAGCCTTCCAGCAGCGCGGTTACTGACGCGGCGGAAGCCGGTTCGCGCTGCTTCATGGCTTGCAGCGCGACGGTATAGGCCGCCGTGTCCGCGCGACTGATCGCCAGCAGCCGGTAGAGCGCGAGCGGGATTCGCTCGCTTCCATCCGGCACCGGTTCGGCGAGCAATCCGGCCGCTTCGAGCGCAGGCCCGGCGGAATCCCAGGTGATGGTGCGATGGCCCCGGCGCGCGCGAGCGAGGGCTACGTCATGCAGGTCTACTTGCCAGGTGCCAGCGGGATGGAAGAGGTAGTCGAAGCGCGCCCGCACTGAATCCGCGGGTAGAGTCGCGCGAATCGCCTCGAGGGTATGGATGGAGGCGTTCACCAACTCGGCGCGGCGATAGATCCCCATCAGGCGGAGGAGGGACCAGAGTTCGAGCGTGTCTCCCTTGAGCGCCGGGAGCGCGGCGCGCCCGGCGACGGAATCGTATGCGACGAGCACGGAGGCGGGTGTTTCTCCGGCGGCATCGGCGGCCGCGAGCCAGGTGCCGGGGATCCGCAGCGTCGAATCGCTCTGACCGAACAGGATTTCGTGCAGCGTGAAGCGCGGCGACGAGGCGTAGTATTCCTGGTCCTCGAGCAGGCGCCCGGCGTCCCATTCGTGCATGCCCGCTCGACCCGAGAACGCTTCTCCGGAGATCTGATTGCCATCGAGCCGGCCGGTGAAGCGGGTGCCACCATCGAGAGCGGAATGGAATTCGATTTTTCCGCCGGCATCGAGATGACCATCGGTCACGGCGAGCGGCAGAGTATCGGCGTCCTGGAGGATCAGTGTGCCGGTGATCAGGCCCGCGTGTTCCACGAGCCGGAGCTCGCCGCGCACGGACGGCGGCATGCCGCCCGAAAGACTGAACGTCCAACGACCGGCGGCGGGGGAGACGGCCTGGGCGGAGAGGGGAGAGAAAAGGGCGGCGAGGACGGAGAAGGCGGACAGGGCGGACAGGGCGGACAGGGCGGACAGGGCGAAGAATATAGAACGACGCACTGCGGGTCCGCAGGGGCGGATTCCGCCCTCTCCACCTTCTCCGTCATTCCGCAGGAACAACCGCTTTCCTTTCGACGACAGTGGCCTTGACCGGCGCGCCTTCGCCGAGTTTTTCCTGTCCTCCGACGACAACCTGGTCTCCGGCATCGACGCCGCTGGTGACTTCGACGAACCCAGGAGAACGGACGCCGAGTCCCACCTGGCGGCGCGCGGCTTTTCCGTCGACCACCGCCCACACGAAATTCGCGCCTTGCAGCGGAAGAATTGCATCTTCAGGAACGATGATGGCATTGGGACGCACGTCGGTCGCGAGTCGAGCTTCGATGAACATGCCGGACTGAAGCTGGCGGCGGCCGTTCGGGACCAGCGCCTTAATGAGAATCGTCCGCCCCGGAAGCTGCACTACCGGGTCCACGAAGTCGACCTCTCCGATGAATTCCTGATTGCCAAGCGCCGCAACGCGAAACGTCACCTTCTGCCCGACCTTCAGCCGCTCGGCGTACCGTTCGGGTACCGCGAAGGTGGCGCGCTGGGGATTCACCGTCTGGAGCGCGGCCAGCCGGCTGCTGGTCGTGACGTAGTCACCGAGACTCACGAAGCGCTGGCCCATGACGCCGGCGAAGGGCGCGCGAACGGTGGTGCGCGAGAGACGGAGCTTGAGCAGGTCGAGCTGTGCGTCGCTGCCCTTCGCGGTCGCTTCGGCCTTCTCCATGTCGGAGGAAGATGAGGCGTTCTGTTCGAGCAACTGGCGGGTTCGGGTGAGCGCTTGCGCCGCAAGGTCCCGGTCCGCCTCAGCGCGAGCCACCTGCGCCTTGAGCTCCGCATCATCGACCTTGAAGAGCGGAGTTCCGAGTCCGACGACGGACCCCTCGGCGATGAGAATCTCGGTCAGACGCCCCTCGATGTCGGGGTGCAGCTCGATGGACTGAATCGCTTCGATCTGACCGGTGGCGGCGACGGCGTCGACCACGGTGTCCCTCCGCGCAACCGCGACCTCGACCGGCATGGCGGGCATTGCGCCGGACACGCCCGCGGCCCCGGGCACCGGCTTACCCGATTTGCCGCATGCGAGGATTGCCAGTGGCAGCACCAGTGTGAGCGTCAGTGCGGATCTCAGAGTCAAAACTATCCCCCGGGAAACAGGTGCAGGCGGTCGCGATGCGATCGTGGATTTCATCTTACTGCTTCCCGCTGAAGAGACGTTGTCCGAGCATCGCCTCGAGGCCGGCGAGGGCGAGGCGGTTGGCATAGCGGGATTGCACGAGATCCGACTGGGCAGCCGTCAGTCCGGCCTGCGCCTCGAGCAGATCGAGAATCGTGGTGGCGCCGGAACGATAGCGCAGCTCCTGCACCCGATTGTTCTCGACGGCGACCAGCACCGCCTGCTGCGCGAGGTCGGTGCTCGCCCGCGCGGTCTCGTAGGCGTCGTACGCCTCGGTGACGTCCCGGAGTGCGGCGCGTTCGAGGTCCTCACGAACGGTGCGCGAAACATCGCGGTTGACGCGCGCCTGCGTGAGCGCGATCTCCCGGTTGCCGTTGTCCCAGAGCGGCAGGCTCACGCCGAATGACACCGAGGTGACGACGCTGGCGCTCGGGAAGAGATGATTGTCGAACCGGCTGTTGTTGGCCGAGAGTGTGAGCACGGGCAGGTAGGTGCCACGGCGTCCCTGATAGAAGGCAGCGGCGGCGCGTTCGTTGGCGCGCGCAACGCGATACTCGGGCCCCTGGCGCAAGGTGCGATCGACCGCCTCGGCGAGGCCGAGCGGAAGCTGAGACGCGGGCATGGTATCCAGCGGCACCGCATCCACCGGACCGGAAATTCCGACGCGCCTGCCGAGTTCGAGACGCGCAGTACGGAGCGCGGCAGCCTGGCGCAGCAATCCGACCCGGGCACGGGTGAGCTCGAGTCGAAGCTGCAGGGAGTCGGTCTGCACCGCGCCGCCCGAGGTCACGCGGGCGCGCGCGACCGCGAGCTGACTTTCCGCGCGAGTGACCCGTTCGCTCTCGACACGGGTGAGCTCCTGGTCCGCGAGCACGGCGTAATAATCCGACTCCGTGAGCAGCGCGGTGGCGAAGCGGGACTGGAGCTCGCCGGCGGTGGCGCTCTCGAGCTCCGCGGCGGTGCGGCCCAGATCGGCGAACTTGCGGCCGCTGAACAGCTCGTAGCGCGCATTCCACTGCGCGGTGACGGAAGTCGAGGTAAGGCCGCTGGTCCCGATGTTGAAGAACGGGCGATCGTACTTGGTCGCATCCAGGCTCAGGCTCAATGCCGGCGCGATGAACGCGATCCGCGCAGCTCGGCGTCCCCACTCCGCCTGGTCCACCTGGCCGAGGGCGCGCACATACTCGGGATCGAACCGCGAGGCGCGCTGCAGTGCTTCGGCGAGTGTCACGCGCGGCGCCGAGTCCGCTGGTGCCTGCGGCACTGTCGCCGTGAGCTGCAGGAGGGCGATGAGCGGAACGATCACTCGGCCCCTCCCATGGAATCCGCCGTGGTGAGCGCGGGCGCGGGCGCGGGATGCGGCGCGTGGCGCCGGAGCCCGTCAAAGAGCACGTAGAAGACCGGCACGACGAACAGGGTGAGGACGGTCGAAAAGAGAATGCCGCCGACGATGGCATAGCCGAGCGGGCGGCGACTCGTCGAGCCTGCGCCAAGGCCGAAGGCGATCGGCACGGCGCCCATGATCGTCGCGACCGAGGTCATGAGAATTGGACGGAGCCGGATACGGGCGGCTTCGAGCACGGCGGAGACGGTGTCCGATCCGCGCTCGATCAGCTGATTGGTATACTCGACCAGCAGGATCGAATTCTTGGTCACGAGGCCGATGAGCAGGATCACGCCGATCTGGCTGTACACATTGATCGTGGACTTGAACACCAGCAGTGTCACGAGCGCGCCGGTGACGGCGAGCGGGACGGCGAGAAGCACGGTGAAGGGGTGAATCAGCGACTCGAACTGCGAGGCCAGCACCATGAACACGATGACGAGGGCAAGCGCAAAGGCGAAGTAGAGCGCGGAGCCGCTCTCGGCGAACTCGCGTGATTCGCCGGCCAGCGCCGTCGTGCTCCCGCGCGGCAAGACCTCGGCGGCAATCCGGTTGAGCGAGTCGAGCGCCTCGCCGAGCGCGAAGCCCGGCGCCAGACTCGCGGTCAGGGTCGCGGCGCGGATCCGGTTGAAGTGCGCCAGACTCCGGGCCCCGACGCCTTCCTTGACCGACGCGAGCGCCTCCAGCTTGACGAGCTCGCCGCCCTTCCCGCGGAGATAGAGTCCGCTCATGTCGCTCGGGGTGGCGCGCTCTTCAGGTTTGAGGCGGGCAATTACGTAATAGAGCTTGTTCGCGCGCGTGAAGGTGCCGACCCGCCGCCCGCCAAGCATCGTCTGGAGGGTCGCGGCTACATCGCCGACGGGAACGCCGAGGTCTTCCGCGCGGTCCCGGTCGAAGCTCACGGTGAGCTCCGGTTTGTTCACCCGAAGATCGGTATCGACGTTCACGAGACCCTTGATGCGGCGCGCGCGACTGAGCAGCGAATCCATGCCGCTGCCGAGCAGATCGAAATTCGGGTTCTGAAGGACGAACTGGACCTGACCGCCGAATCCGCCGCCGCCGATGGCCGGTGGATTGCTCGCGAACACCAGCGTTCCGGGCACTCCGAAGAACTGCGGCTGCACCTCGTTGAGGATGTCCTGCACGGAGCGGTTTCGGTCGCTCCAGTCAGTCAGGCGGGTGAAGACGATTCCCCGACTCGGACTCCCGAGGAAGCCGCCAACGACACTGAAGTAGCCTTCGACGTCCTTGGTACGCGCGACGATCTCCTCGACCTGCTTCTGGTACTGGTCGGTGTAGGCCAGCGTCGACCCTTCCGGCGCGATGATAAACGTGATGAAATAGCCGCGGTCTTCGGACGGAACGAATTCCTGCTTGAGCGAAGTGAAGACGAGGTAGGCGAGCAGCGTGGTCCCCACGGTGCCGGCGACGACCAACCAACGGAAGCGAAGCGCCACGCCCAGCGTCCTGGCATAGACCGAGGCGATGCCTTCGAACCCGCGCTCGAGAATCCGGTACAATGCGCCGTGGCTCGGCGGCACCCGAAGGATCCGAGCGCAGAGCATCGGGGTCAGCGTGAGCGCCACGAAGCCGGAAATGGCGACCGCGCCGGCGACCGCGATGCCGAATTCGTTGAAGAGCCGGCCGATGTTGCCCTTGAGGAAGGCGAGGGGGGTGAAGACCGCGATCAGCGAAATGGTCGTTGCGAGCACGGCGAAGGAGATTTCACGGGTGCCGTTGATCGCCGCCTCGAGCGGGGGTTCACCCAGCTCCTCCTGGTGGCGATAGGCGTTCTCGAGCACGATGATCGCGTCATCCACCACGATCCCGATGGCGAGCGTGAGCGCCAGGAGCGTCAGGTTGTTGATCGAGAAGCCGAAGAAGTACATGATCGCGAAGGTGGACACGATCGACGCCGGAATCGCGAGACCCGGGATGATCGTCGCCCGCAGATTTCGCAGGAAGATGAAGATGATGATCACGACGAGGATCGCCGCGATGATCAGGGTCTCCTGCGCCTCCTTGATCGACCGCTTGACGAAGATCGACTGGTCGAAGGCGGGGATGATCTCGACGCCGGGCGGCAGGGCCTGCTTCATGGCGGGCAGCGAGGCGCGGATTTCGTCGGCCACGTTGATCAGGTTGGCCTTCGACTGGCGGACCACGCCGATGCCCACTGCCGGGATGCCTTTGTATCTGAGCGCCCCCCGTTCGTCCTCGGGGCCGAGCTCGACACGAGCGAGGTCCTTGAGCCGGGTGAGCTGGCCATTCTGCGACGCGACGGTGAGATCGCCGAACTCTTCCGGTGTCTTCAGCTCTCCAAGCGAGCGCACGGTGAATTCGCGGCGTTCGGATTCGATGCGGCCGGCGGGGATCTCGACGCTTCGGCTTTTGATCGCCGCTTCGACGTCCTGCACCGTCAGCCCGCGCGCGGAGAGCCCGGCGGAGGAGAGCCAGATCCGCATCGAGTAGCGGCGCTCGCCGGCGATGATCGCGCTGCCCACACCGGGAAGACTCTGGAGCCGGGTCTTCACCACCCGATCGGCGATGTCCGAGAGCTGGAGCAGATCGAGGTTTGGCGCGGACAGCGCAAGCCAGAAGAAGGGCTGGGCATCCGCCTCCTGCTTGGCCACGACGGGCTCGAGCACGTCGACGGGGAGTCGGCCTCGAACACGGGAGACCTTGTCGCGCACGTCCTGCGCCGCATCCTCGACTCGGCGGTCGAGCGTGAACTCCAGCGTGATGTTGCTCGATTCTTCGGAGCTCGAGCTGGTGAGCGTACGGAGACCTGGGACCGTGCTCAGCTCTTCCTCGAGAATGTCGGTGACGGCCGACTCCACGACCTGCGGATTGGCGCCGGGAAGCACCGTGGACACCGAGATGATCGGTGGATCGACGTCGGGAAATTCCCGGACGGCAAGCTGGGTGTAGCCGATGACACCGAACAGCACGAGCGCCAGACTCAGCATGCTCGCCAGCACGGGACGGCGGATGGACAGATCCGAAATTTTCATCGGGCTCGAATCAGTTGCAGGCCGGAACAGCGCGAGGGACGCAGAGTCGCAGGTCCGGTTCTGGGCCCGGGCGCGACGGTCAAATGACGGAGAACCGGTAGCGGGGTTTCAGGGAATCCGAGCTCCGGCCGGCGGGGAACGTAGGCGGGTGACCTCACTCCGGGAAGCCTCGAGGATCGCTCGGGAGGCCGTTTCCCCCGGGTCGGCTAGGGGCTACTCTTCCGTATGGCCATCAAACTCAGTTCCCGACAGCAGGCGCAGCTCGCGTTTCTCCAGATGCTGCCCCCCAAGATCGCGCGAATTCAGAGCGTGATCGAACAGATGTCCGCGATGCAGGCCGACGAAGTCGTCGTCAAGGGAGTCGGCAGGGTTCTCGATGAGATAAAGTCGGGCGCCTCGCAGCTCAGCATCAGCGGAGTGGCTGAGACGGCCGGCCTGATGTCTTCGATGAATCGTCGCGGCGGGGGAGTGCAGATCAAGGTGCGTGGATTGCGGGAACTGCTGGGAAGTCTCAAGATCAACTACGATGCGGCGGTCAAGGCGGCTTCGACTCCGGCGCGGGTGGACGACACCGAGTCACCGGATCATCCGTAAGGGGCCGTCAACCGGAACGGAGACCAACCCGGCTCGGCCGGACGGCGCTACTTGATCTGACCGGGCGTGTGCACAGTTTCTCCGCGCTTCCGGAGGATTTCATCGATCGGCCCGCCGGACATCAGGATGATCATGCCGTTCACGATGACGCCGATGAGCAGCGAGACGAAAGTGAGTGCGGCAAGGACGGCACCCGCTCCGATGGCGGCGAAGATGCGACCGAAGATTTCCATGACTGTCTCATCCCGGAGTGAATCGAAGGATAGCGTCAGGTAGGTTAACCCGGAGACCGGGGAGCCCGCAACGGGCGATCGGTCCCCTTTTTTTTCACGATACGCCGCCCTCAAGCGGCACCCGGAAATCCACTTCCACGAGGTCATACCGATGCGCCTTACCCTCGCTCTCGCACTGCTCGGCCTCGCGGCGCCGCTGGTGGCGCAACAGCCCGCCAAGCCCGCGCACCCTCCCGCGGCCGCGGGCCACGACCACGCGATGGCATTGCCGGGCGGAGGAGTCTTTCCGCCGGGATGGAGCGTCCGGACCGATGAGGGGCCGGCCACGATGGTCCAGTTCCAGCCGATGGAGCCCGGCTTCCACCTGACGATGGGCACCGCGGCCATTCTCTATCGGAACGAGAATACAGCCACGCCCCCCGCTCACATCATCAGCACCATTCATTACTTCCCGAAGAAGGGCTCCGGACATCACGAAGGATTCGGAATCTTCACCGGCGGCCAGGACCTGCAGGGTCCCAACCAGAAGTACACCTACTTCCTGGTGCGCGGAGACGGCACTTTCAAGATCAAGCGCCGTGACGGAGAAAAAACATCGGACGTGGTCAGCAAGGAGTGGACGCCCAACGCCGCGATCCCCAAGGCCGATCCCGACAAGCCATCCACCGAATACACGGTCGCCGTCACACTCGGCAAGGATTCCGTGACGTTCAACGTGAACGGCAAGGATGTCTGGTCGGGCGCCGCGAAGGACATCGACACCAATGGCATCGCCGGGATCCGGGTGAATCACAACCTGAGCGTGCATGTGCAGTCGTTCGCGATCCACAAGACGGGAGGGTGAACTGCGGTGAGCGGTGAGCGGTGAGGGGTGAGCGGGAGGAGAGGAGAGAGTTGGATGCAATAAAATGGATTCTTCCGCTGAGTGGCTGATGCTGGGGCTCAATGACGCGGGGCCGGCGCTGGAAGAAGCATTGAAAGCAGCGGGGCTCGATCCGGATAGACTGGAGCCGGCGGGGGCGTGGCGGGTGTTCAAGGAATTCGCCCGCCAGCAGGCGCTGTGTGACGGCGAAGCGGTCTACGTGCACATCGGCATGCCGGACCCGGCGGATGCGCTCATCCACGTCACCTTCGTCCGCGAGCTTGCCATCTCCGATGCCGATGGCGAACTCGAGGCGGTCCGCGAAATCGTGTGCGACCTTGAGTATCAGCCGACGCCGACCGTGCCCCGGGCTCGCGTCGAGCTGGCCGACGCGGACTTCACGGATTTCGACGCCTTTGCGGCCGCAGTCGAGCGGCATCCCGATTTTCAGACGTTCCTGAGGATGCGGCCGGTGGGTTCGCTGGTTTCCTGGAATGAAATGTAAGATCCGTTGTGCGGAGGTCGCCGATGCTCGGTCTGCCTGAGTGGGCCATGGGAGTCGGGTTCATCACCTTTGCCTTCTTCTCAGGCATCGGCGTCATGATGCGTCTCATGCCGTCCTCGATGCACGGCAAGCATGGCAAACTCAGCAACGAACAGGCGACCCAAATCGAACAGGTGCAGCACCGACTGGATGACCTCGAGGAGGCCCAGCTCCGGGTCGCCGAGCTCGAGGAGCGGCTCTCGTTCACCGAGCGCCTGCTGGCGAAGCCGAAGGATGGTGAGAAGTAGGAGCGGAGAGGGCGGAGAGGGCGGAGAGGGCGGAGAGGGCGGAGAGGGCGGAGAGGGCGGAACAATCGGCTGCGCCGAAACGTCGATGACAATACACGTGAGGTCTCACACCCACGACCTAACACCTAACACCTAACACCTAACACCCACCACCTACCACCTACCACCCACCACCCACCACCTGCTACCTGCTTTCCAACGCCCGCGCCGCCGCTTCTTTCACCGCCGGATCTCCCTCCACCTCAATCCGCTCCAGCGCCTGCCGGGCGTGTGGTGTTCCCGACTCGGCCAGCATTTCCACCACTAGCAGACGTTGCGGCCCGGTGTGACCTCCGCGGCGGAGCAGCGAGCGACGCTCGACCGCGAGCCGCACGAGCGCCTGGATCGCTTCCGGCGCATCGATCCGGGTGAGCGCTCGAAGCAGCTCGCGCCAGACGGTCTGATCCTTCTCCACCTCAAGCGCAGCGAGGAGCGGCATCGCAAAGGCGCCGCTCCGCCTTGCAGCGAGCGCATGGCCCGCGTGGGCGCGTGTCGCGGGCGACGCATGAGACAACGCCTGCCGGAGCGGCTCGACCACGAACCGCCCGGGAAAGCGGCTGAGAGCCTCGATCACCGCGAGCCGAACTCGTTCATCGGGATGTTGCAGCTGCGCGCTCAGGTGGTCGATCGCCCGCGGGTCTCCCATGAGACCCAGCAGCTCGGCGGCGTGCCGCACTTCGTACCAATACGGACTCGAGAGCAGCGGCATTACGATGGAATACGCCTCCGGCATGCCGCCCAGTGCCGTGAAGAGGAACGCCCGTGGCCCGACCGCCTCGGAATGCCGGATGATCTCGAGCATCAGCTCTCCGGCCCCGATGCCGGCCCAGCGAAGCACTTCTCCGATGCGCTTCTCTTCCTCGGGAATACGGAAGGCGGTCTCGATGAGTCCTTCGAGCACCGGCCGGGTGAGGTGCCGGCGCATGGAGATGGCGTGGCTACGGCGGTTCATCTCGCTGATGGCGGGAAGCAGACGAATCAGCGCCTGGACCATGTGCGCGACTTCCACCCACGAGGCGCGCGCCACCGCATCCTCCACTGCCGCCTCGAGCCGCGCCGTCTCCGCACCGGTGCTTCCCGGCGCCTGCGAACGCGCGGCGGACCGCACCTCGCCGAGTACCGGGCTGAAGAAGTTCTGCGCGGGTTCGCCGAGCCTGGCGCGGCCATTGTCCGAGCCAGAGCGGGGAGGGGCGACGGGCACCATCTCCACCTGCACCATCGGCGTGCTGGGCACCGCGAGCACATCATCCGCCAGTGCGCGGGCGAGCGCCAGCAGCTCATCGCCCCTGGCGGCGGGCGAAATCCGCACGAGGTCCACCCCGCGGGCGAGCAGCCGACTGCTCAGGCGCTCCTCCTCGTCCCAGGAATTCTCGACGCCGGCTTCGATTACTACCGGAGCCTCTGGCGCGGAAGACATCAGGGAGTGGAGCAGGCGTACTTCGTTGCCCGGGTCCGCCGGCCGGCCTCGAAGCGAGCGCACAAGCTCACCGAGGCGGTCGAGGAAAGAGGACGCAGGATCATCGGAGAATTCTGAGTGCATGTGAAGGGGAAGTTGCGCGCTGGTACAGCGGTGCGCAACCCGGCATGCTGAATGCAGAAGAGCAGAGAAACGCGTCGCGAATCCCGAATACGCGCACAAATTCGTCGGACCAGATCACAGAAATGTAAGGATTCGACGAATCGGAATGAGGATTTCGCAATGATCGCAAATTTTCGTTGACGCGATGTTTTCCAATGCCTACTGTGCTCTCCTCGTAATCGCTGGAACCGGAATGCGCGCATCTCGAAACTCGAACCCTTTCCTCAATTCTCATCCTGCGGTGAGAAAGCGGTCCGTTAGCGCCTGACGGTTTCTTATCTCCGTTTCGCCGCGGCCCGCTCGCTTGGAGCGGGCCGATTTTTTTTCACTTCCTCCTCAGGAGCGCTCATGATCCGCCGGTGTGCTACCCTGGTCGTCGTAACATTGGCGTCGATCGGCCTTCCGCGCCTGCTCCATGCGCAGTCGCCGGACACGGCTGCGGTTGCGGCGACCGCCACAACCGCCGCGTTTCCAGTCAAGCTCAGCGGGTACGTGACGGCCTCGTACACGTATTCAACCAACGACAACGGTGGAACGATCGCCGGGCGATTGTACGACACCCGACACGATCAGTTCATGTTCAACGCCGCGAAGATCGTGCTGGCAAAACCCGTCGAAACCAGCTCGCTCAGCGCCGGCTTCCAGGTCGACGCGTTGCTCGGCACCAACGGCACGGCCTTCCAGGCGAGCGGCCTCGGACTCGGCACCCTCGGCGACGTGACGCAGGCGCTCGTGACGCTCAACGTTCCTACCGGCAAGGACCGCTACATCCAGTTCAAGGCCGGCAAGAGTCCGACGCTGATGGGACTCGAGGTGATCGAAGACGTCGCCAATCCCAACCTGTCGATCGGCAACCAGTTCATCTTCGTCGAGAACACGACGAACACCGGTGTCGGCTCGGACCTCAAGTTCGGCCCGACAGTGGACGCCGAGGTGCGCGTGATCAACGGCTGGGACCTGCTGACCGACAACAACACGAAAAAATCCTTCATGGGGCGCCTGGGCTTCACGCCCGATGCGAAGACCGGCTTCTCGGTGCTCGGCTACGTGGGCCCGGAACAGCCGCTCGCCATCGATCCGTCCGGCTCGAACCAGCGCTACGGTGGTGAAGCACTCCTGAGCCGGAAGCTGGCAGGCAGCGTGGCGTTGACCGCGCAGTTCGATGCCGGCAAGGAGCAGCACGCCGCTCCGTCGGGCAACGATGCGTCATGGTGGGCGGGCGGTGTGTGGCTTACGTCGGACATTACGCCGAAGATCGGCGTGGCACTGCGCGGCGACTACGTCGACGATAAACAGGGCGCGCGCTCGATCGGCTTCTTCACAGGAACCGCACCAGCAGCAGACCTCGCGCACAAATTCGGCAGCGGCACCGTCACGCTCAACATCAGGAGCTGGGAGAATGCGCTCGTGCGTCCGGAGATCCGCTACGATCGATCAAACCTTCCGGTATTCGGCGGGAAGAAGGACCAGGTGAGTTTTGGGCTGGGGGTGTCGTACATCTATTAGGTGAGCGGTGAGCGGCGAGTGGTGAGCGGTGAGCGGGAGGTTTGAGGGGGATCGGGAACAGCGAGGGCTACGGGCTGCGGTTCATAAGCCCTCGGCCGTTTCCCTGAATGCATCTTCCAGCCGGTTCAGCATCTCCTGCAGCAGGTGCATTGGAATATTCAGCGCGGGCTCGATACGGATGACTTGCGCCTTCGAGTAGGTACCGGCGACCAGCACGCCGCGCTTGAACAGGCCGGAGGCGACCTTCCAGCCGATTTCCTGCACCGGAAATTCCATCCCGATGAGCAGGCCCTTCCCATGCGCATCCTTGAGCACCTGCGGATACTTGCGCTGAAGCGCGGCAAGCTCGCGGAGCAGGAACTCGCCCTTGGTGGCGGCCTGCCCCGGAAGATCTTCCTCGAGCGTAACCTGCATGGCAGCGAGTCCGGCCGCGCATGCCAGGGGATTGCCGCCGAAGGTGGTGGAATGGATGATCGGGTTGGGGATCATCACTTCCCAGATCTTCGCTGTGGAAATGAACGCCGAGAGCGGCATCACGCCGCCGCCGATCGACTTGCCGACGCACATGATGTCCGGCGCCACATTCCAGTGATCCACGCCCCAGAGCTTGCCGGTCCGGCCCATGCCGGTCTGAATCTCGTCGGCGATAAGCAGCGCACCGTGTTGGGTGCACAACGCGCGGGCCCGCGGGAAATAGTCATCGGGCGGTACGACGGCACCCGCTTCTCCCTGCACGGGTTCGAGCACCACCCCTGCTATCCGGACGCCAACCGCTTCAGCGCGGCTGAGCTCCTGCTCCAGCGCGTCGGCATCACCGTAGGGGACAAAATGAACATCCTGCAGCCCCTGCTGAAACGGTTCCCGGAACGATGCCTTGCCCATCAGCGAAAGGGCGCCGAGCGTCTTGCCGTGGAATCCGCTCAGGGTCGAAATGAAGGTGTGTCGCCTGGTATAGAGGCGCGCGAGCTTGATGGCGCCTTCGATCGCGTCGGTCCCGTTGTTGATGAAGAAGGAATTCTGCAGGTCACCTGGTGTGACTTCGGCGATGACGCGCGCCAGCGCGCCACGCCACGGCTCCAGCAGTTCCTGACTGTTGAGGGCCATGCGCTGAAGCTGCTCGGTGACTGCCTTCACGATCTTCGGATGGTTCACGCCGGCGCTGAAGATGCCATAGCCGCCGAGACAGTCGATGTATTCGCGGCCGAGGAGATCGGTGAGAATCGAGCCGGATCCCGACCACTCCAATGCAGCGAACTGCCCCGCCTCGGTCACCGACTTGCGGTAGGTAATGAACCCGCGATTGTAATACTCGGCGTAGTTGTCGACGGTCTCGCTGATGAACGCGTGCTTTTCCTCGACGGAGAGCGCTCCTCCCTCGAGCAGCGAGAGGTATCTCCGGGTGTGTTTCAGGACCTCGGCATCGGGCAGACGCAATGGTTGCTCCATTCGGGGAGGGCGGAGAGGGCGGAAAAGGCGGAGAGGTAACTACTGAAGGCAATCTCACCACTCGATTCTCTCCGTCCTCTCCCTCTTCTCCGCCATCTCACGCGCTCTTGATCTCCGTCCAGATCTGATCCCAGGGCTCCAGGTCCTTGCCCAGGTCCTTCTGGTATTCCAGCCTCGCGAACTCTTCTGCAGTCGGATACGGCACCGGATGTTTCATCAGCTCGAGCGCCTTGGCGTTCGGAGTGCCGTAGCCCGTGGTGTTGGAGATGGCCGCGCCGACTTCGGGGCGCAGGACGTAGTTCATGAATTCATGCGCGGCGCGTTTGTGCGGAGCTGAGCGCGGGACCATGAGACTGTCCGCCCAGATGGTGCAGCCTTCCCTGGGGACGACGTATTCGATGTTCGGCTGCTCGACCTTCGCCTGTGCGGTATCGCCATTCCAGAGCTGGGCAATCCACACATCTCCCGAGATCAGCTGCGCCTTGACCGGCGCCGAGATGTAGGCCTTGAGCAGCCGCTTGGAGGCGATCGCATCGGCCTTTGCGGCCGCAAGCTCCTGCGGGTTCGTCGAGTTGAGCGAGTGGCCGCGATACCGGAGCCACGAACCGATCACGTCCCGCTCGTCGTCCATCTGGGTCATCTTGTTCCGGTACTGCGGATCGAGAAAGACGGCCCAGCTGTCCGGGTGGGCGCTCAGCTTGTCCTTCCGGTACGCGAATCCGGTGGTGCCCCACTGGTACGGCACGCTGTGCGCATTGTCCGGATCAAAGACCGGATTCACGAAGATGGACGCGATGTTCGGCCAGTTGGCGAGGTACTTCCGGCTGAGTGGTGTAACGAGGTCGGTGGCGAGGAGCACGGGGACGATGTAGCTCGAGGGTGCGATGATGTCGTAGCCGCTGGCGCCCGCCTGCAGCTTGGCGACCATCTCCTCGTTGCTCTCATATGTATCGTACGTGACCTTGACGCCGAATTCCTTTTCGAAGTTCGCTACTGTGTCAGGTGCGATGTAATCCGACCAGTTGTAGATGCTCAGCTCCTTCTCCATCGGGCCGAGGTCGCCGGCGGCCTGTTCCCCGCCCTGCTCACCGGTCTTCTGGCCGGAGCCACAGGCGGTGAGCAAGGTACCGATCGAGACGAGGCTCAGCCCGAGCGCGGCGGAGCGCAGCACGAAATCCCGGCGGGACACCCCGCCGCTCCGCAGCTGCCCGACGAGCCGTTCGAGAGAATTGCGAGGAGGCATAAGATTCGGTGATCGGTGAGCGGTGAGAGTGAGCGGGAGCGGGAGCGGGAGCCGCGGGCGATGATCACGCTCTCAGCGACCCGAGCTCCGCGACCTTCAACCTTCAACCTTCATCTTTCAACCTTCAAACTTCATCTTTCAACCTTCAACTTTCAACTTTCAACTTTCAACCCGTCCCCGTCACTCAGTACTCAGTACTCAGCACTCAGTACAGTACTCAGCACTCAGCACCCGGCATCACCCCCCCACCGCCGCCGCCAGCCCTGCC